>JAFQBG010000012.1 GCA_017416705.1 Bacteroidaceae bacterium
AATATGTATCAAAAATATGTGGAAATTTGGGAACCATCAAAAAGCAGCCTGAAAGTGTTAAATTATAGAATATACTGATAATTAAAGGTTTATGTTTGGTTATTTCTGAATAGTTTTGGTTGTTTAGGGTTTCTAAATACAAGCAAAGAACGCATCGTTTCCTATTGTGGTAACGCTATTGGGAATTGTTACGCTTGTAAGGCCGCTGCAAAGTTGGAACGTTCCGTATTCTATTGTAGTAACGCTATTTGGTATGGTCATGCTTGTAAGGCTGCTGCAACAAAACGCACCTTCTCCTATTTTAGTAACGCTATTTGGTATTGTTATGCTTGTAAGTCTGTCGCAACCATAGAAAGCTCTGTCTCCTATTGTAGTAACGCTATTAGGTATTGTTACGCTTGTAAGGCTGAAACATTTATAGAACGCATTTTCTCCTATTGCTGTTACGCTATAAGCCACTCCGTCGTATTCCACTATTTCGGGGATTACAATATTGCCGGAATAACTGCCACTCTCACTTGCTACCACCGTAGCGAGTTTTGCTTTTGTAATAAATTCGTAGGTGATGCCATCCACAGTGGCGGTTGTTTGTGCCATTGCCACCATGCTGCACAGCAGCAGTGCCGCTGTTGCCAATGCTTGTTTTAAATTGTGTTTCATAAGATTATATATTTAAATTAATAAAAGGGTTTTAATAATTTAAAGCCTATAATCCCACGCATGGCAGCCACGGGCAATGCACAAAAAAAGACGTGAGATTTATTGCTTATGCTCACGTATCTTAGGCATCGCCAAACGCCTTGTTAGAATGAACAATGAAGAAACAATACTCCCACGCCGTTGATATATACACAATGGCAACAAATGGAAATTTGCTGCTTGCATACATACAAACAGTATGAGCATCGGTTGTTTCGGTCTTCTAACTGAAATTTTGGCGAATTTAAGATACTGACCTATACAAATATGCTTTGTAGTTCGCATATTTCTCCTTGCGAACCACCGCAAAGATAGTAACAAACGAGCGAAAAATATGAAGTTTGCTTCAATATTTTTTACAGCGAGTGCAGTACTATCTTCGATGTTTACATCAAAGATACAAAACAAACGAGCGAAAAATATGAAGTTTACTTCAATATTTTTTACAGCGAGTGCAGTACTATTTTCGATAGCTTATATCAAAGATAGTAAATTTTCTATAACCGATACTCTTCGAAAAGGAATATTGTTTCTTACGGTAATATTTTAGGGCATCATAAAAGGCTGTGGCACACACGCCACAGCCTTTTATGATGTTTTTGTTTGTTCTTGCTTATCGTACTATTGTCATTTCGTCGATGAGGCGTGTGCAACCGCCGAACTTGTCGATGATGAACAGCACGTAGCGTATATCGACGTTTATGCAGCGTTGCAATTCGTTGTCGAATGTGATGTCGCCACTTAGCGACTCCCAGTTGCCGTCGAAGGCAAGGCCTATGAGCTGGCCGCGTGAGTTAAGCACGCCGCTACCGCTGTTGCCACCGGTGATGTCGTTGGTGGTGAGGAAGGCTACGGGCATTTCGCCGTTGGGCATGGCATATTGGCCGTAGTCCTTGGCTTGGTATAGCTCTTTTAGGCGTGCGGGCACAATGAACTCGCTGTTGGTGGGGTCCTCCTTCTCCATGATGCCTTTCAGTGTGGTGTAGTAGTCGTAGATGACACCGTCGCGGGGGCGATACTGTTTTACGTTGCCGTATGTAAGGCGCATGGTGAAGTTGGCGTCGGGGGCTACGGGTGTGCCGTCGGCCATTTCCAAGATGCCTTTAAGATAGGTCTTGTGCAGTGGGTTTATGGCTGCATCGTATATTCCCTCGGCATCTGCTAATTTCAGGTATGTGTCGAAAACGGCATTGCGCAGAAGCATGGCGGGGTCCTCCTCCATTTTCTTTATGCTTGGCTTCTTTATGAACTTATCGAAGTTCTTTTGGTTGCTGAGTATGGAGTTGTCGTAAACGTAGTCGATGTATTTGTCCCAGTTGCCTTTGTATTTTTTGTTCATTTCGTTGAGCAGGGCGGGACGTTCTTGCTCGGTGGTGAGCGATACGTACAGGGGCAGCACCGACTTGGCTATGCGACGGTCTATGTCGTGGTTGTAGTCGCGGTTGTGCAGCCATGCGTATATGCCTTTGAACTGTTCGGCGGCGGTTTTGGGGTTGTCCAATAATTTTTTGTTGCCGTCGCTCAGGTTGCGCATGATGAATTCTATGTTCATGATGAATTCTTGGGTGAGCGTCATTAGGTACAGGGTGCGGCTGTTCTCCTCGACAAGGGCGTTTATCTTGTCCACTACGTTGGCATAGTCGGTGTTGCCTATGCTGTGGGCAAATTCCTTGAATTTGGCCTCGCCGGCAAGTTTTTTCTCGACTACCTTGTTGTCAACAATGGCTTTGTTCATGCCTATGGAGTTCTTCCAATAGTTGCTGATGCTTGCCATCTTGTTGGCATATTGGATGCTCACTGCTTCGCTCTTTTCGCGCTCCTCGCGTATTATTTTAAGGGCTGCATCGCGCACTGCTATGCGCGGGTCGTTGCTGTTGCGCATGCGGCTGATTACTTCGCCGCCTGTGAGGAAACGCGATGTGCTGCCGGGGAAGCCCATTATCATGGAGTAGTCGCCGGGCTCTAAGCCTGCAAGCGATATGCTCAGGTGTTTAGGGGTGCTTAGCGGCTTGTTTTCCTTGCTGTATGCGGCAGGGTTGCCGTCGGCATCGGCATAGACGCGGAATATGGAGAAGTCGCCTGTCTGGCGGGGCCACATCCAGTTGTCGGTCTCGCCTCCGAACTTACCTATGGACGAGGGCGGGGTTGCCACAAGGCGCACGTCAGTATATTTCTTGTAATATACAAGGTAGTATTTGTTGCCTTCGAAATAGGGCTTTAACTCGGGGGTGAGGTATTGCTTGCCTTGGATGCTGTCGGCGTTGAACAGCTCCTTGGCTATGTTGTTCAGTGTGCCTTGCGAAAAGCTCTCTTGCTCGGTCATTCTGCCGTCGGCTATGCGGCTGTTTATCTCGTCGGTGACATCCTTTATGCTTGTGACGAATGTGAAACTGATGTTCTCGCATGGCAACTCCTCGGCATAGCTTTGCGACCAGAAACCGTCTTTAAGGTAGTTGTGCTCGACACTGCTCAGTTGCTGTATGAAACTGTAACCGCAGTGGTGGTTGGTGAATATAAGGCCGTTTGGCGAAACAATCTCGCCGGTGCATCCGCGACCGAATATGCCTATTGCATCCTTCAACGAGGGGGCATTGGGCGAGTATATCTCGTCGGCCGATATTTCAAGGCCGCTCCGGCGCATGCGGTCCTCTAAATTTTGGCTGCGCATGAGCTGTAATAACCACATTCCCTCGTCGGCGAATGTTTGCAGGGGTACTATCGTCAGTGCGATAAGTAGCGATAAGATGTGTCTTTTCATAAATTTATAATTTGTGTTTTTTAATAATCGTTTAACGCGTAAAAAAATATATCGTGCTATAATGTATAGTAGCTTGTTTTATTACCCGTTTGTCATTTATATTCTGCGAATATACATCAAAAATGTTATTACTTTCCAATAATTAGCTAAGAAGCTATTTAATTTTCTAAAAATATTTTCTTACTTGAAGCCATATCATTTGTTCCGCTGTTTTTAATGGAAGAAACAGCCTATTTCGGCTCTATAAAAAAATTGGGCTACATAAATTTAAATAACTTCTAAATAAAATTAATTCGTTTGCGGGAAATATTGTTTTAGTGTTATATTCGCGATGTAAAACACCGACAATATGAAATTTGCTTATTTACTTCTGTTTACATGGTTCTTGACTGTGTCGTGCAATGGGGGATATTCTTTAAAAGGTACTACCGATAATTTTCGTGATGGAGCACGTGTGTTTCTTAAAACACAAAACACCGAGGGCTGGGTTACATTCGACTCGTGCGATATTATTCATGGCGCTTTTTCCATGCAGGGCAGTGCCGACTCGTCGTTTGTGGCTTCGCTGTTCATAGACGCTGAGGCTGTTGTGCCCATAATAATAGAACGGGGTGATATTACGGTGGATATGTCGGTGAACGACGTGAGGATTTCGGGGACACCGCTTAACGACAGGTTGTCGCTGTTCATTGACGAGAAAAACCGCTTGGAGTATCGCATGGCCGATATTGAACGGTGGGAGGCTTCGCTCATCTTGGAGGGGCACACTGCGGCAAGCGCGGCGTCGGTGGTGCGCGATTCCATTGCAAGTGTGGGCGATGCCATGGATGCCTATGTCGAGAATTTTATTAAAGAAAATTATAATACTCCTTTGGGGCCTTGTGTGTTCCGTCTGTTGTGTGGCACTTTGCCTTATCCCTTGATGACTAAGCAGATAGAACGTATTTTTGCCGATGCTCCGCCTGTTTTTATGAATGATTTTTTTGTGCGGGAATTTGTTGCGGCGTGCGAGGCCAATGAGCGTATTCTGAATAAATAGCTTGGGGTGCGCTATGCTCTGCTGCATGGGCTTTTTGAGCGTTCCTGCGGGTTTTTTATGTTGCCCGAACCGCTAACAATGAATTTTGCTTTCCTTGGTATATGATATAAAAAATTGCCGAACAAAGTTCGGCAATTTTTTATTTAGGGTGGTGTCACTGTTTGTCGTTTTCTATTAATTGCAACAGTTTTTCTATTGCTTCTTCTTCGGGTATGTTCTTTTCGACACACTCCTTTTTGCGGTACAGGCTTACTTTGCCTCTTGCCGCTCCCACATAGCCATAGTCGGCATCGGCCATTTCGCCGGGGCCGTTTACTATACATCCCATGACGCCTATTTTGAGCCCTTTCAGGTGGCCTGTGGCTGCTTTTATACGTGCCAACGTGCCTTGCAGGTCGTACATGGTGCGACCGCATCCGGGGCATGCTATATATTCGGTCTTGCTTATGCGTGTGCGGGTGGCTTGCAGTATGCCGAAGGCAAGGGCGGTGATGTCGCCATGGGCAATGCCGCTGTTCTCTATCCACAGGCCATCGACAAGGCCGTCGATGAGCAATACTCCGTTGTCGGCGGCTGCTTTTATGCGCAGGCTTTCTATGGTTGTCTCGTTATATGTGCTGTGCACAATAACGGGTGCGGTGATACCCTCGATAGTGAGCCTGTGTATGAGCGCACGAAGCTCGCCCACAGGGTTGCTGTGGTTGCTGTGTGCCACTACAATGGCTTTGTCCTGCTGTTTTAGTTTTGCGAGGTTCCCGGGGGTGAGGTCGTCGTAGCTGAGCGATACCAATGTACTGTGGGGCAAGGCGGCATCGCATAGCTCGTTTATACCTATATGGTCTATTTTGCGACCTTGGTATGTTATATCATTTCCGTTTGCCAAAAAGTCGGGGGCGGGGACAGCGTCGCTGCATGCTCCTATGACGACGGGTACATTGTTGCCGCCTATGCACTCCACCGCTGTTGTTTGTCGTCGGGTGGGGTTTGTGTAGCAGAACCCTTGCGCTGCCTGTGCCGTAATTTTTTTGTGTTCGGCACGCTTGGCTATATATTCCACAAGTTCTTTTGCCACCGGTATCTCGTTTTCGGGGGGCTCGGCAAGCGACACGCGCACGGTGTCGCCTATTCCGTCGGCCAACAATGCTCCTATGCCTGCCGCGCTCTTTATGCGGCCGTCTTCGGCATCGCCGGCTTCGGTCACTCCAAGGTGCAGGGGATAGGCTATGCCTTCGTCGTTCATGGTTTGCACCAATAGGCGGACGGTGGTTACCATCATGGGGGTGTTGCTTGTCTTTATGGATACTACCACGTTGTCGAAGTGTTCGTCGCGACATATTCGCAGAAATTCCATGCACGACTCCACTACGCCGCCGGGGGTGTCGCCGTAGCGACTCATTATTCTGTCCGACAGTGAGCCGTGGTTCACGCCTACACGTATGGCCTTGCCCTGCTTGCGACACAGGTCGAGGAACGATGTGAAGCGTTGGCGCAGGCGAACAAGCTCGTCGGCATACTCTTCGTCGGTATATTCTATGTGTTTGAATGTACGGGCGGTGTCAACATAGTTGCCGGGGTTTACACGTACCTTGTCGGCATATTGTGCGGCAACGTCGGCTACCGAGGCGTTGAAATGTACGTCGGCTACAAGCGGCACTTGCACTCCATGGGCTTGCAGCAGGCTTTTTATCTGTCCCATGTTGATGGCTTCGCGACTGCCTTGGGTGGTTAGCCGCACCAGCTCGCCGCCTTGTTCTACTATGCGTTCTATCTGTTCGACACTGCCTTGGGTGTCCATGGTCGATGTGTTCGTCATGGATTGCACTCGGACAGGGTGGCTGCAACCTATCTCGGTGTTGCCTACATGAACCGTCACTGTGGGGCGACGGTTGTAGTTGAACAGGTCGATATTAGTTTGTTTTGTACTCATAGCTAAGCTCTTTAAGCTCCTCGTTTGCTTTTTCTATTTTCTTTTTAAGGTTGTCCTTGTAGCGGGCCATACGGCTTGCCAGCTCGGCATCGCCCAAGGATAGCATTTGTGCTGCCAGAATGGCGGCGTTGAGCGAAGCGTTTATGCCCACTGTGGCAACGGGTATTCCGGGAGGCATTTGTACAATGGCCAGCAGGGCGTCCATGCCATCGAGGGTGCTGTTGATGGGCACGCCTATCACGGGGAGCGTGGTGCTTGCCGCTATCACTCCGGGCAGGTGGGCTGCCATGCCTGCTGCTGCTATAATTATTTTCACTCCGCGCTCCTTTGCTCCCTTTGCAAATTCTTCGACTGCTTCGGGGGTGCGGTGTGCCGACAGTGCGTTTACCTCGAACGGTATTTGCATTTCGTTAAGAAAATCGGTGGCTTTTTTCATTACGGGAAGGTCCGATGTGCTT
This sequence comes from Bacteroidaceae bacterium, assembly GCA_017416705.1. Classification (GTDB taxonomy): domain Bacteria; phylum Bacteroidota; class Bacteroidia; order Bacteroidales; family Bacteroidaceae; genus HGM04593. The sequence continues at coordinate 6,882 of JAFQBG010000012.1, forward strand.
CCCATTATTACGCTTACTATTGCTTTCATCTTATTTTGGTGTGTATTTGTTTGTTTACTATGGACGTTCTTTTATTATGCCTTTGCGATAGGCTGTGAGCAGACGTTCAAGGTCGGCTATCTTCACCATGATGCCGCGGCCTATGTCGGTGTCGCGTACTTTTTCGCGACGGCCCATCATCTCGACTATTTGTGTGGTGCTTTGGATGTCGGTACCGTTTATTATGGCCTCTTCGGTGGAGGTAAAGGGGGCATGTTGTACAAGCTCGAAACCGCGACTGTGATAGACCAATGTGTAGCCGGCTATGCCGGTGCGGTTGTGATATATGCGCGAGAAACCGCCGTCTATAACCATGAGCTTGCCATTGGCTTTTATGGGGGTCTCGCCCTTGCCCACGCGCACGGGAACGTGTCCGTTTATTATATGGCGGTGTTCGCCTTTTACGCCGAACTCGTCTAATATGCGTTCGCACACCTCGGGGTTGTCGCGCAATATGTAGTACCATCCTTTGGGCTCTTTCTGTACCTCTTTGTCGTCGAGCAGGTAACGCTCGAAGGTTGCCATTCGGGCTTTTCCAAAGAGCGGCGACTCGGGGCCGCACCACAGATACCAGAAAAAGTCGGCTGCTTTGGCGCGTTCGCCGGCGTCAATGTCGTTGTCGAATGCGGAGCGGGCTATGCGCTCTACTTTTTTCATCAGTTCCTTGCCTTTGACGGGGGTTCCTTCGAATGTGACCTCGCGCATGGAGCCATCTTCGTTTATGGGGACGGCAGCGTGGAACATCAGGTTCGAATTGTATATGACGTACATTCCTCCACGCATCAGCAGACAATTAACGTGATTTTGCAGGCGTTCGCTTCGCATGAACGAGTGACGCAGGCGTTCCATAAGGTCGTTCTCCTCGGGGGTTAATGCGTAGGGGTTTGCAGGGTCCAGCGTGGGCCATAGCTTGTCTTTCAGTTCGTATTCCTTGCCGTCGATGGTTATGACTCCTTTTTCCTTGTCGATAAATTCCATGAGGCAGCGGTCGTTCATGCCCCATTCGGGGTGCGCCATGGCTATCTGTCCCGATAGCTTGAACTCAATGACCGAAACGGCTTTGTGCATTTGGGCTATGAGTCGCACATCCTTGTCGGTGAAGTTTGTGCGTTCCTCATCGACGCGCGGATAATATATTTCGCATGGGTCGTCGGCATATTCTTCCATGGCGAATGTGGCCAGCGGCACCATGTTTATGGCATAGCCATCCTCCAATGTGGTGGTGTTGGCATCGCGCAACGACAGACGCAAAACGCTTGCAATGCAGCATGTGTTTCCGGCTGCGGCTCCCATCCATAGCACATCGTGGTTGCCCCATGTGATGTCCAAGTGGTGGTAGTTGCACAGCGTGTCCATTATGTGATGGGCACCGGGGCCTCGGTCGAATATGTCGCCCAGAATGTGCAGGCGGTCTATGACCAGACGCTGTATAAGGTAGCATAGCGCGGTTATGAAATGCTCGGCACGCCCTGTCCCTATGATGGTTTCGATGATTACATTGAAATAGGCCTGTTTGTTGTGGTAGTCGTTGGATTCGTGCATGAGCTCCTCGATAATGTAGGCGTACTCCTCGGGGAGGCTCTTGCGCACTTTGGAGCGTGTGTATTTCGACGATACGTCGCGACATACTATGATGAGTCTGTTGAGCGATGTCGAGTAGTAGTCGGCTATGTCGGCACCCGACTGACGAACGAGTTTCAGTTTCTCCTCGGGGTAGTATATGAGTGTGCAAAGGTCTTTTTTCTCTTCGTCGGTGATGCTGTCGCCAAAGAGCTCGTTTACCTTACGTTTTATATTGCCCGATGCGTTGCGCAACACATGTTGGAGTGCTTCGTGTTCGCCATGAAGGTCGGCCAGAAAATGCTCGGTGGGCTTGGGCAGGTGTAATATTGCTTCGAGGTTTATAATCTCGGTTGTGACGCTTGACACCGTTGGGAAATCGCGTGCCAACAATCGCAGGTATCTAAGGTCCTCTTTTACCTCTTCGAGTGTTATATGTTGCTTTGCCATATCCTTACCTAAAATGTTTGTTTTGTTATCTTCTATCGCAAATTTATAGCTATTTTCTTAAACAACAAATATTAAACGTTGTTTAGCTCAAAAAAGTATTGTTGCGCTCTTGTTGTCGTTGTTTCGGGTGCTCCTTTATGGGGTGCAGAAGCCTTTGCCTATGTAGGGCAGTGCTATGTGCATGCAATGTATTGTGAGTATGCTCAAAATGACCGATAATAGTTTCATCTGTTTCTGTTTTTTATTCCTTGCGCAACCTTGCAACGGGTATGCGCAGATGCTCGCGATATTTTGCTACTGTGCGACGAGCCGTGGTGAACCCTTGTTCTTTTAGTTTTTCGGTCAGCTCGGTATCGGTAAGTGGGTTTTCCTTGTCCTCGGCATCTATTAGTTCTTGCAGGCATTGGTATAGCTCGCGTATGGAACGTTCGCGGCCGTCGGCGGTTGTTACCGCGTCGTTGAAGAAATATTTAAGCGGGAATATGCCCCATGGCAATTGTATGTATTTGCTGTTGCTGACGCGTGACACTGTGGATATGTCGTAGCCTGTGAGTTTTGCTATGTCCTCCAATATCATGGGTTTCAGCAGTGTCTCGTCGCCGCCGCTAAGTATGAATTCTTTTTGCCATTGTGCTATGCCGTACATGGTTTCCAACAGGGTTTGTTCGCGTTGTTTAATGGCGCTTATGAACCCGCGGGCGGCTTCTATTTTTTGTTTCAGGAATTGGGCTGCTGCTTTATGTTCGGCGGTGCCGCTTTTCAGCTGTTCGTCGAGCATGTTGCAGTAGTCGTTGCTTACGCGCAGCTCGGGGATGAACATGTTGTTCAGTTGTATGCTTATCTGCTCGCCGTTTATTTCGGCTACAAAATCGGGTATTATCTGTTGTCTGTTGTAGCCGAGGCTTTCGCTCATGGCGGCACCCGGACGCGGATTTAGGCGGGCTATGTCGGCTATGGCCTCTTTCAGTGTCTCTTCGCTGACGTTGAGTCTGTTGGGCAGGTTGTCCCAACGTTTGTGTGTGAACTCGTCGTAGTAGTTGGTAAGCAGACGCATGTGTAACGATGTCTCATCGTGTCCCATACGTCGTAATTGCAGCTGCAAGCACTCCTTCAATGAGCGTGCTCCTATCCCCGGCGGGTCGAACGTTTGTATCATGCGGAGTATGCGCATTATGAATTCTTCGTTTGTGTCTATGCCGTGGTATATTATCAGCTCGTCTTCTATCTCGGAAAGGGGTTTGTGCAACAGCCCGTCGTCGTCGAGCGAGCCTATTATATATTCTCCTATGGCTTGCTCTTTTTCGTCGAGGGTGAGCTCGCGTAACTGTTCCAACAGCGTTTCGCCAAACGAGGTTGCTGCCGACACCGGTATGTCCTCGGCTTTTTCGCTATACGAATGGTATTCCCAACCGTTGTAATCGGGAATGTCGTCTTCGTTGCGATAGTCGTCGGCCGAGTTTGCTGTCTCGGCGGCATAGTCGTTAAGGGCTTCTTGCTCTTCTATGTGGTTGTTCTCGGGTTCTATCTGCTCCAATGCGGGGTTTTCTATAATTTCGCTGCGAATTTTGTCCTCCATTTCAATGGCGGTTAGTTCAAGCATCCTTGCCACCATCACTTGTTGCGGCGATAGCGTTTGCGTTTGAACCTGTGTCTGTGTCTGCGTATGTATGAGCGAGTTTTTTGCCATATAAAAATTTAAAAAACTTCTACATTTATTATAAAAATAGTCCTCGAACAATCACGAATTTAATTTTATCGCGGTTTCTTAATATGTGAAACTGCTGCCTCCCAAAAATTCGCGAATGAGCGAGGTGGGGGGGAGTTCTTTGTCTTGCAAAGGTACTATATATTCCAATACTTTCAAAAGTCGTCGTGCTACGGCATATTCTTCGATATTCTGTGGCACTCGGCGCAGCAGTGGCTCGACGTGGGGACGCAGCACAGCCAATTCGTACAGCAGTGCCGAGTTGAACATGACATCGGCGTTTTCTTGGTAGGGGAATATCCATTTTTCCTCTCCCTCGCGGACATCGGGCCAGCGTCGTATGGTCTCTATTGCCGAATATCCTCGGTATTTATAGTCGCGTAGCATGCGACGTAACAGTCGGTTGTCCGACGTGGCTATGTAGTTGTGGTAGTCGAGTTTTATGGATGTCAACGCCGACACATATACGCGGAATTTTTCTTCCTCGGGTATCTGTGCGGTGAGCATGGGGTTGAGGCCATGCGTTCCCTCTATGACAAGCACCATCTGAGGGGTCAGTTTCAGCGTTTTGCCGGTGAATTCGCGCTCGCCTGTTTGGAAATTATATCGTGGCAGTTCCACTTCGTCGCCTGCGAGTATTCTGTTTAGCGATTCGTTGAAATAGGGTAGGTCGATGGAGTATATCGACTCAAAATCATAGTCGCCGTTCTCCTTGCGCGGGGTGTCGGTGCGGTTCAAAAAATAGTCGTCGAGCGATATGGCATAGGGTTTAAGTCCGCATGCCATCAGATGCACGCTCAGTCGTTTGCTTGTGGTGGTCTTGCCCGAGGACGAAGGCCCGGCTATGAGCACTACTCTGGAACCGCGTTTGTGAATTTCGTCGGCAATATAGGCGATGCGTTTCTCTTGCAACGCCTCGGACACGTTTACAAGGTCTATTCCATACCCGTTTATGATGGCTTTGTTAAAATCGCCAATAGTCTCAACGCCCATAATCTGGTGCCAACGCAGACGCTCGGTAAAGCGCTCTTGGAGCTTCTCCTGTGGCACTTTGTCTTCGAGTGACATGGGATGCTCGCGGTCGGGGATGCGCAGCAGTATTCCCTCGCCAAATTTTTCTATTTCAAAAAGTTTTATGTATCCGGTGCTTGGCAACAGACCGCCATAGTAGTAGTCTATGTAGTCTTCAAGTACGTAGTAGCTTGCGTATAGCGAGTCGTATGTCTCTAACAGGCGTACTTTGTCGGTGCGGCCTATCTTGGAGAATATTTCTATGGCTTCGGCTGTGTGACATTCTATGCGTCGGAAATGGATGTCGCGTTTTATGATATTGTGCATGGCCTCGCGAACATCATCGACCTCTTTTTCGGTTAGTTCGGTCTCCATGCGACAGTAGTATCCGTTCGATATGGGATTTTCGAGCCTTATAACCCTGTCGGGGAATAGTTCGTGCATGGCTTTCATCATGACGAATGTGAGCGAATGTACATATACCCTTATGCCGTCCTGCGATGTTATGTCGAGGAATTCTACATCCTTGTTGCGATAGATACGGAATGTCAGTCCCATAACCTCGTTGTTTACACGCGCTGCAACAATATCGTATGGCATTTCAAGATTAAATCCTTCGTAGATTTCTTTCAGCGATACTCCCGACTTAAATTGCTTGCTCTCTCCGTTGTTCTTGCAAAATATACGTACCATAATTGCTCTTGTTTATGTTTATATTGCGAAAATAAAAATAATTTTGCTTATTGTTGTGTCAAAAAATATAAATTTCACATTAATTTAATAATCTTCATTTGTGTTAGTAATTCAAAATACTATTTTTGCAAAAAATGAACTGTGCAACGCAGACGGTGAAATTTGTCATTTGGCTGCTACGTGCAAGTTTTTGTCTGGTTGAAACAAAAAAACAAAATCTGTTATGGAGAAGAGGGCGCAGTATATTAAAAGCATCGAAATTGACTCGCTGTGGAGCAATCGTAAGCATATATATTGGGAATTACGTCCCGATGTCAATATACTCAGCGGTAGCAACGGCGTGGGCAAGAGTACCATTATAAACCGTTCGGCAGCCCATCTGAAAGTGATGCGCGACGGGCTTGTGACGCGAAATCCCGAGCAGGGTGTCCACATTACGTTCTACCCCGAGGATGCCTCGATGATACATTTTGATGTCATCAGCAGTATAGACCGTCCGGTGCTCAGCAGCGATATGCTTGAAAAAATTTCGGGGGTGGAGATACGCACCGAACTCGATTGGCAATTATATAATCTGCAACGCCGCTATCTGAACTACCAAGTGAATGTGGGCAATAGGATTATAGCGTTGCTTACTTCGGGCAACCCCGACGACCAGCGTCTGGCAACGGAACTGACAAAACCAAAAAAAATGTTCCAAGACCTTGTGGATGAATTGTTTGCCCCAACTGCAAAAACCATAATGCGCGAGAGCAACGAAATCTATTTCAACCAATACGGTGAACGATTATCGCCCTACTTGCTATCCTCGGGCGAAAAACAGCTGTTGGTGATAATGCTCACCGCTCTGGTACAGGAGTGCCGCCCCTCGGTCATATTCATGGACGAGCCCGAAATATCGTTGCACATAGAGTGGCAGCAGCGTCTTATATCCATAGTACGCTCGCTCAACCCAAATGCACAGATAATACTATGTACGCACTCGCCGGCAATAATAATGGATGGCTGGTTAGACTCGGTAACCGAGATAGAGGATATATCGCAATGATATAACGACGCGCTGCGGGCTATGCAGCCGCAAAAACGGCGAATATTCTTGAATGCGAAAAATGGCGAAACAAACGGTTTCTGCAAGAATATAATTTTAGAATTTTAATCAGTCTCCAAATACAAATGAAGAAATTTACCGAATACCTGAACTCGAAATTCTTGGCTGCGGCAAATGCTCTGCGTCCCAAAAAGGCCAAGACACGAATTGTGGCCTATGTGGAGAGCTACGAGGATATATCGTTCTGGCGTTCGGTGTTCGATGAGTACGAGAACGACAAATTCCATTTCGAGGTGTTGCTGCCGGCGCGTCGCAGCCTTACAAAAGGCAAAAAACGCGCCATGATGAACATGCTTGGCAAGGGCGTTGGGCAGAACATGATAGCGTGCGTTGACAGCGACTACGATTACCTGTTGCAAGGAACCACCGAGACATCGCGACAACTTATAGGAAACAAATATATACTCCACACCTATGCCTACGCCATAGAAAATCTTAAATGCTATGCCGACGGCCTTAAACGCGTGTGTGTGCAAAGCACGCTCAACGACATAGATGTCATTGACTTTGTGGCATTCATGACACTATACTCCCGAATATGCTATCCCCTGTTCGTGTGGAACATCCTGCTATACCGCAAGCACGACCTTAGAACCCTTACCATGCAGCGTTTTTGCGAGATAGTGCGCATAACGTCGTTCAATATATCCAATCCCGAGATTTCGTTGAAAAATTTGGCAAACAGGGTAAATCATCAGGTGGCAATGCTAAATCGTCATTTAAAGGAACTGTTGCCCGAATATGAACAACTGAAAAACGAGTTTCGCGCCATGGGGATAACCGAGGACGAGACTTATCTGTACATACAAGGGCATCATATAATGGATAGCGTGGTGTTGCGAATACTCATCCCCGTGTGTCGTTATCTGCGCAACAAGCGCGAAACCGAGATACAGAGTCTGGCATGCCACAGACAACAGTATAATAACGAATTATCGTCGTACCGGCATAGTCAATGCGATGTCACGCTCATGCTGCATAAAAACACCAATTACAAGGAGTCTAATCCCTATAAATGGCTCAAAAGGGATGTCGAGGCGTTGTTGGCGTCGATGGAGAAGGATGCTGCTACTGTCGTTTCCAGAAAACAGGAGTGAAAAGCAACAACACCGCAAAAAATTCCAAACGACCTACTAACATCTGAAAACAGTAGAACCATTTGAGAACCGTTGGCAGTGTGGCCATGGCGTTCGGCGAACTGTAATTGCCAAGTCCCGGACCTACATTGCTCACGCTCGACAGCGAAAGGCCATAGGCATCCACCAAGTTCAATCCGAAACACATATTTATAAATATTCCTACTATTACCATACCTACGTATAATAGTGTGAATGCCATTATGGCCGATTGTATCTGGTCTGAAATTATTCGTCCTCCCATTCTTACGGGGATAACCGCGTTGGGGTGTACTATCTTTTTAAATTCATTGCTCATGACACGTCCCAAGATTGCCACCCTGATGCTTTTCATGGCACCGGTGGTGGAGCCCGAGCATGCTCCCACAAACATGGCCGCGCTAAGCAAAAGCCACAATACCGGTGTCCAGTGCGAGTAGTTTACAGTGGAGAAACCGGTGGTTGTTATCACCGAGGTCACTTGGAACAGGGCTGTGCGGAAAGTCTCTTCTGTATTCATGCTCTCGGTAAGGAACAGCCCGACGCATATCGCAAGGGTGAAGATTGCTATCATTCTTGTGTATGCCTTGAACTCGGGGTCGCGGAACAACTCGCCTGCCCTTTGTTTGAAAATTGCCAGATAAAGCAACGAGAAACTTGTTCCTCCCATTATCATGAACACTATTGTTATGTATTCTATGAGCGGTGAATTAAATGCGGCTATACCACCGCTTTTTGTGGATATGCCTCCTGTGGATAGCGTGGACATGGCATGGCATATTGCATCGAAATAGCCCATTCCTGCCAATTTCAAGCAGATTGCTTCCAATATGGTGAGGCAGACGTATATGGTGAGTATCCAACGGGCGGTGACAGATATTCTGGGGTGTAGCTTGGCGCGGGCTATGCCTATGGTTTCTGCTGCAAACAGATGTATGTCGCCAAGCCCGAATATGGGCAGTACCGCCACTGTGAAAAAGACTATACCCAGACCGCCTACCCATTGTGTCATTATGCGCCAAAAGACAAGGCTGCGAGGAAGGTCGTCAAGATTGCCCACTACCGATGCTCCGGTGGTGGTGAACCCTGCCATGGTCTCGAAAAAGGCGTCGGTGATATTTGGCAGGTAACCGCTTATGTAGTAGGGCATTGCGCCAAACACCGAGAATATGACCCAACACAACGTAACCACAATATAGCCGTCCTTGCGCGATATGTTGCGCTCCTTGCTGCGTCCTAAATAGGTGCAAAGGAGGCCGCACGTTATGAGCGTGGCAATTGTATATAGGTAGGGCATGAGCATGTTGTCGTTGTAATAGAGCGAAACAAACACGCTGCCCGAGAGGAACAATGCTTCTAATTGCAGCAGCAGTCCTATTATTCTAAGTATGACATTGGGATGAAACATCAGCTGAAATATTTTTCTAATTTTTTCAATACATGTTCCAAACAGAATATTATGACGTGGTCGTCGGCCTGTATCATGGTGTTTCCGCTTACTCTCAAACCCTCGCCGTTGCGTATGAGACCGCCTATGTTTGCGCCTTGTGGCAATCCTAAATCCTTAACAGGCTTGCGCGTTATGGGTGCTCCTTCGTTCACGGGGAATTCGGCCACAACGGCTTGTATGAATGTGAGGCATTTTACGCTCGACACATCGGTATTGAGCATCATCTGGAATATTGTGCTTGCTGCTAATTTCTTTTTGTTTATAACAGAGCCAATATCCATGCTCTCGGCCATTGATATATAATCTATGTTTTCAATTTCGGCTACTGTGCGATATACTCCGGAACGTTTTGCCGACAGGCATGCCAATATGTTTGTCTCGGAATTGTCGCTGAGGGCTATAAATGCGTCGGTGTGGTCTATGCCTTCGCTTATCAGCAGCTCGGGGTCGCGGGCATCGCCGTTAATGACCATCACTCTGTCATCGACCAATTCTATCAATCGACGACAGCGTTCCATGTCGCTCTCTATTATTTTCACCTGCATGTTCGAGGGGATGAGCTTGGTGGTGCGTACTGCTATGCGACTGCCGCCCATGATGATGAGGCTGCGTACCTCGGCATATTTCTCTTTGCCACAGATTTTGCGTATATGGGGTATCTGCTCCTTTGTCGTCATGAAACAGACAAGGTCGTCGGGTTCTATGACGTCGTTGCCTCGCGGTATTATGGTGATGTCGCCGCGTTGCAGTGCCACTATGTGGTAGGGGATGTCGCGCGATAGATCCTTGAATGGCTTATTCAGAATAGAGGAGTTTGCTCTTATCTTGACGCCTATCATCACCAAGGCACCGTTGCCAAATTCGAGCATCTGACGCATCCAGCTGTGTTTTATGCTGGTGGCTATCTCCTCGGCGGCTAATTGCTCGGGGTATATGAGCGAGTTCACGCCAAGCGACTCGAAATAGCTTTTGTTCTTGGGTTGCAGGTATTCGTAATTATCTATTCGGGCTATGGTCTTTTTGGCTCCTAAATAGTGCGCAAGTATGCAGGCTGTTATATTGGTGCTTTCGTCGGGGGTGACGGCTACAAAAAGGTCGGCTGAATCGACATTGGCGTTTTCAAGGTCGCTTATGCGTGTGGGGTTGCCTACAATTGCCTTTAAGTCGAACTGCGACTCCATTTTGCCAAGTCGTTCTTTTTGTTCGTCCATGAGGATAACATTCTCGTTCTCCTCGGATAGCATTTTGGCGAGGTGAGTGCCAACTGCACCTGCGCCGGCAATTACAATTTTCATATAAAACTATTTCAGTTTCACAATGGTGTCGAGTACGGTGTCGCTGTCCATTCCGCATATTTTGTACAGTTCGTCGGTGGTACCGTGTTCGACAAATTTATCGGGTATGCCTATGCAACGTATTGTGGGGGTGTAGTCGTTGGCAGCCATGAATTCTACAACTGCCGAACCTAAACCGCCGGTGACGCAGGCATCTTCTATCGTAACAATTTTGTTGAATTTTTTGCCTATTGCATGTAATATTTCTTGGTCTATGGGTTTCAGGAAACGCATGTCGTAGTGGGCTACGCTTATGCCTTGCTCGCTTGCTTGCTCTACCACGCGTTGCATTTTCTTGCCTATGGGGCCCAATGTCAGCAGGGCTATGTCGTCTCCATCCTTAATGCAGCGTCCTTTGCCTACTTCTATTTTTTCCAACGGGCAGCGCCAGTCGCTTAGCGAGCCTTTGCCACGTGGGTAGCGTATGACAAATGTGCCCATGTCAGGTTGTTGTGCGGTGTACATGAGGCGACGCAATTCGTGTTCGTCGTAGGGCGATGCTATTGTTATATTGGGGATGGGACGCAGGCATGCAAGGTCGAAGGCTCCGTGATGGGTGGGGCCATCCTCGCCTACTATTCCTGCGCGGTCCAAGCATAGTACCATGTTCACACGTTGCAGTGCCGCATCGTGTATTATGTTGTCGTAGCCGCGTTGCATGAACGATGAATAGATATTGCAGAATGGCATGGCTCCGCCTTTTGCCAATCCTGCCGCGAAGGTCACAGCGTGCCCCTCGGCTATTCCAACGTCGAAAAATCTGTCGGGCATCTCCTTGCCAAGGATGTTCATGGAGCATCCCGAGGGCATGGCGGGTGTTATGCCCACTACATTGGGGTTCTGCTGCGCTATCTCCAACAGTGTCTCGCCAAATACATCCTGAAAGCGTGGCACTTTGTCGTTGCTGACAATTCTTTCGCCTGTCTCGGCGTCGAATAGGCCGGGCTGATGCCATAGGGTGGCATTTTTTTCGGCAGGCTTGTAGCCTTTGCCTTTTATGGTGTGTATGTGCAGCATCTTGGGCCCACGCATATCCTTTACAAGTTTCAGCATGCGTACCAGCTCGCGAACGTCGTGCCCGTCTATGGGGCCGAAATATCGTGTGCACATACCCTCGAAAATGTTTTGCTGCTTGAACAGCATGGCCTTCAATCCGTTGTTGAAACGGGTGAGGCTCTTTGCGCGTTGTTGGTTCAGCAGGCCTATTTTGGTGAGCATGCGTGCTGTCTTGTAGCGTATCTTGTTATACAGGTGCGATGAGTGCATGGATATGAGCAGTTGGCTCATTCCACCTACGCTTTTGTCAATCGACATGTTGTTGTCGTTGAGTATTATAAGCAGATTGTTAGGGGTGGACGATACGTTGTTTAACCCTTCGAAGGCAAGTCCGCCGCTCATGGCACCGTCGCCGATAACGGCAACTATTTTTTCATCGCGTTGCAGTTTCTCGGCTGCTACGGCAAGCCCCAATGCCGCCGAAATGGAGTTCGAGGCATGCCCGGCTACAAATGCGTCGTATTCGCTCTCGTCGGGCGAGGGGAAAGGCTTCAATCCACCCAATTTCCTGTTCGTGTGGAAACGCTCGCGACGCCCTGTTATAATTTTATGTCCGTATGCTTGGTGTCCAACATCCCAAACAACCTTGTCTGTGGGTGTGTCGAACACATAGTGCAATGCAACGGTAAGCTCCACTGTACCAAGGCTCGACGCAAAATGTCCGGGGTTCTGTGACAACGATTCAATTATGAAGTTTCGCAGTTCGGCACAAACTTGCGGCAGTTGCTCCTCCTTTAACTTTCTTAGGTCGGCAGGTGAATTTATGTTGTTTAATAGTGAAGTGTGGTTTTCTACTCCCATATTTAACGTTTCTCTTCTGAATATTCGGCGAAGATAATACAAACGCTAAAAATAATCAAAAAATATTCAGAAATTTGCAATGGACTGCCGAGTATGGCTCTGTTTGAATTTACATTCTTTGTCTGCGGCGATGAGGAAAACATATTATTGCTTTTGATTTTTCTGTTGGCAGGGGCGCGGTGTTTCGCGACGAAACGGTTTGCTTTCGCTTCCCCCTTTTTTGTGTGCATGTACTCTCTTTCTTGTTATTTTGTTTCTTGATGCTCAATAAAGTGGCTATTTTCGCTATTTTGCATTATCTTCGCGCAATAATATAAACAAAAAAGTATATGCGTTTTACAACCGAAGTGGATTTGCCGTTGCACGAGCTCGACATATCGCATGCTACACCGATGATGCTCATGGGTTCTTGCTTTGCTCAAAATATGGGGCAGTTTTTGCTCGATAATAAATTCTGTGCCGATGTTAATCCGTTTGGTATTATGTATAACCCATTGTCCATAGCGACTGCGTTGAAGCGCATTGCAAATGGCAGGGTGTTTGACAATGCGTCGCCCGAGGTGGTGTTTCATAATGGCTTGTGGCATAGTCTTTTGCATCATGGCGATTTCTCGCGTTGCACCAAGGACGAGCTAATCGGGGTTGTTAATGCCCGCTTGCTGTCGGCCAAGAAAAATCTGGAAAAATGCGAGCTTATGATACTTACTTTTGGTACTGCTTACGTCTATCGTCTGGCCGATGGTGGGGCGGTGGTGGGTAACTGTCATAAATTGCCACAAAAAATGTTTACGCGCACGCTGTTGTCGGTGAAGGAGATAACGGATGCCATGCAGCCGCTGCTGAAAGAACTCCTGTCGTTGCATCCCGGAATGAAAATCCTGTTTACCGTAAGCCCCATACGTCATTTGCGCGACGGAGCGCACGACAATCAGCTGAGTAAAGCGACATTGCTGCTTGCCATAGAGGAACTGCGACGTCTTTTCCCCCATGCCACGCACTATTTTCCATCCTACGAGATACTTATTGACGAGCTACGCGATTATCGTTACTATGCCCGCGACATGGTGCACCCCTCCGAGGTTGCCGTCGATTATCTATGGGAGTGTTTTTCCAAGTGCTATTTCTCGCAGCAGACAATAAATCTAAATCAAAGGGTTGCCGATGTGCGACGCGCATTGGCGCATCGTCCTTTTAATGTCGATTCCTGTGAATATCATGAATTTATTGGCAAAATATTGTTAAAAATAGAGGAACTTCGAGAAAAATATCCTTATTTTGACTTCGATAACGAAATTACACAATGCAATATACTATTGAACAAATAGCCGAAATGCTAAAAACTTCGGCAATACGCGGCAGCGAAAACAATAAAATATCGCGTCTGCTCACCGACAGTCGTTCGCTTAGTTTTCCCGAGGAGACGCTTTTTTTTGCCATTGTAACCAAGCATGGCGACGGCCACAGATACATTGATGAGCTATACGAACGCGGTGTCCGTAATTTTGTCGTGAGCAATGCCGAATGTATGGCCCGGCAGCCCGAGGCTAATTTCATCATGGTGCCCGACACGCTCAAAGCACTCCAATCGCTGGCGGCATTTCATCGTTCAAAATTCAATATACCGGTAGTGGGAATAACGGGCAGCGACGGTAAAACAATAGTCAAGGAGTGGCTCTATCAGATAACCGCCGGAAAATACATTGTGACACGTTCGCCCCGCAGCTATAATTCGCAAATAGGCGTTCCCCTGTCGGTGTGGATGCTTAACAACGACACCACGCTTGGCATTTTCGAAGCAGGTATATCGCAGCCACTCGAAATGAATAATTTGCAAAAAATTATAATGCCCACTGTCGGCATACTCACAAATATAAGTGGGGCGCATCAGGAAAACTTCGACAACGAGCAAGAAAAATGCCTCGAAAAACTATCCTTGTTCAAGGATTGCGATGTCCTTATATACAACGGCGACAACAAAATGCTGTCGGCATGTGTGAACAGGGCCATGCTGGGAACGCGCGACATTGCATGGTCGTGCAAGGATGCCGAACGTCCGCTTTATATTCGCTCCATCGAGAAGGACGACAGCGGCACTACCATACAATATCGCTATCTGTCGTTCGACAACAGCTATCGCATCCCGTTCCTTGACGATGCCTCCATCGAGGACTCTATAAATTGTCTTGCCGCCGCCTTGTATCTGATGGTTCCACCGCAGGTAATATCGGAACGCATGGCGCAGTTGGAGCCCGTTGCAATGCGTCTCGAAGTAAAAGAGGGTGCAAATGGCTGTATGCTCATAAATGATAGCTATAACTCCGATATAGTATCGCTCGACATCGCTCTTGATTTCATGGAGCGTCGTTGTCGCACGCAGTCGCACCTTGGTCGCACGCTCATCCTTGGCGATATAAAACAGACAGGCTTGACACTGCGTTCGCTCTATCGCACCGTGGCGCAGTATGTCGAGAAACGCGGTGTGGAAAAACTCATAGGCATAGGCGAGGATATCTGTTCCGAGTCGGCACGATTTACCAAAATAGGAATAGAATGTGATTTTTTCCCCGATACCGACAGTTTTCTTCGTTCCCCGCTGGTTGCCGAAATGCGCAACAGGGCAATACTCATAAAAGGCTCGCGCTCGTTGCAGTTCGAGAGAATAGCCGAGGCGTTGGAGAAAAAAGTTCATCAGACCATACTCGAAGTGAACCTGACTGCCTTACGCGATAATCTGAACCGTTACAGAAACAATCTGGCTGCCGACACAAAAACGGTGTGCATGGTGAAGGCCTCGGCCTATGGTGCGGGTGCACTCGAAGTGGCTCGCACATTGCAAGAATGTAAGGTAGAGTATCTTGCCGTTGCCGTTGCCGACGAAGGAGCCGAGCTACGCAGCCAAGGTATAACCACCGGTATCATGGTTATGAACCCCGAGCCAAGTTCGTTCCGCACCCTGTTTTCCAATAAATTAGAGCCCGAAGTATATAGCTTTGGCATGTTGCGCATGCTTGTTCAGGCGGCAGAACGCGAGGGCATAACCGACTACCCTATACATATAAAAATAGATACGGGCATGCATCGACTTGGCTTTATGCCGCACGAGATGCCACAGCTTGTTGCCGAACTGAAACAGCAACACGCGCTGACTCCACGCTCGGTTTTTTCTCATTTTGTGGGCAGCGACTCCCCGTCGTTCGACCAATTCAGCAAAGTACAAGTGGAACGCTTCGAACAGGCCTCGCAGATACTGCAATCGGCATTCACACACCATATATTACGACATATATGCAACAGCGCCGGTGCCGAACGCTTCTTGAATGTTCAATACGACATGGTGCGTCTTGGAATAGGTCTGTATGGCATATCGCCCATAGCAGATGATGCCACATTGCACCCAATATCCACGTTGAAGACAATAATTCTGCAAATACACGACGTCGATGCCGACGAGACGGTGGGGTACAGCCGTAAAGGGGTGCTGACACGTTCTTCGCGCATAGCAGCCTTGCCCATAGGCTATGCCGATGGGTTGAATAGAAAATTCGGCAATGGTAACGGCTATTGCATGATAAATGGGAAAAAAGCCCCCTATGTAGGTAATATATGTATGGATGTATGTATGGTCGATGTCACCGACATCGACTGCAAAGAGGGCGACGAGGTAGAAATCTTCGGAACAAATTTGCCTGTCACCAAGCTGGCCGAATGGATAGATACTATTCCCTATGAAATACTGACGTCGGTTTCCACTCGCATAAAAAGAGTCTATTACAGCGATTAAGAAAAGGCTTAAATTTCTAAAATAATTGTCTTATACAAGCCGGCGACATAAATTTACACAGCTGCTGACAAAAAAAATGATAGCAGCTATAAACAAAACATATTTCTTGGCTGTTTATATTCTATCGAAGAATTATAAATATAGCTAAAATTGGACACTGCAAAGTTTAGGAAGGATCTGCTCGAAGTGCAATCGGAACTGCAACGATTTGCTTACAAACTGACAGCGGACAGAGATGAGGCGAACGATTTATTGCAGGAGACGTCACTTAAAGCGTTGGATAATATGGACAAATATATGCCCGACACCAATTTCAAAGGATGGGTATATACCATAATGCGTAATATTTTCATAAATAACTACCGCAAGGTGGTGCGCGACCAAACTTTTGTCGATCGTACCGATAATCTGTATCACATGAACCAGTCGCAGGAATTTGAAAATTATACGACCGAGAATAATTACGATACAAAAGAGATATACCGCGTGGTGAATGCCTTGCCCAAGGAGTACAGAATTCCTTTCATGATGCACCTGTCGGGGTTTAAATATCGCGAGATAGCCGAAAAACTCGCTTTGCCTTTGGGTACGGTCAAAAGCCGAATATTCTTCACCCGACAACATTTGCAAGTGCTGCTCAAAGATTACAGATGAAACAGGGGGCTGCGGCGCTGGCCAAGAATGGCTGCGTCGCAGCGAGGCTGCATGATGCTTGCATCAAGAAATCTCCGAAAATGTTTATATTTCGGTTTTTTATATGTATCTTCGCATCTTGGATGCGAAACAAACAACATTATACAGCTATGGAAAATAAATTCATGATATACAATACGCTGACGCGTAAGAAAGAGATATTCGAACCGTTGCATGCTCCGAACGTCGGACTGTATGTGTGTGGCCCTACTGTCTATGGCGATGCTCATTTGGGGCATGCCCGTCCGGCTATTACGTTCGACGTGCTATTCCGCTATTTGCAAAAATTGGGCTACAAGGTGCGCTACGTGCGTAATATAACCGATGTAGGCCACTTGGAACACGATGCCGACGAGGGCGAGGACAAAATAGCAAAAAAAGCCCGATTGGAGCAGCTCGAACCAATGGAGGTTGTTCAGTATTACACCCTGCGTTATCACAAAGCAATGGAGGCGCTCAATGTGTTGCCACCAAGCATTGAACCGCATGCGTCGGGACATATAATAGAGCAAATAGAATTGGTGAAGGAAATTCTGGATAATGGCTTTGCATACGAGAGCGAGGGTTCGGTCTATTTCGATGTGGCAAAATATGACAAGGCGCACAATTACGGCGTTCTATCGGGTAGAAATCTTGACGATGTGCTGAACACCACACGCGAGCTCGACGGACAGAACGAGAAACGCAACCCCGCCGATTTTGCACTGTGGAAATGTGCCCAGCCCGAACATATCATGCGTTGGCCATCGCCGTGGAGCAACGGTTTCCCCGGATGGCACTGCGAGTGTACAGCCATGGGACGAAAATATCTGGGCGAGCAATTCGATATTCATGGTGGTGGCATGGACCTTGTGTTCCCTCACCACGAGTGCGAGATTGCACAAGGTGTGGCAGCCATGGGCAAGCCCGTTGTGAAATATTGGATGCACAATAATATGATTACCATCAACGGGCAGAAGATGGGTAAGTCATATAATAATTTCATAAATCTGAGCGAGTTTTTCAGTGGCTCACACCCATTGTTGGAGCAGCCCTACTCGCCAATGACCATACGTTTCTTTATTTTGCAGGCACACTATCGCAGTACGGTCGATTTTGGCAACGAGGCATTGCAAGCAGCCGAAAAAGGCTTGCAGCGTCTTATGGATGCGTGGAACACGCTCAACACAATTCCGTCGGCAGGTGCAACAACCGTCGATGTCGCAAAATTGCGTGAAAAATGCCACGAGGCTATGAACGACGATATGAACACCGCACAGGTCATTTCGTTGCTATTCGACGCATCGCGCTCCATAAACCAAATAGCCGATGGCAAAGCTACAATATCGGCCGACGACCTTGCGGAACTGAAAGAGACGTTCCACTTGTTCACATTCGATATTTTAGGACTGAAAGAGGAACGTGGCTCGGGAAATGCACGCGAAGAGGCATACGGCAAAGTCGTGGATATGTTGTTGGAGCAACGTCAGGCAGCAAAGGCAGCAAAGGATTGGGCCACCAGCGACAGAATAAGAAACGAACTCGCGGCATTGGGATTTGAAATAAAGGATGGAAAAGAGGGTACAACGTGGAAATTGAATAGATAAACAGCCATGAGCAGATACATTGCGTATATAATTTTTGCAACATGTTGCCTGTTGTCGTGTGGCGGCGGTGCCAAGCCCGTTATCGCAAACGATACGGCGAAAGCATCCAAGCAGCCCGTCGTGGTCCCCTCGTTCAGTGGCGACAGCGCATATAGCTTTGTCGATAAGCAGGTGGCATTTGGTCCGCGAGTGCCAAACACGCAATCGCACAAGGAGTGTGGCGATTGGCTCGAAGCCACCTTGCGTGCATACGGAGCCGATGTGATAGCACAGCATATGGAGCTTACGGCATACACAGGAACGAAATTGCAGGCACGTAATATCATAGCACAGTTCCAGCCACAAAAAAGGAAACGAATAATGCTATGCGCCCATTGGGACACCCGTCCTTGGGCCGATGCCGATGCCAACCCTGCCAATCATCGCAAGCCCATCCCCGGTGCCAACGACGGCGGTAGCGGAGTAGGCGTGTTGCTCGAAGTGGCGCGTCATCTGTCGGCCACACCCACCGAGCTTGGCGTGGACATCATACTATTCGACGCCGAGGACTACGGCACACATGCTTCGGAAAGCGATGTCACCGAAAATTCATGGGCATTGGGCTCGCAATATTGGTCGCGCATACCGCACAAAGAAAACTATAACGCCCGCTTTGGAATTTTGTTGGATATAGTAGGTGCTCCCGGCTCCAAATTCTACCGCGAAGGCATATCACAATATTTTGCAAGCGGCATAATAGACAAAGTATGGAGCAAAGCCGAAAAATTGGGCTATGGCGATATATTCGTAAACGAGGAGATAGGAGTAATAACCGACGACCACTTATATGTGAATAAATTTACACGCATACCCTGTATAGACATAATAAATTACGATGTCGAGAGTGGCAGCGGCTTTGGAGCAAATTGGCACACCATGAACGACAATATGGAGTGGATATCACCCGGAACACTGAAAGCAGTGGGACAGACAGTGCTTGCAGTAATATATAACGAGAAATAAATGAAGACTATAAAGGAAAAACAAGAGGATATAATAGAGGAATTCAATGCGTTCGACGATTGGTTGGATAAATACCAGTTGCTCATTGACCTTGGCAACGAGCAGCAACCGCTCGACGATGAATACAAAACCGATAATAACCTCATCGAAGGGTGTCAAAGCCGCGTATGGCTGCATGCAGAATATGTCGATGGCAAGGTCTGTTACAAGGCCGAGAGCGATGCGCTCATAGTGAAAGGCATCGTGTCGTTGCTCATAAAAGTATATTCGGGACACACCCCTCAGGAAATTCTTGACAACGAACCCTACTTTGTCGAGTCGATAGGGTTGCGCGAGCATTTGTCGCCGACGCGCAGCAACGGTCTTGTGGCCATGATTAAACAGATGAAAATATATGCACTTGCATTTAAATGCAAGTAACGGCTGCGCTATTTCGTCGGGACGGGCAAAAAGCTCAGTCGGGCCTCGCTGCGGGAAACAATAAGCTCCACATCGGCTCCTTCTATGAGCGGTACGTTGCGCCCCATGTGTCCCACCGGGAAATCGAAACAGACGGGGATATTGCAGTCGGCAACCAACCGATGTATCATATCGTACACCGACTCCCCAAACCGTTCGCATCCGCCAATATCGGCAAACTGCCCCACGACGAGTGCGGCGATATTGCTTAATATGCCGGCAAGTTTAAGATTGTACATCATGCGTTCCACTTTGTAGAACGGCTCATTCAGGTCCTCTATAAAAAGAATGGTATCCTTGCGGAATATATCGTATGGGGTGCGTATGAGGCTGCATAGCACCGACAAATTGCCACCCACAAGCATCCCCCTTGCCACCCCTTGGACATTCAGAGCATTGCCGCCTATCGTGTAGCAGGGCAGTGCGCCAAACAAAATATCCCTTATCCGGGATATGTGTTCATGCTCATGCTCCTCGCCTATGTGGCGACACTGTGGTGAATGTAACGACATGACCCCGGCATTTATTGCGGCTGCATGCAGAACACTGCAATCGCTCATGCCCATCACCCATTTGGGGTTTTTGCCTATGGCATCGGCAAATTCATCTATTATATGTATGCAACCATATCCGCCGTAGCTGCATAGGATGGCTTTTATATCCTTGTCGGCAAGCAGCGACGCCATGGTCGTGGCTCTTGTGTTACTGTCGCCTGCGTAGTAGCCGCTACGAGCAAGGCTGTTTTCCGATATTACCACCCTCAATCCCCAACTACGCAGAGTATGTGCCGCTTGCTCCACAATTTTTGTGTCGTGTAACGCTGCGGCCGGCGAAGCAATAGCTATTATGTCACCTGTTTTTAACGGATTGGGTTTAATCATATCGGTTTGTTATAAGTATTTTGTTTTTTTATTATAGTACCATAGAATGGCTATTGTGCCAAGTGACAATATCTCGGATAGGGGCATAGCAAGCCATATACCCTTGGCGCCCAGCATCGGTGGTAGCAGAACGAATGCAGGTATAAGAAAAACGGCTCCTCTAAGAAACACATATATTGTTGCCATGCGTATATTCTTTATGCTCTGATAATATCCTGTGACGGCAATATTTATTATATAGAATAACACCCCGATGGAAAAATAGGGAAGGCCTGCAATGGCTATGTC
Organism: Bacteroidaceae bacterium; assembly: GCA_017416705.1. Classification (GTDB taxonomy): domain Bacteria; phylum Bacteroidota; class Bacteroidia; order Bacteroidales; family Bacteroidaceae; genus HGM04593. The sequence continues at coordinate 27,894 of JAFQBG010000012.1, forward strand.
GGCGGCATTGCTTTTTGTGTCCACAAACAAACCGACAAGCGGTGTCGGCAGGAATAGAAAGAGCATCGTTACGGCCACTCCAAATGCTATTGACACTTTTAATAGAAGCGTGCGTGCCATTCTCACATGCGCCCAACGGGAAATCCCATAGTTATAGCTTATTATGGGTTGAGCCGATTGTGCAATGGCATTGCCTATCATAAAAAAGAACGGGGTGTAGTAGCATGCTATTCCAAACGCTCCAACGCCGTCGTCGCCTAAATAGCTCATGAACACCAGATTGCCTATATACACAAATACCGCTATACTTAATTCTGCCAGCATGGTCGATGAACCAATTTTGCACTGGTAGCCTATGTTGCGAATGGAAAGCCGCATGCTCTTTACGCTTGTTTTCAAGGCAATGGGACGCAGGGATTTTGAAAAAAACAGCATATGGGTAATAACCATGATGCCACCGAATATTATGCTTATGGATGTGGCTATGGAGGCTCCTTTTACACCCATGGCAAGTGGAAATATAAATATCCAGTCGAGTATGGCATTTAGCGTGGCAGGTATGATATTGCACCACATGGCATAGTGCGGTGCACCATCCAAACGCAGCACGAACAACCCTATCATGCTCCACATCTGGAAAATGAACGATGGCATTATCCATATTAGGTAATCGACAACCTTGTTTGTCAAAGTGTCGGATGCGCCTAAAATCCTTGCTGTCGCAGTGGGGAATAGCAATACGGCAACGCATAGGGCTGCTGCCAATAACGATGTTATGGCAAGTGCCTGTGTTATATTAATGCGGGCAGCCCTGATATTGCTTTGTGAAATATGAATAGAGGAAACAACGGAACAGCCTACGCCAATCATCAGCCCTATACCCGACATTATCTGGTATATAGGTACCACTATGTTCACAGCGGCAACTCCATCGGAACCAACGCCATGCCCCACAAAAATGCCGTCAATGGCTGTCACAGCAACTATTGACAATGCTCCAAACAGGGTGGGAATGAATAGCTTACGGAATAACTGCGGTATCTTCCCGTTTTCAAAATCTATGGTGTCCCTATTCATGGTTGTGTGTCTGCACCGACTATTTGTTATGCTCAGTGCTTACAATTTTGTACAATTTGTCGGCAGGACGTACCTTGGCAGGGACTTTAAACGAAACGTAAACGCCTTTGGGCACAGTGTCAACGGATTTTAAATCGACACGCGCCTCGTCCAATGTCAGATACATGGCTCCTGTTGTGGGGCCGGTCACCAACAACTTGTCGCCTACGTGCAACTCGCCGGCCTCTATAAGAAACTCCCCAACACTTAGTTTCGAGAAATATTTTATGCCACGTCCTATATATACCTTTCTTTCTGTTGCTTGCGAACCATATACCTTGCTCCATTCGCCTATTTTTTGTCCTAAGTAGTAGCCATCCCAAAATCCTCTGTTAAATACGGTGGATAGTCGTTTGTCCCACTCATCCTTACGTTCCTCGGTGAAGCAACCGTTAAGGCAGGCTTCCAGAGCCTCCTTGTAGCAGGCTACCACAGTGCTGACATATTCGGGACCGCGTGCTCGTCCCTCTATCTTGAACACACGCACTCCTGCCTTAATCATTTTGTCCATGAAACGGATTGTTTTAAGGTCCTTAGGCGACATTATATATTTGTTATCTACTTCCAGTTCAATATCGCTCTCGCGATCCTTTACAATGTAGCCGCGACGGCACACCTGCATACATTCGCCTCGGTTGGCACTGCGTCCAAGCTGGTGCAGCGACAGATAGCATTTTCCCGACACTGCCATGCACAAGGCTCCATGACAGAACATCTCGATGCGTATGAGTTTTCCGCCGGGACCACAGATATTGTCCTTTATTATGGTGTTGTATATCTCCTCGACCTGTTCCAAATTAAGTTCGCGAGCAAGAACCACCACGTCGGCAAATTGTGCATAGAAACGCAAAGCCTCGCTGTTGCTTATATTCAGCTGTGTCGATAAATGTACCTCCATGCCTATGCTGTTGCAATATTGCAGCACCGCAACATCGGCTGCTATAACAGCCGAGATACCCGACTCTTTTGCCGCATCCACAATATTGCGCATCATCACAATATCGTTCTCGTATATAATAGTATTAACGGTCAGATAGCTTTTTACACCATGGCTGTCGCAAATTTGCGCTATCTCCCTTAGGTCCGAAATGTTAAATGCACATGCCGAATGGGAGCGCATATTCAAATGCTCTATACCAAAGTAAATGGAGTTTGCTCCTGCCTGAATGGCTGCTGTAAGGCTCTCCTTGGAACCTACCGGTGCCATTATCTCAAAATCATTTCTCGAAATCATATATACGTCGGTTATTTTTTTGCGAATTTAGCAATAAAAAGGGAAACGGCTTATATCTTTTCACAAGTAGTTTTATTTTATTATTTTTGCAGCATGAATTTTGCAAAATATAATCAGTATGAAGATTGCCGATATTGAATTTGGAAAATACCCTATATTTCTTGCTCCCATGGAGGATGTAACCGATGAGGCTTTTCGTCTGCTATGTAAAAGTTTCGGTGCCGACATGGTATATACGGAATTTGTATCGAGCGATGCACTCATACGCGATGTGAACAGCACGTTGCGCAAACTGAATATACACGATGCAGAACGTCCTGTTGCCATACAGATATATGGCAACGAGGTGGCTCCTATGGTCGAGGCTGCTCGTCGTGTCGAGGCAGCCCGTCCCGATATTCTCGATATAAATTTTGGTTGCCCTGTTAAAAAGGTTGCTCGGAAAGGGTGTGGGGCAGGTATGTTGCAGAATATTCCCAAACTGTTGGAGATAACAAAAGCAGTGGTCGATGCAGTTAGGATACCTGTCACTGTGAAAACCCGTTTGGGGTGGGACGAAAACAGTAAATGTATTGTGGAGCTTGCCGAGGCATTGCAGGATTGCGGCATAGCTGCGCTAACCATTCATGGACGTACTCGTGCGCAGATGTACACAGGCGAGGCCGATTGGTCGTTGATAGGGGCTGTGAAAAACAATCCGCGTATGCACATCCCCATTATAGGAAACGGCGATGTCACCACTCCCGAACGCGCCAAGGAGTGTTTCGATAAATATGGTGTCGATGCAGTAATGGTTGGTCGCGCAAGCTTCGGACAGCCATGGATATTCCGCAATATGAAACACTATTTGCTGACAGGCGAGCCGGCACAGCCATATACATTTGGCGAGTGCATGCAGATATTGCGTCGTCAGGTACTCGACAGTGTCGAAAGGATTGGTGAACGTCCGGGCATACTGCATATTCGTCGTCATCTGGCAGCTACTCCTTTCCTGAAAGGCCTGCCCGATTTCCGTCCGTTGCGCATAGAAATGCTAAGGGCCGAAAAATTAGAAAATCTGTTGGAGATACTTCAAAGGATAGAGGAACGCTACGGCACCATGTAAAAAAAACGCAAGCAGGGGTACCCCTGCTTGCGTTGCTATTCTATGTATTCGTAGCCCAAACTGTCAATGGTTTCTATAACCTTGTTCACATCGAAATTGCCGTCAACATGGGCTATGCCGGATTCAAGGTCCACAGAGACAGCCGTCACACCCTCAATCTTGGCAATATTTCTCTCGACATTGGCTTTGCAATGATTACACATCATGCCCTTAATCTTAAAACTCTTTTTCATTGTGGTGCTATTTTTTGGTTCAAAATATTTAATTGCAAATGCAACAATAATCAGTATGGTGAACAGTACAGACGATGCCCATTTCCACCATGCAGTGGCATGAGCAGAACAACAGTCCGACATTCCCCCTTGTGGCACAATCTGCGTCTGGAACCATTCCTGTGGCATTATATAGTCGATTAGCAGGCCGAACCCTATGGCCGATACAATGATAGTAAAAAGGTATAATATCATTGTGCGTTTGCCAAGCACCTTGTTTATAACAAGTATGGCTGCTGTGTTAGTGGCAGGCCCTGCCATGAGCAACACCAGCGCGGCTCCCGGTGATAGCCCTTTTAGCATAAGGGCAGCTGCAATGGGAATGGAGCCGGTGGCGCATAGGTACATGGGTATGGAAAATGCCAATACAATGAGCATGCTCACTATGGGCTTGTCGTTATATGCAGTGAAAAAACCGTCGGGAACAAGCACTGTGATGGCCGCGGCTATTACAAGGCCTATCACAATCCATTTGCCAATATCCTGTAACATATCCACAAAGGCATATTTCAAACTGCCTATGCACTTGGCAACAAACCCTTTGTTGCCGGCTGTGTCGCTATGTTTTTCTATTGTAGCAGCCTCTTCCTCCTTGCAAAATTTGTTTACCATGCAACCACCTAACAACGCTGTCACAAATGCCACAATAGGGCGAATGACGGCAAAAGGCAGCCCCAATAGCGATGCCGTTGCAATTATGGAATCGACACCTGTTTGCGGGGTGGAAATAAGGAACGAGACGGTAGCCCCCTTCGACACCCCTTCGCGTCGCAACGACATAGCGGTTGGCAACACACCGCACGAACACAGAGGCAATGGCACGCCTATGAGTGCGGCTAATAACACCGAGCGGAAATCCCCTTTTGCAAGACTTTTGCGATATACTGTCTGCGGGATAAATTCGTGCAGAATACCTGCAAACAGAAAACCCAGCAGCAAAAAGGGCGACATCTCGTTCAGCAAATCTATAAGTGGCATCAAGTGTTCAGTCATAATAATATATTTTATATCAAAGAAGGTTTCAAGCAAGTAAAAAATATTAAATCTGTTTCAATATTTTTCACAGCGGGCACAGGCTGTTTCGCCGTTTAGGTACGCAAAGATAGCAAAAAAAGAGTCTCTTTATCTGCAACTTGGTTGCAAATAAAGAGACTCTGTGTAGGTTTAAAACTCAAAACCTTTCGGGTTACTCTTAAAAATCTTGCCAAATTCTGCTAACTAATTCTCTGAAATCGGGAGAATTGAATGTTTCGCGATAAAATAACAGTGCTTTTTTATGTTTGTCAGCACAGCCGGCTCTAAATATCAAATTAAATAATTATTTTTGTACCTTGGATGTGGTGTATACCGCTTTCAAAAAAAGAGAGGAAATGGACCGCCTGACAAAAGAACAACGACATAAGAATATGTCGGCAAATAAAGGACAGGGTACCAAACTTGAACTTTTGTTTGGTAAATTATTGTGGAATGCCGGCATCAGATATCGCAAGAATGATAAAACCGTCTTTGGGAAACCGGATTTTGTAATTCGAAAAATGAAAATTGCTATATTTTGTGATGGTGAATTTTGGCATGGAAGAAACTGGGAAGAACGTAAAAAAGACCATAAAAGCAATTGTGATTTTTGGCATTCCAAGATTGAGCGGAACATCAGGAGAGACAAAGAAGTTAATGAACAATTAAAAGCACAAGGTTGGACTGTCTTTCGGTTTTGGGAAACGGAAATAACCAAAGAATCCGATAAATGCTTAAATAGAATTTTGAACTATATGAACGTTAAAACAAAAGCAACCGATAAAATCGCCATTACACAAATGTGTGGCGGTAGCAAAGTATCGATGCAGATGTATGGTCCCCATTCTTTGAATGAGGATGGAACGGTTATACCGTTTGAAGAACAAATGGCGATAGTATCTCATTATCTCCATAATCAAGGATATAAATCTGCCAAGACCTATGAGAATAAAGCCGAAGGATTGATAGAGGATATATACAATGTTCATCAAAAGACCGTTGAGCCCAATTGTGTATCGGATGTAAGTGTTCAATATTCATTGTTCTCGGATTTATTCTCTGTTCCGTTTTTACCAACAGATAATCCTAAATTTACATTTATAGATTTATTTGCCGGTATTGGTGGTTTCAGAATGGCAATGCAAAATCTTGGAGGTAAATGCGTGTTTTCTTCAGAATGGGATGCACAAGCTCAAAAGACATATCTTTTGAATTATGGTGAAGTTCCTTTCGGTGATATTACCAAAGAAACTACTAAAGCATTTATACCGGACGATTTTGATGTTTTGTGTGCAGGATTCCCTTGCCAAGCTTTTTCTTTAGCCGGTAAAAGATTGGGATTTGAAGAAACGCGAGGTACATTGTTCTTTGATGTGGCTGAAATCATCCGTCGTAAGCGTCCTAAAGCGTTCTTTTTGGAGAATGTCAAAGGATTACTCATTCATGATAAAGGGAAGACCATTCAGACCATATTAAAAGTTCTAAGAGAAGACTTGGATTACTATGTTCCTGACCCTCAAATAGTGAATGCAATGAATTTCGGCGTCCCACAACATAGGGAAAGAGTTTACATAGTTGGTTTCAGGAAAGACCAAAATGTAACCGAATTTACATATCCTTCACCGACAGATAAAACCAAGACATTCGCTGACATCAAGGAAGAACATACTGTTTCTGCCAAATACTACTTATCCACCCAATATGTCAAAACGCTTGTGGCACATAAGGAGAGACACGCAGCCAAAGGCAATGGATTCGGTTATGAAATAATTCCCGATAACGGAGTGGCAAATGCCATAGTTGTCGGAGGAATGGGAAGGGAACGTAATCTTGTTATCGATACCAGGCTTGAAGACTTCACCCCTGTTACCAATATTAAAGGAGAAATCAATCGAGACGGCTTACGAAGAATGACACCGAGAGAATGGGCCCGTTTGCAAGGTTTCCCGGACAACTTTATAATCGGTGTTGCTGATGCATCTGCATATAAACAGTTCGGAAATTCTGTTGCAGTTCCTGCTATTCAAGCAACAGCTGAAGAAATCATTAAAAGAATAAACCTATCAAAATCTATTCAATATGGCACTGACAGGAAATAAAGGAGAATGGAGTGAAATATACACATTACTCAAATTATTGGGAGAAGGGAAAGTATATGCAGGTGACCAAAATCTGAATAAGATTCAAGATCTTTTCTACCCAATCATTATGATTCTTCGTCAAGAGAAAGACGGTAACTATAATTACAGACTGCAAGACAAAGACGTAGTAATTCAGACACCGGCAGGTGAGGAGTTGTTACGTATTCCTGCATCGGTATTCCTTGACGAAGCAGAGAATCTGTTGAAAGCCATAAATGAAAATGACGGAGCCTTCGGAGTATCTCAAATAGAAGAATTCATGAACAGTATTTATTGCCATTCATTGAAAGCAAAATCTTCTGACAAGACGGATATTCGCATCATATTGCATGACCGCAGAACAAAAATCAACTCGGAAATGGGATTCAGCATTAAGTCTCAATTAGGAGGTGATTCGACACTATTGAATGCTAGTAAAGCCACCAATTTTAACTTTAAAGTAACCGGAGTTAATTTGTCAGATGATGAAATAACAGCAATCAATTCCATCAATCCCAAACGTAATAAGGTTATCGAAAGAGTGGATGCCATAAAGAAGAAAGGTGCGTCATTGGTTTTCGACAAAGTGGACAATTCTACATTCCGAAACAACCTTATTATGCTTGATGGTGATTTGCCTGTTATTATTGCAAACTTATTATTGGAACAACTGAATACCGGCGTTTCAACATTGAAAGAATTGGCGGAAAGGATTACAGAAACCAATCCCTTGAAATATGATATAGAGCAGACTTCTCCATTTTATGCCTACAAAATCAAACATCTATTAACTTCGGCAGCATTGGGTATGATGCCGGCAACTGCATGGAGTGGCAAGTTTGACGCCAATGGTGGCTACTTGGTAGTGAAAAAGGATGGTGAGATACTTTGTTATCACTTCTATGACCGTAATAGATTTGAGGATTATTTATTCTCAAATGCATACTTGGAGCGTTCAAGTACAACTAAACATAAGTATGCTACTATTGTAAAAGAGGTAGATGGGACATTGTCATTCAAGTTGAACTTTCAAGTTAGGTTAAAATAATTGGTTATGGGAGAACAACTAAATATTTTACCAAATATAGAAGTCGTAGACCTGTTTTGTGGAATAGGAGGGCTTAGCTATGGAATGAAGTGTAAGGGGTTTAAAATTAAGGCTGGTTACGACCTTGATGGCTCATGCAAATATGCATACGAAGCAAATACAGAAGCTACATTCAATTACAGGGATATTAAGACGGTAAGTTCAGGTGATATAAATGCTAATTTCAGTAATAATAGTATTCGTGTTTTAGCCGGTTGTGCACCATGCCAGCCATTTTCTTCTTATGCTTTTAAGAACAAGAAGAAGGACCCAGACAAATATGATTTATTGTATGAATTTGGTAGATTGGTTAGAGAAGTTCTTCCTGATATTGTTACAATGGAAAATGTCACTCAAATATTATCTTTCAAAGAAAAGCCTGTTTTGCAAGATTTTATAGATTGTTTAAGTGATTGTGGATATTATGTGGAAGTAAATAAAGTCTTTTGTCCTAATTATGGAATACCTCAAAATCGAAAACGTTTAGTTTTATTAGCATCCAGATTGGGAGAAATTAAATTGATTCCCCCAACTCATAGTAAGGAGAATTATGTAACAGTACGAGATACAATAGAGCATTTACCAGCCATTGCTTCTGGCGAATGTGATATAAACGACCCTTTACATAGAGCGAAAGATTTAACTCCTTTAAATTTACAACGAATACAGCATACCCCATATGGCGGAAGTTGGAGAGATTGGCCGGTGCACCTTGTTTTGAGATGCCATAAGACAACAGGAGGAAAGTCTTTTGGGAGTGTTTATGGAAGAATGATTTGGGATGCACCATCTCCAACAATGACTACTCAATGTACTGGGCTTGGGAACGGACGTTTCGGTCACCCTACGCAAAATCGTGCTATCTCTATCAGAGAAGCAGCGTTATTGCAAACTTTCCCAAGGTCGTATAAATTTTTCCCAAATGAAGAAAGTGTTGCAATAACAAAAGCTTCGCGCTATATTGGCAATGCTGTTCCTCCAAAATTAGGAGAGGTGATAGCAGAAAGCATTTCTAATCATTTATTATGTTTTAAACACCAATGATTATGTCAAAAGAATATAATATAAACGTTGACCCAAGAATTCTGGAATTATTAGGTCCAAATTTGTATACCAATATCTACTATGTTTTAGCAGAACTTATAGCCAATGCTTATGATGCAGATGCGAAAAATGTTTATATCATCTCCAATAAGGACGATATCCGCATTGAAGATGATGGACATGGTATGTCATATGACAATGGAGATATAAAGAAGTTCTTAAATGTAGCAGGTGTATCAAGAACGAATGAGGATGAATCTTTTTCGCGTTCTGGAAAACGCAGAAAGATGGGACGCAAAGGCGTGGGCAAGTTGGCTGCACTTTCTGTTTCAGAATCTGTTGATATAATGACAATTTGTAATGGAGAAAAGTCTGGCTTTGTTTTAGCGCGTCGCCCAAATGATGGTAATAAACTGACACCAATAGAAGATGAAAATATAAATTTTTGCTACATACAAAATAGTGGTACTGCTATTGTTATGCGTAATCCACAATATCGTTTGCACAAATCTTTAGATGCAATCAAAAGAAATCTTTTGAAAATATTCCCTTTGGTCGATGACAATTTTAAAATTCATATTATTCGTGGTAAGGAGGAAGAAATTGTAGAGAAATTCGATGAAAATGTAGCAAAGGAATTATGTTCGTTAATTATATTGGGAGAACTGCACGCTGACTTATTGAATTATGTCCCAGACTATTTTCCGAAACATCGTAGTGACTTAGTTGAAAAACGGGATGAGTATAGTGTACCTCTTACAATAAAAGACAACAACGGTAATGAGCATGAATATAATTTACAGATTGAAGGTTGGATTGGTGCATATAAAACTACACGCGGCAGAAAATCCGAAGTGACAGATTTTCCAGACAATTTCATTTCGCTTTATGCAAATAAAAAAATGGGAGAGTTTAATATTCTACCAATTGTAGGACAAAATAAGCTGAATGAGGTTTATATTGTAGGACAATTATATGTTGATTTATTTGAATTGTCAGAACTCCCTGATATGGCTTTAAGCAACAGGCAAGGATATAAATCTGATGATATACGTTATGAGACTGTAATAAAATATGTTAGAGAAATTCTACTTCCTGATATATTAAAGAAGAGAGTATTGTACACAGACCTAACTAAGGCTGCCAAGAAAACTCAAAAGATAGAAGAACAAAAGGATAATGAAGCAAAACTTCGTAAAATGGTGGATACGTTTAAAGACAAAGCCTCTGAAAGTGTTGCTTTAGCTATTGAACGATATAATTCAACATATTCTCCGTATCAGTCAGAATTAAAGGGTATTATTTCAAATGCAATTAATGATAATATACCTGAACTCGGACTTAAAACTGTTGTTGATTCACAAAAGAAGAAGATTTTGATTAGTCACACATACAAGGATAAAGACCTTGCAGATGTAGTTTATAACATGTTGTTATTTAACAATGTTCCATCTGAAGATGTCTTATATACAAGCTGTGATGATGAGGTTTGTAGAATTCCTGAAGGAGTATCCATATATAATTACTTACGAGACTTTTTTGTAGAAAGTTATTCAAAACAAAAGTTATTTGTGTTATTTATAACAAGCGATAACACTCCGAAAGCGTGGGGAGCAATGACAGAAATTGGAGCTTCATGGATAACTCAAATTGATAATAAAATATTTAATATTCCACCATTTAAACCTCAACATCCATTAAATGATGAAGCTTTATGGCATAGCACAAATAGAAATGAGGAAAATGTGTTATCTATGAATCTTCTTAATGCGGACATATTTTGCCAAAAAGTAGAACATATTTGTGACGAACTTGGCTATAAAAAACGAATAAGGAAGGATAATAAAGATTATTTAAAGACTTTAGTTAAAGTGGAGAATTAGTAAAAGTAGCCAAACTCTTTGCTCAATCAAGGAATTTGGCTACTTTTGTATCAGAGTTGTTTAATAAAGACAGTGCAAACCGAGAGTAGAATAAAACTTGTTTTAATTATGCCGAGGTGTAGCCTGTTTTATGTAAAGCATAATGCAGAAGATTGGTGCAATCTCAAAGTCGCCAAATCATTACCAACAACTTTCTACCATAGCACCCGCTATTTGTGTATCAATTAGAAACGGAATAATTGATTATTCACATCAAAGATACGAAAAAAAAGAGTCTCTTTATCTGCAACTTGGTTGCAAATAAAGAGACTCTGTGTAGGTTTTAAATATATTAGTCCATGCTAAGACCAAGGATGGCCAGATTGGTCTCGGCTTGCTTATCGCCTAATGCAGCAGCCTGTCGGAATGCTTGGCTTGCGGCTGCTCGCCTGTGTTGTCTGTGGTCTATCACACCCCGAATATTTAGTGCTCGCGGGTCGTTGCCATAGGCGGCAAGTTTTTGGCGCAGCTTGTCGTAGTCGGGGTTTGGGTTGAAGGCAAGCTCATTAACCACTTCGTTAAGCGCTTGTGTCGTGCTATCTGCTAAGTTATGATAGTATATACGGGTGCAACATGCTCCACGATAATTTGTCGCGGTGCTGTCGTTGCATAGTGCGCTGTACTGCTTGCCGTTGTTGAATTTCCTTAGCAGGGCAAGGCGTTTTTTGGGGTTCTTCTCGTTTTGCAATTTTCTGACAAGGCTGTCGGAGTGTTCAATGCCGCTGTGGGCTATGTCGGTGTATATGTGGTGCCAGTGTTTACCGCCATCGGCTATCTCGAATACGCTGTCGGGCAGGTTGCACTCTTTTTGCAGGTGGCTGCACAGTGCATTGGCACGTTTATAACCTAATTTGGGAACAATCTCGTCGCGTACGTCGGGCGAGGTATATCCTACTATGTGTATCGACTCCACTTCGGAGTCGCTGTCTTGTGTCAGTTCTGTTATTGTGCTTATTAGCTCCTCTATCGTTTCGGCATTGTTAAGGTATGTGCCCTCTAATTGGGGGCTGTTCATGGCAAAATGCACGTGTGTGGTGGGGTTGGTGGGTATGTGTACGCTGTCGCCGTCGAGCACTTGGTAGTTGCGTATGCTGCTCACGTATGGCTTGCTCATTGCCAGCTTGTCGGCTCCTGTGGCAAGACGTTTCACAGGGCGGCAACTGAGTGAGGCGGGCATGGGAAGTATTATCTCCACTGTGTCAAGTGTGCTCACTGTGCCGTCGGGCGTGGTGTATTCGCTGTATGTCACTCCAACGAGTGTGTCGGTGACCATATCCTCGGGTATCACCATGGTGAAACTGTTCATGCCGGCAGGCATCAGTCCGGCAGCCTCTCCAAACTCTTTTTTATAGCGGCGGGCATATCTTTTTCCTTGGAAACGTCGTGCGCTGTCGTGCACGCAAGTATCGGGACAACAAATTTGTGTCACTAATATCAATTCGTCGTTCTTGGGCATCTCGTCTATATGGTAGTTCATTGTGACATACCAACAGCTGTCGCTATGTTCGGTTGTGCAACTGACGGGTTTTACATTCTGGGCGAATGTGGCACTGCATAGCAGGGCAATAGAAAATAAAAAGAGAATTTTTTGTTTCATACTCCGATTGTTTTAAAATGTTTCTTTAATAAAACAATCGGGGTAATCTTATGTTCGGTTCTGTGGAGCGTTATTCTTTTTTATTTATTGTCGAAAAGGAGAGTGAGTGGCTGCAATCGGGGGTAAAACGCTTTTTAGGAATAGAGCCCATGTATCCGCTTACGGCACTATCATAACTGCCTAATACTTCTTTTAAATATAATTCGGTATTAAGAAACTGCTTTTCTGCGCAGTCTTCGTTATATGAGTATGTTATGAATGTAGCAAATTGGAGCGGGGTTTCTTCTTCGTTGAATATAATCCTTTCATCTATATTTATGTTCTTTTTTGTATATAAAAGACGATACGAATTTTTACATTCAAAGAAAGAGTATTTATCATTGGTATTGAATAGATTATAATATTCTATTAGTTTTGATGATTTGGCCGGTATTGCTATTATGCGTTGCGAGTATGTGGTGCTGCTTGTTCCGGCTGTTGTGCCACCACCCACGTTCACTCCTTGTGCAAGTGTTCCCACTGCACCGCCTACTCCCATTGCGTTTGCTACTGCTCCAAGGTTTACCCCCACGCCTTGGCTTGTGCTCGATGAGGTTGTGGTGGCTGTCGGTATGTACATGGTATTGGCTTTGCCGTTGCGTGTGAAAAAGGAGTTTCCAAGGTCAACGTAGATGGTTCTTGTAGATGTGTTGTTTAATATAATATTAAGATCTATAAGGAATTCATACAAAAATCCCCCACGTTCATGTGTTACTTCCGTTTCAACATCTTTAAAACTATTTAGAATGGGATCAAAATACCCAATCTCAAATTCTACTTTTAGATCATTTGTAAATACTATTGAACTTTCCTTGAAACCCAAGGTACAAAGCAGTCTGTTGGCTTGTTTGTCTTTTTGTGGCTCTACATTTTTGAATGTATTATTTTTGTTATACTCCCTAATCCATTCAAGGTTTTGCTGTTTCAGTTCGGGCGATAGTTCGGCGGGTTTGCCGTTGTCTTGCGTGGTGGTTGGCTGCACCGGACTTGCCTGCACAGTGGGTGCGGCGTTTTCTTCCTGCCCCATTATTACCTTGCGTCCGTCTTGGTACTTAATCATCAGGATATTTGCTTTGTCCATTTTTTGCAATGCCGCATTTTCGCTGTTTTCTGCCTTGTAGAACACCGACGACGCTCCTATCTCCAATTCATAGACCTTGTGCGCATCGCCCTCTTGGGTTATTATTATATCCTGTGCCACAACGCTTTGTGTAAGTGCCATAGTTGCTATTACAACCAAAAATCTTAGTGTTCTCATATAGTTCTGTGTTATTTGTTTAATGAAACAAATGTAAGTGAAAAATATTAAAATTACCCCGCCCGCTTGTTAAAATGAGTTAACGCGATAAATAGCTTTTATGTGATTTTTAAACAGCAGTTAATTATTTTAAGAAAAAAGTTTTTTTATTTTTACTTTTGGCTCTGTTCTGCGACATATAGGTAGAAACGAAATAAAATGAACAAAGAGGAATTTGAAATATTATCCGAAAAAATAAGACCGAAACTGCTTGCTGTTGCTCAAAAATTTGCCTTGGTGTCGGGAATTGAAGCAGAGGATGTTGTTCAAGAGGCATTTGCGGCTTTGTGGGAAATGCAGTCGCATGCCTATCCGGTGAAAGACGCTCATGCGCTTCTTGTGAGAATGACAAAAAATATATGCATATCGCATTATAGAAAAATACACTTGGATACTCAATCCTTGGTACACGACAATTACACTGGCGGAGCCGAGGCTACCGCCTTGACAGACGAGGCCGACGTGAAAGCAATAAGAAAAATTGTTTATGCTTCCCTGTCAAATACTCAAAAAGAGTATCTGCATTTGAGGAACGACAGGGGGCTTTCCTTGGACGAAATAGCAACGCTGACAGGGAAACCAAAGACAAGCATAAAATCGACTATATCCTCGGCTCGGAAACAAATTTTGAACCTGATAAAAAAAGAACTATGAGTGATATTAGAAACAAGAAAATACGCGAAAAGCTAATCGAAAAATATATGAATGCCGATACTTCGCCCTGTGAGGAAAAGGCATTGGCGGAATATTATTTTAGAAACGACGCCATCGACGAGGATGAGAAAGCAATAGCCACTGTTCTTCGCTTGGAGCATCGCTATGCCCATCTGCTCATGGACGACGCCGTCGAGGAGTTCGATAAAATGGTTGCCACTGCAAAACCAAAAACCAAATCGCGTCTTTTGCATTGTGTTGCTTGGGCAAGCGGCTTGGCTGCCTCGGTAGCTATGTTTTTTATGATAAATACAGAGCCTGCGCATGAAGCATACAATACCGATGAAATGGTTCAATGTATAAAGCAGGTTATGTGTTTACATTTCGACGAGATAGTCAGCGTCACAGCCACCCCTGTCGATGAATGTGTATGGGTGAAAGCCGAACTAAGCAACGGAAAAACCAAAACATTTATTATGAGCAGCGACAAAAAGTCGGGAGCAATATCGTTACTTGCAATCAACTGATTACTAACCAATTAAAATTATATGATTATGGGAGTTTTTTTATTATCGGCGCTATGTGCTATGTTTTTTAATACGCATAACGAGGAAATACGAAAGGATACAATCGACAGGTATGTGATAGACAAACAAATAGTTGAAAATTTCGATGGTACACAGTTGGAGGGTAAAACCATTTCGAAATATATTATCGCCTATAAGGATGCAGGGAATGTCGTAGAACGGAAGCATGTTATTTTTACACACAAAAATAGTGTGACAATAGGTAATGTGGCTATAAATAGAACGACGAACGGTAATTATCTCGATGGTAACTCCCTTGTGAGCGGCGATGTATTCTCGGGTATTTTTATAGTAGATGGGAAAGAAACCTCGGTCCACGAGCTTGTGAATGTGGCAAATGATATAGAGCATATAAACGTATTCAAGCCCGGTTCCGATGTCGCAAAATCCTATGGAGAAAAGGGCAATAATGGGGTGATTGTGGTAACTACCAAAACCAATAAAAATGGCGGTCATATTTGTTTTGTCGATGGCCGTAGAGTGGAAAAGAACGAAGTTGATAAACTATCATCCGACAAAATTGAAAGTATGACAGTGAAAAAGGAGGAGGGCACCTCGGTCATCTATATTGTGACGAAAAAAAAGTAGTATGATTTTAGCACTCATTATACTACTGCAATGGGGGAATACTATTTACGGTGTTCCTCCATTTTTTTATTCTATGTTTTTTAGCGAATGTAGCTGCAAAATAGGTATCAGCCTCTCCAAGCCATCTGTTGTTATATCGGGCAGGGCGTCGGCTTGTGGTGCCTCGTCGTCCCATCCCTCTTTTTTTATCCATGCGGTGACGCAACCGAGTGAGTGCGCCGGGTAGATATCTTTTTTGTACGAGTCGCCCACCACAAGTGTCTCGTGTGCCGCTATCCCCAAAGCCTGTACGCCCAAGCCAAACAGCGCGGGGTCGGGTTTTCTTATTCCCACTACCGACGACTCTATTATGTGTGGGAAATATTTTTGCAAGCAGAATTCTTCGAGCACCACCGGCATGTTGCCATAGAAATTTGTGACTAACACAAGCGGATAGCGTTGCGACAGTTGCTCTACCACATTGCGAGTTATTGCGAGTGTATCGAGGACTTTGTTGTAGCATCCCTCAACAATTTGTGAATATTCTGCTTGCGACAATTTAGTGCCGCAGTTGTCGGCAATATAGTCGGCTTGTATGGCTATTTTCTTTCTCAGCAGGGTGTGGAATGTATCCTCGGGCTTTATTATCGGGTTCTTGCCCAGCATCCTTTCGGCGTGAATATATGCCATG
Organism: Bacteroidaceae bacterium; assembly: GCA_017416705.1. GTDB lineage: Bacteria > Bacteroidota > Bacteroidia > Bacteroidales > Bacteroidaceae > HGM04593. The sequence goes on from JAFQBG010000012.1 coordinate 44,240, forward strand.
CGGAACTGTTCGTAGGATATTTTGATGTGGGCACTGACATATTGCTCCCATATTACTTTGCCCCAATGAATACCATTGGTGTCTATTGTGCCACCATAGTCAAATATAATGCCTTTAACACTATTCATTGCCTTCTGTTTTTTTTGTTATTGTGCGACATAGTTTTTCGTGGCAATGGCGCATATACAGGAATATGCCCATGAGGATTATTAGCTCGAAAAACAGATATAGCCATAGCTCGCCTAAGAGCATGGATAGCCACAGTGCCACAAAACGCGAATTGAATGTTAGTATGTTGGTATATTTCATGAGCGGTTTGCTGCCTTGCAGAAACTCGCGACGCAGCCCTTCGGGTATGTTATTGCCGAACCTTTTTTTTATACTTGCCATCATCTGTTGGAAACAGGGTGTCATTCGTTCTTGGTTTTCGGTGTACGATATGTAGAAATAGAGAAAAATCTTCCAACAAAAATTGCCACGCCATGGTGTGGCGGCAAAATTCTCTTTTTCGTTAATGGAATTGTGAAATTCGTTGCCGTTGGCGGCGTTCATGAAATACAGGTGTATGTTGCGATAGTAATCGGCAAGCTGGCATTGCGAACCGTGTACCCAAAATCCGGCAAACGAGCATAGTATCCATATAAAAACGCCCCATTGGTATTCGGGTGCAAAGGGTATTGGCTGGAATGTGGTGCGTATGGCTATGGCGGCATATATGAAGAAAAACCATACATCGCCTGCAAAACCATCTAAAATGCGGCCCCAACGGGTTTTTTGCCCTGTGATGCGGGCAAGCTGTCCGTCGGTGCTGTCATACAGATTGGCCCACATAAGGAGCAGTATGCCTGCCATGTTCCAACGCAACGACTCTTGCGCAAAACATATTCCGGCTGCTACTCCCAATATTATCGAGAGTATTGTCACTATATTGGGGTGTATGCCTCTGTTCCTGAAAAACAGGGCGCAATGATAGCCCAAAGGACGATAGAACCATAGGTCTATGAATTCCTCGGTGTCTTGTGATTTTATGGATGCTTCGTAATTTTTTTTGTCAGCCTCTTTCATTCATTATCTGTTTTTGGGGTTGTTATTATATCGGCAATTGCCGATGCGGCTTCGTTGTGGCATGACGAGAAACTTGGGAAATCGTTGAAATCTATTATCACAATGTCCCCCTCGGGTGTTATTATGCAGTCGCCTCCGAATATCTCGATGCCTATTGCTTGTGCGGCTGCATGGGCCATGGATTTTAATTTGTCGCAGTCGAATGTATATCGCTGTATGGCACCGTTTAGTTTTTCCAATCCGAATTTTGTTTTTTGTGCATCGGGGTATTGCCAATGGAAAAATTTGTCTGCCACCCCGTAGAACTTAACAATGTCGCCTTGTATGTGTTTGCAGCAAAGTATTCTTTGGGTGCCACGTGCGCGAAACGAATTTATTGCTTCCTGTGTCTCGTCTTTGTTTGTTGCCATGCACACGTCGTGTGGGTGGCACGACCACCCTTTGCACTTTTTTAACCACATGGGGTAGCCTGTTTCGGGGGGCAGGCTGTTGTCGTCCAATATGTGGTATGGTGGTTGTGCTATGTTGTTTTTGTGTAGTATCATGGTGAACGCTTCGCGTTCACATTGCCTTACGGCCGATGCGCTGTTTATCACTCTTGCTCCGTTTTTCTGCGCTTGTTCCAGCATGGCCAGAGTATTGTCGTTGCGCGACATGTGGAAGATAATATCGTAATATTCTTCTCCGGTGTATTCGCTCTCTTTCAGTATATCAACTGTGATACCTCTGTTGCGTAACAGTGTGGCTGTGCTTTGGAGTATGGCAAGGTCTTTTTCTGCCATATTGGGCGAATTCTTGGGGTTGCGTGTGATTGCGGCTATCTTCATCTGTTGGTAACGAAAAGTTCTGCTTTTTTTATATCCTCGGCATGGTCTATGTCTATAATTTTGCCAAAGGGGCAGGCTGTTATGTCGAGCCCGTTGGCTATGAGTGAACGCTGAAAATTACGCATGCGCGATTGTTGCGCTGCAATACATTCTTCGAGCACGTCGAGCGCCTTGTCCGATAATCCGTAGATGCCACCCGATATGTATCTGGGTTGCTTGGGCGGCATATCAAGAAAATCGGTTATGTGCATCGTGTCGTCCACCTGTATGTACAACGGTTTTTCGTCGTCTATGTATTCCGTTACGGCCATCATGCCATGGGACCGGCTTGCTTGGAACTGCTCTATGTAACGGGCAAAATCCTGCTCGTCGAACACTGTGTCCACCGTTGTCAGACAAAACTTGCCGCCACGCAGATATTGGCTCATGGCATGTAGGCTGTGCATGGAGCTTGGAGTGTCTTTGACAATTATGTTTATGGGATATTCTTTTTGTAATATCCTTAGCAGGGCAAGCGTTTCGGGCTGTTTGCTGTTTATTACTATGCTTATGCTTTCGGCGTTGTTGGCTGCAAAAATTTTTATCATGCGCTCTATTAGCGGTGTGCCGCACAGTGGCACCATGGGCTTGGGTCGGGTAATGCCTTCGCTTGCCAACCTCGACCCTTCGCCTGCTGCTATAATTGCATATTTCATAATTGTCAGTCTTTCTCCTCCTGTTGCAAATTCAAACGGTTGCTGTCGTCGCGTTTTTCGAAATATAGTTTTTGCAATGGATGACGACGTGCCTCGTGATAGCGGGTGCGGTTACGCAGTATGTCTATACCGGCATATATGGCCTGACGGAATGAGTTTTCGTCGGCTTTTCCTTGCCCTGCTATGTCGTATGCCACACCATGCGCCGGCGATGTGCGTACTATGTCGAGCCCGGCTGTGAAGTTCACCCCGTCGTTCATTGCCAACAGCTTCATTGGGGTGAGCCCTTGGTCGTGATACATGGCAAGTATGGCATCGAAACAACGGTATTTGCCGCTGCCCATGAAACCATCGACACCAAAAGGACCATAACACAATATGCCTTCTTTGCTCATCTTCTCGATAGTGGGGATTATTACTTCTATCTCCTCCTTGCCAAGCAACCCGTTGTCGCCCGAGTGCGGATTTAACGATAGTACGGCTATCTTGGGTGCGTCTATGCAGAAATCCTCTTGCAGACTCTTGTTCAGTATCAACAGTTTTTCTTCTAACAATTCGGGTGTTATGGCTGCCGGTACATCGCGCAGAGGCAGGTGCGATGTTGCTATTGCAAATCGCACGCAGTCGTTGAATAGTATCATCAGCGATTTATTCTCGTTGCCGCATCGCTCTTGCAGATACTCGGTGTGTCCCGGGAAACTGAATTCTTCGTTCTGTATGCTGTTTTTGTTTATCGGGGCTGTCACCAGAAGGTCTATCATACCGTTTTGGTAGTCGCTTATGGCACGCTCCAAGGCTTCGTATGCGGCATTGCCACCCTCTTTGGTTGCTACGCCAAGCTCAATGTGTACTTCGTCGCTGTTGCAATTTATTATGTTCAGCTTGAAATCTTCAATATCGCTTATCTCCTCTACCGCGTTGTAGTTTACATCCATTTCCAATGCTTTACGGTGGTAGGCTGCCAATTTGGGCGAACCGTAAATGACGGGGGTGCATATATCGAACATCTCGGGATTTTCGAATGTCTTGAATATTATCTCATAGCCAATCCCGTTTATATCTCCTTGGGTTATTCCTACGCGTATTTTGCGTTTGTCGCTCATTGTTTCTATATTTTATTTAAACAAATTATTATCTACATTTAAGGGTGTTCACATCGTGGGAACAGTGATGCCGGTTTATTTATTTGCGACATCGGTGCTGTCTGTCTGTTCTATGATTATCTCGGGTATGTGTATGCTGTTTTCAATGGCTTTGTCGGCCGGCAAGCGCAGTGAGTATAGCGATGCTTCGAGCTTACGCATTATATCGCCCTTCTTGCGATTGGCTGCATACACAAATGCCTCGGCAACAATGACTTTGTTGTTTACTTCGTCCACAACGCTGTGCGAAACGAATGGGCCGCCCATCATATCGTTTTCCATCGACCACAATCCGCGTACTACCTGCAGGTAGCGTTCGCGGAATGTTCGCTCATCCATGCTCACATAGTCGTGCTCTGTTGTCATATATTGGTCGGGACGTCCGCCGGGGATGTTTTTCTTCATTACGGAGTCGCGCATGTGCAGGAAGTGTTCCATGGAAAAATTATCCTCGCTTGTGTATGGATAGCTGTATATCACAAAATTCTGTATGGTGCCGTTGGTGTTCGATATGTCCGATGCCCACAAAAAGTCTTTTCCGCTTTTTATGCCAACTATGTGTGCGGGAATATACATTTCGCATTCGAATTTTGCTTTAACGCTGTCGAGGAACGCTTTGTTATGCGATTTTTGCACCGCACGCAGTTCGTAGTTCATCTCGTTGGTGGTGAAAAAATCTATTATTGTGTATGCATGCTTTGTTACATATTCCTGAAAATCCTTTGCATTTGGCGATTGTATCGTTAGTATTATCTGCGGTGTGGAATATTCATCGCGTGTGAATTTAAACTTGGTTTGTGTATATAACTGTTTGTCTATTTTTACTTCGATGACATTGCGGAATGTTTTCAGCAGACGGGTGAAACCGGCCGGACGCGAGTGCGATATGCGGAATGAACGCTCCGACTGTGGAAGGCCGGGTACATCGGTGTCCAGAACATCGAATAGGGCGCGACCGGCAGGCGACTCCCAAAACTCGTCGCTGCAAACTACAAGCACTTCATAGGGCATTCCGCTGGATGCGGGTTTGAACAAGGATGGGCTGTCGCTGCTGCATGCCGACAGTATGACTGCAAATAATGCAAAAAGTAATTTTTTCATTTTCTGTTATGTTTAGTTGTTGTATTCTTGGTTTTGTTTTGCTGTGGAGAGCATGCCGCAGGCTGCAAAAATATCTTCGCCGCGCGATGCTCTTATCGTGGTGAATATGCCGTTTGCGGTTAGGAAATCGCGCATACGCACCATTTCGTCGTTGCCTACGCCCTCCAATGGCACCCCGGGTACGGCATGGTAGCGTATCAGGTTTATGCGACAGTCCAAACCGTCTAATAATTTCAGTAATTTGCGTGCATGGGCATTGCTGTCGTTTATTCCTTTGAACACAATGTATTCAAAGGTAAGACGACGTTGGTGGCTGAAATCGTACTGCTTCAATAATTCTACTATTTCCAAAATGGAATAACCGCGCTCGGCAGGCATAAGTTCACTGCGCTGTGCCGGCACAGGGTGGTGGAGGCTTATGGCTATATGATAATCTCCGCTGTCGAGCAGACGTTTCAGCCCTTTTCTTACGCCCACCGACGACACTGTCAAACGGTGAGGGCTCCATGCTGTGGCATAGTCGGCGGTGAGTATCTCGATGCTTTGTAGCAGGTTGTCGAGGTTGTCGCATGGCTCACCCATGCCCATGAAAACTATGTTTGTTAGTTTGTCGAACTCGGGCAGAGCAAAAATCTGGTTTACTATTTCGTTGGCCGTCAGGTTGGCGGTGTAACGTTGCTTGCCCGTCATGCAGAAAAGGCAATTCATTTTGCAACCTATCTGTGACGATACGCATAGTGTGGCTCTGTCGCCGTCGGGGATGTACACAGCCTCTACAAAACTGTTTTCGCCGGCTTGGTACAGATATTTTATGGTGCCATCTGTGGAACGCATGGCCTCGACGGGGGCAGCATATCCCACGTTGAACAATTGCGACAGCTGTTCGCGATTCTTTAACGATATGTTTGTCATTTCGTCGAAACTACGAACGCGCTTGCAATATATCCAATGGGCTATCTGTTTTGCGGTGAACGAGGGCATGCCTGCCTGTGTCACTGCGCTTTTTATTTGTGCGAGGGTCATTCCCAAGAGTGTGGCTTTGTTGCTATCCATGCTGCTGAACGGGTGTTTTATTCTGCGAATATAGTGTAAAAAAATGACTTTACTTCTAACCTTGTTAATATTTTATATTAATAGGCTGTTTAAACTCCTAAAAATTTTGTTCTTATGCAAATTATTCTTTTCGCGTTGCCGCTGTAAAAAATATCGAAGTAAACTTCATATTTTTCGCTCGCTTGTGGCTATATTTGCAAAATAGTATTTTTGAAAAACAGCCTGCTTATGGAAAATATTTCAGAATTTGATGTGGCAATGGGTAATTTCGATATAGATATTTTTATGCCTGTTCCCACCGACGGGATTGAAATTGAGAAACTCGCTATGCTTGCAGCCAATGACAGAGTGAAAAATCTGTACGTTTGGTGTGTCGATGAAAATAACTTGAACCATATCGACGCCAAGATAAAAACCATAAAAGTGACATCGCTTTCGGACACCGCTCTGTTTGTGAATATGGCGCGAACCGCCACTGCCAACTATGTTATATGCGTGCTTAAAGAAAATATTGTTCTGCCTTCGGCGCAGGCTATGGTTGGTATGTGTGAGGCTATGGACGAAACCTCCTCGCTCCTCTATTGCGACTATCGTAAATATATTAAAGGCGAACTATGCGACGCTCCTACCATTGATTATGCCGTGGGCAGTTTGCGCAACGATTTCGATTTTGGCGCGGTGGTGGCATTGCGCACATCCTGCCTGAAACAATTTACCGCAGGCGACATGCTCTACTATAAATATGCGGGGTTCTACCAGCTGAGGCTTTTTCTAAGTCGCGTGGGGCATTTACAGCATCTGTGCCGTACATTGTATTCGGAACAAGAATTGGATTTGCGCAGGAGCGGCGAAAAACAGTTCGACTATGTCAACCCGGCACAACGGCAGGTGCAAATGGAGATGGAAAAAGTTTGTACCGAGCATTTGCAAGCCATAGGGGCTTGGCTGCCGCCGTTCAAATATACAAAAATCGACCTTTCCATCGGGGATTTTCCTGTCGAGGTGTCGGTTGTCATCCCGGTTCTGAACCGTGTATCGACCATAGCCGATGCCATAAGGTCGGTACTGGAACAAAAAACAAATTTCCAATTTAATATATTGGTGGTCGATAACCATTCCACCGATGGCACAAGCAGGGTCATAGACTCTTTCGACGACAAGAGGGTTTGTCATCTTGTTCCCGAAAGGACCGACCTTGGTATAGGCGGTTGTTGGAACTATGCCATCAACAGCGAGGCTTGCGGACGTTTTGCCGTTCAGCTCGACAGTGACGACATATACAGTGGCCCCGATACACTGCAACGAATAGTCGATGAATTCTATAAACAGCAGTGTGCCATGTTGGTCGGCTCCTATAAAATATGCGATTTCAATTTGAATACTTTGCCTCCGGGTGTCATAGACCACAGGGAATGGAGCGAGGAAAATGGCCGAAACAATGCTCTGCGCATAAACGGATTGGGTGCGCCGCGTGCCTTCTTCACCCCGATTGTGCGTCGGGTTGGCTTCCCCAATGTGAGCTATGGCGAGGACTATGCAGTGGGGCTTGCCATATCCCGTAATTACAAGATAGGACGCATATACGATGTGCTCTATCTGTGCCGCCGTTGGGATGGTAATTCCGACTCCTCGCTGTCGCACGAAAAAGTAAATGCTCACAACCGCTACAAGGACTCACTGCGTAGTGCCGAACTGCTGGCGCGAATTGAAATGCTCGGCGGGGTTAATATTCCTTCGCAGGCCTGTGTGGAGGATTTCTTCCACAAACAACTCGATGGGTGGCAGCAGGCAAATGAACGCTATCGGGCATTGTCGCAGGCGAAAGAGCGTCTGTTGGGTAACGGCATCACCCTGCAATATAATCCGGCAAGAATGGTCTCCACAGCGGCCAACGTGGGCGACAAGGCTGTAAAAGAACGCAAATGCTTTTTGTGCGCCGACAATCGTCCGCAGGAACAAAACACAGGCACTGCGCTTTTCGACATGGAGATACTTGTAAATCCTTTCCCCATATTGCCATTGCATCTGACATTACCGTTGAACAACCATACCCCACAAAGAATATCCCACCTATATTACGACATGCTGTCGTTGGCAAAGCAATGGCCGACTATGGCTCTGTTCTACAATGGTCCCAAGTGCGGAGCATCGGCCCCCGACCATGCTCATTTGCAGGCTGTGCGTGTCGATGATATTCCAATACTTGGCACCAAGCTCCACGAACTTGTCCATTCGCATACAGAGCAACTATACTGTTGTGGCACTGCCTCTATTTGCCGCAGCCTATCCTATTTTGTGCCGTTGTTTATACTGAAAGCCGATACGCCCGAGAATATGTTGCCGCTTTTCGATATTCTGTACAATGCCATGCCGGCCGATGAAAACGAGCCTCTCATGAATGTGCTTTCCTATAATAGCGGCGAAAATATTGTGACTATGGTCTTTCCGCGTAGCCGGCACCGTCCGTCATGCTACTACATGCAAGGCGATGCACAGCGTCTTGTGAGCCCCGGCCTGTTGGATATGGCCGGCTTGCTGATTACACCGCGCAAGGAGGACTTCGAAAGGATTACAGCCGAGGAGGCTGCTCGCATGCTTGGCGAGGTGGCCATCGACGAAAGCGCGGCATGTGAGATTTCGCGTAGAATAAAAACCATGATGTACGCATACGAGGCATGAGAACGTTGGATATAGGCATATTGCTGTCGCCGCAAGTACGGTTTTCTTTCCATGGAGGCTATGTCTGTTCGGGAGTAACATACAGTGCCGCCGACTTGTCCGCTGTTGTTGTGGGCGATGCCATTCGTTTCGCCGGCAGCGAGTACAAAAGAATACATTTCAGGCCATGCGACGAGAACGCGTTTTTCACATTGCACGATGTCGTGATAGGGGTGAATTTTCATTGGGAGAGAACCCAACAGCAGAATTTTCATGGCGAACTGATATTATTTGTCGAGCAGGGGAAGATACGCGCAGTGAACAGGCTCGACGTCGAGACATATCTGAAAAGTGTCATTTCGTCGGAGATGTCGGCCGGTAGCTCCTTGGAGTTTTTGAAGGCACATACGGTTATATCGCGCAGTTGGCTCTATGCACAATTGTTGCGTGCCGATAAGAACAACTGCTCTGTGCTTGGCAGTGAGACACCCGACGAAATTATCCGTTGGTATGCACGCGAGGACCACACCACATTCGACCTGTGTGCCGACGACCATTGTCAGCGCTATCAAGGCATACCGCAAAAAGGAAACGACAGGGTGGAGCAGGCTGTTGCCGAAACAGCCGGAATAGTTCTGACGCACGACGGAGTGGTTTGCGATGCTCGTTTCAGTAAATGCTGTGGTGGCATGACCGAGCGTTTTTCGGCTTGTTGGGAAACGGTTGATATGCCCTATCTGCAAGCCTTCCGCGATGTGGCAGACAAAAACGGTTCTGTCGATTTAACAAACGAGGAAAATGCACGTGTGTGGATAGAAACCTCGCCCGAGGCATTCTGCAATACCGCCGACAAGGCCATTTTAGAACAGGTGCTCAACGGCTACGACTTGGAGACAAACGACTTCTATCGTTGGCAGGTTAAATACGGCAGGCAGGAACTGTCGGAACTGGTGCGGGAGCGTTCAGGAATAGATTTCGGGCTCATCGAGGCGTTGCAGCCGGTGGAGCGTGCGGCGTCGGGACGCATTGTGCGTCTGCGGATAGTAGGCAGCAAGCGCACTGTCATCGTGGGCAAGGAACTGGAAATACGTCGTTGGCTGTCGCCGTCGCACCTGTATAGTTCTGCGTTTGTGGTAGATGTATGCGACGACGCCTCGACAGGCGAGCAATATTTTGTGCTTAAAGGAGCAGGCTGGGGGCATGGAGTGGGTCTTTGTCAGATAGGCGCAGCCGTCATGGGTGCAAGAGGCTGTTCCTACACCGAAATATTATCCCATTACTATCCCAATACCGAACTATGCAATATAGAAAGCATAGTATAAAAACGCTTTTAACCCCACAACGTAACGCGATATGTCAGCCAATTCGGTTAAATATAATTATCATATAGTGGTTGCCGACGACAATACAGCCCTTTTGCAAACCATGAAAGTGGTTCTGTCGAGCAAATTTACAAAGGTCGCCACAGTCAGCAACCCACAACTGATACAAGGCATTATGGGGCTTGGAAATGTCGATGTGGTGCTGCTCGATATGAATTTTTCGGCAAAAAACTTAGACGGCAGCGAGGGCCTTTTTTGGTTGAAACGCATAAAAGAACATGAGACGCCTCCAATTGTTATAATGATAACCGCCTTCGGCGAAATAGATTTGGCAGTGGAATGTATGAAGTGCGGTGCCGATGATTTTATAACAAAACCATGGAACAACGACGAACTGGTGGCTAAAATAGTGTCGTCGATAGAGAAACGCCAACAAAAACAATCCCAAGCCGAACCGTCATCGAACGCCACGCTTGCCATGATAGAAAAAGAACGTATAGCCGATACATTGCAGAAAGTAGGCAGGAACATGACAAAGGCTGCCGAGCTGTTGGGAATATCGCGTCGTACCCTATATAACAAAATAGAGAAATATGGGTTATAAATATTACAGTATATGCCTGCTGTTATACATAGCGGGCCTTGTGCTCGATGCCGCGGCAATAACATTGTGCATAGTGCAGAATGTACGCCTGTACATAACAACGCTGTTGTTGCTGCTGTTTCTGTATATGGCATATCGTTTATACAAGCTCCTACGCTATCCCCATGATATAATAGATATGTTTTTACTATCCTTGCGTTGTGGCGACAGGACAATGCGTATGCCCTCTACAAACGACCGATACATGGGCGCATTGCAGAAAAACATCAATTCCATAATACGGCTATATCAGAAAAACAAGAACGAAACAGAAATCAAAAAGAACCTGTACGACAATATTTTGCGCACCATGACACACGAAATGCGCAACACCCTCACCCCCATAATATCCCTTTCGGACTACTATGTGAAGAATTGTGACAATACCACCCCTGCCGATGATATAAAAAATGGCTTGACCATAATAAACAGTCAGAGCAAAAGCCTTAAAAAATTCCTCGATTCGTATCATACATTCATAGAATTGCCCCATCCCGAGATAGAAAAAATTCACATACCCGAACTCTTTGGGCACATAGAACAGCTGCTGCGCAACGAACCCGGTGCCGATAAAATAAAAATATTCTACACCAATATATCTGTCCATGCCGACCAAGTGCAGTTGCGCCAACTGCTTGTGAACATACTGCATAATGCGCTATACGCCATACAAGGATACGACGATGGCGAAATAGAACTCCGTGCAACGCAGAGCGAAAAGCATACCGTTATAACCGTCACCGACAACGGCTGTGGCATCCCACAAACTAAAATCGAGGATATATTCACCCCATTCTACACCACGCGTCACGATGGCACGGGGATTGGGCTAAGCCTGTGTCGCCAGATAATGATGCTGCACGACGGCGACATAACAGTGGAGAGTAATCCCGACAGTAGATACACCTCGTTCTCCATGACATTCCCCTTCTATTTTATGTGATAAATAACAATAGTGGCAGAAAAAAATATTCAATTTTGCTTTTTTCAATAAATTTATGTTAATTCGCAATGTGAATGTACATAACATAGGAATAACAAAAAAATAACACCATGATGATGAACATACCAACCGAGTACGACGAAATTCGTCCGTATATGCCACACGAACTTCCTGCTGTGTTCGAGGAACTCATTGCCGATGAGGAGTTTAAAGCAGCTATGGCGCATGCCTTCGCACAGATACCGTTCGAGAACATTGCCGCACTCATGCGCAGCAGCAAAAGCAATCTGGATTTTCAAAAAGCCCTTGTCTATCCGTTCCTGCGCGGGTTGCTCAAAAAACTCAGTTCGGGAATATCGCTCAGCTACGAAAACAAAGAACACATGCGTTCGGCTTTGTGCATATCCAATCATCGCGACATTATATTGGATTCCGCTCTCTTGTGCATACTTATGGTGGACGAGACAGACAATACGGTGGAGATAGCCATTGGCGACAATCTGCTCATTCGTCCATGGATAAAGAAACTTGTCAGGGTGAACCGCAGTTTCATTGTTCAACGTTCGGCGTCGATACGCGAAATGCTGGCTTCGTCGAAACGTCTGTCGTCGTACATACACCATGCAGTGACTGAACGTAAACAACCGGTGTGGATAGCTCAACGCGAGGGGCGTGCAAAGGATTCCAACGACACAACCCAAGAGGGGCTCATTAAAATGCTCTCCATGTACAGCAACGACGACATTCTGGATGCCTTGTCGGAACTGAATATAGCACCCACCACCATATCGTACGAGTTCGACCCCTGCGACTATCTGAAAGCAAAGGAGTTCCAGCAAAAACGCGACAACCCCGAGCATAAAAAGTCGCCCATGGACGACCTCATAAACATGCAGACAGGCTTGTATGGCTACAAAGGAGCTATACACTATCATATAGCCGATGTGCTCAACGACAAGATAGCCGCAATGGACAGGTCGCTCACCAAGAACGAGAAAACAGCGGCAGTGGCACGTCTTATCGACTCCACGATACACAAAAACTATCGTCTGTGGCCAGTAAACTACTATTTCTATGAACTGCTCACAGGCGACACATCCTATGCCAACATGTACACCGCCGAGGATAAAGCCAAGCTCGATGCCTATCTGGCAGGACAAATATCCAAGGTGGACCTTCCCAACCGCGACGACAGCTACATACGTTCCAAAATATTGGAAATGTATGCCAACCCCATGATAAATTACATAAAAGCAAATAAAGAGCAATGAACAAAAAGACCGTAGAATTCTTTATAAATAATATTCTTATGTTCTACGGTCTCTTTGACGATGAATATGGCGATGAATTTATAGCGACCGTAAGTGTGCCGAGAGAATTTTCTCTCTGCACACACTTTTTTCTGAGTAAATTAGTTTATCTTCGCGCATTATTTGTAAATAACACAAACAAAAAATAAAAAATGAAAAAATTATTCTTGATAGGACTGCTCGCTTTTATATGCACAGCCCTTTATGCTCAGAACGACCTAATCAATCTTCGTTTGGAGGCTCGTGCCGATTATCAACGTGAATATATAGATGGCGACGACGTCGAAGATAATTGCGGATTCGATGGCAAGTTCCTTAATATTCGCATGGACGGACACATAGGGCAGGGCTTCAGCTACTCCTATCGACAGCGTTTGAACAAAGCAAATAAGGACCAGAGTTTTTTCGACGCAACCGATTGGATATACCTTACATATACCAAAAATAATTGGAGTCTGTCGGCAGGAAAACTTGTGGTGGGAATAGGTGGCTATGAATATGACCGCGCCCCCATCGACCTCTATTTCTGTTCGGAGTATTGGCACAATATCCCTTGCTATCAGTTCGGTGTCAGTGGAGCATATACCACCGACAGCGGCAACGATAAGTTCATGGTTCAATTCTGCGAAAGTCCTTTCATGGGCGAGCTGAGCGATATGTATTCCTATAATATAATGTGGTATGGCTCGCATGGTTGGTTCAATACCATATACTCGGTTAACCTTATAGAATATGCCCCATGCAAATACATAAGCTACATAGCCCTTGGCAACAAATTCAACATGGGCAATATGTCGCTGGAACTCGATTTTATGAATCGTGCAGCGTCGGGACAGACTTTTATCGGCAAAAATATATCGGTGGTGGGCGAACTGTCGTGGCGTCCCAATAAAAAACTAAATATATTCGGCAAGGTGTCATACGATGTCAACGACACCGAGTCGGCTGCCGACCTATGCGTGTTGCCCGGAACCGAGATAACACGTGTGGGGGCAGGCGTGGAATACTTCCCGTTGAAAGACGCGGTGAACGATGTGCGCATACATGCAAGTGGCAGTTATACATTTGGTGACAATGGCAATGTGGCAGGTGCGTTGCTCGACAAACAGACATTCCTAAATGTGGGTGTCACTTGGAGAATGGATGTAATGAAATTAGGAAAACAGATGCTGTCTAAGTAAACATAAACTGCGTTGTCATGAAAAATCCATTGTACAAATTTTATAAAGGCATCCCACAGGGTATAATATGCCTTGTAATAGTTTTTGGAATATTTGCATATATAGCATCGCAGATGGGCACACCCAACATGCTTAATACCATAATGAACACAGCCCACGACCTGTTGCTAAACACCGTTTTCTATCTGATGGCAATATGTGTCATAACAGGGGCTTTGGGCCGTCTGTTCGTGGAGTTCGGCGTGGTGAACCTGTTAGAGAAAATACTCCGTCCGTTGATGAAACCGCTGTTCAATATGCCGGGAGTGGCATCCTTGGGTGCGGTGCTTACATTCCTGTCCGATAATCCCGCAATAATATCGTTGGCGCAGGACAAACGTTTCAGCGTCTATTTCAAAAAATATCAATTTATATCGCTCACCAATTTCGGTACAGCCTTTGGCATGGGGCTTTTGGTCATTGTATTCATGGTGGGGCAAGGGTTCTATGCTGCGCCGTTCATTGGGCTTTTTGGCGCGGTGTGCGGCTGTATTGCATCGACCCGCATCATGCAATATTTCGTTGTGAAGAATTTTCCTGCCTATGAACACGAGTCGGCAGCTACCACCGAGGAATTGCAACAAGAGAAAGAGAAGGAAATAAAAAAATCGCTCTTTCAAAGAATTCTGGACTCGCTGCTCGATGGCGGACGCACCGGCGTCGATGTCGGAATAGCCATTATACCCGGTGTGCTCATCATATCGACAATGGTCATGCTGCTCACATTCGGGCCTGCCGCGTCGGGCAATTTCACCGGTGCCGCCTACGAAGGCGTCGAACTGTTGCCTTGGTTGGGTGAGAAACTCGGTTTTATATTCGAATTCCTGTTTGGTTTCACCGACCCACACCTGATAGCGTTTCCCATAACAGCCTTGGGTGCAGTGGGGGCAGCCTTGGGGCTTGTGCCTAACTTCATTTCGGCAGGATGGGTCGATGGAAATGCTATCGCTGTGTTCACAGCCATAGGCATGTGTTGGAGCGGTTATCTGAGTACCCACACCGCCATGCTCGACACATTGGGCTATCGCGAACTTACATCCAAAGCCATATTGGCGCATACAATAGGTGGTTTTGTGGCTGCCATTGTTGCTCATTGGTGCTATGTGCTATATACAATAATATAGTCGCTCGCAGGCAGTGTGCAAAAAATGCACAATTTTGCCCCCGAAACGGCTGTTTAACATTTTTTTCTTGCCGAATTATTCTTTTGATTATTATTTCGTGTGCAAAACGATATTCATAAAAATTGTACACCCGAAATAAAATGAGCAGAATAGTATCGGCATTAATTTTTCTATCTATCGCGTTTGCCGTAGAAGCGCAAACGCAACTGTCGTTGCAACAAGCTATCGACATAGCCACAGGCAGTTCCTATGCCGCCCGAATGGCCGATTTTTCTTTCCTAAGCGACTATTGGAATTACAGGCAGTATAAGGCCATGTGGTTGCCTTCGCTCAATGTGCAGGGTACGTTGGGCAACTACAATCGTTCTACGGTGGAGACACGCGATTACGAAACGGGCCATGTATCCTATGTCGATAATAATTCTCTGTATAATAATCTGTCGCTCTCTATCAATCAAAATCTGCCATGGGCCGACGGCAGATTGTCGCTTAGTTCCGACATATCCCGTTTGGACCAATTCTATTATAACCAAAAAACATATAACACCGTACCATTCCTCTTGCATTACAACCAACCGCTGCGCAGGTACAGCAGCATGCAATGGAGGCGCAGGATAGCCCCTTTGCAATTTGAATATGCCAAACGCAACTATCTCGAAACCATGCAAGGCATCATAATAAATGTGACGACATACTATTTCGATGCTCTTGCTGCTCAATCCAATCTAAAACAGAGCGAAGCAAAATATAAGGACCTATCTACTTTGTACGCAAAAACAATTAAACGAATGGAGCTGGGTTTGGTCACCAAGGACCAGATGCTGCAACTTGAACTATCCATGCTTAATGCCAAAATGAGCATCGGATACAACCGTTTGTCGTTGGAGAACCGGTTGTTCATTCTATTCTCCTACCTGCATATGCCCGATTACAAAAATATACAATTATTGACGCCTGTATCCCTTCCCGATATATCGGTGAATGTAGCCGATGTAATAAACAAAGCCTACAATAACTCCACGCACTCCATTGGGCAGCGTATAAATCTGCTGAATGCCGAACAGCATCTGGCACAGACAAAAGCCGATAACGGTTTGCAAATCAGCTTGCAGGCGCAGGTGGGGCTTCGTCAGTCGGCCGATGGCTTGAAAAAGGCATACCACCGTTTAAAGGACAACGAGGTGGTGGGTATTACTTTCAGCCTGCCCATATACGACTGGGGGCTTGGCCGAGGCAAAAAACGAATGGCGCAGGCACAGCTGGAACTTGTGCGAATACAAGCCGATAGAAACGACGTGGAATTCGAACAGGATATTCGCACCAAGGTGCTCTATTTCAATAACCAAGCCGAACAATGTAAAATATCGCGTCGTGCCCTCGAAATAGCCGAGGAAACCTATCGCATGGCATATAAACGCTACGAAAACGGTGCGCTCAGTGTCACCGACCTGAACATAGCCAATACCGAGCTCGAAAATGCCCAAGCAAAATATCTGTCACAGTTAAGCGGCTATTGGACATACTATTATGATATTCAGCGCATTACCCTTTACGATTATATAAACGATAAAAACATAGATTACGACTTCGACGAAATATTAAAATAGTTATGGACAGGGTCATAGAACAAAAAACAAAATTTAGGAAAAAACATATCAGCTATGCTATTGCCGGCGTGCTGTTTATGTTGCTCTTTGGTACGCTCCTATTTAATAGCCGAAGCGCATCCATGCATGTACAATCTCGCAATATAATAGTGGCACAGGCCCGACAAGGGGTTTTCCACGACTATATACGCCTAAGTGGCAACGTAAAGCCCAAAACAACCATTCTGCTGACAGCCCTCGAAAGCGGTATCGTGGAGCAGCGTCTGGTGAATAGCGGAGCCTTTGTCAAAAAAGGCGACACGCTGATGATACTGCGCAACAACAATCTGCAAAAAGAGGTTTACGATGCCGAGTCGCAATACATGGAGAAACAAAACAGCAACCGCGATGCCGTTATTGCCTTGCACAAGGAGAAGCTTGCCATGCAACAGCAGCATCTGTCGGCCAAGATAGAAGCCAGCCGCTCAAAACGCTCCTTTGAGCAGCAAAAATCGCTCTACGCCGATGGACTGACAACGCGCGAGGAGTATCTGCGTGCCAAAGAAAACTATGAGCTGGCCCATTCCAATCTGCAATTGTTGCAGGAGCGTTTGCAGCAAGATTCGCTGTACAGGGAACTACAACATATAAAAATGACGCAGTCGGTCGATAATATGAGTAAAAATTTGGAGCTTGCGCATCGACGTGTCGATAATCTGCACGTACGTGCCACGCACGATGGCCAGCTTGCCTCGTTCGATGCGCAGTTGGGGCAGAACATATCCGAAGGCTCGGTGCTGGGTGTCATAAACGTTCTGGACGACTACAAAATACAGGTGCAGATAGACGAACGCTACATAGACAGGGTGACGACAGGCCTTTCGGGTGTGCTGGAACGCAAAGAGAAAAACTACGATGTGACAATAGCCACCGTCTATCCCGACGTTAAAGAGGGGCAGTTCAGGGCCGATTTTATATTCACATCGGCTGTCCCCGAAAATATAAGGGTGGGTCAGACATACTATCTGAATTTGGAGCTTGGTGAACCGGTCCAAGCCATATTGCTTCCGCGCGGTGCTTTTTTTGCTTCGGTGGGTGGTAAATACGTCTATGTTCTTTCGCCCGACGGCAGCAAGGCGGTGCGTCGTCCCATAAAAATAGCTCGTCAGAATGTAGAGTATTACGAGGTTGTCGAGGGGCTTGAACAGGGCGAGCAGGTTATAATATCGTCGTACGACCCCTTTGGCGAGTGCGAAACACTTATAATAGACCGAAAATAACAACAAAATATTATTTACGATTATGAAAATAGAAACAACAAATTTAGAAAAGGTATTTCGTACCGACATAGTAGAGACGGTGGCTCTTAACAACGTGTCCATAGATATTAAGGAGGGCGAATTTGTGGCTATCATGGGGCCGTCGGGTTGTGGCAAATCCACCCTGCTGAATATCCTTGGCTTGCTCGATAACCCCACCCAAGGCAGCTATAAGCTCGACGGGGTGGAGGTGGCGCATCTGAAAGAAAAGGAGCGCACCCTGTATCGCAAAGGGAAGATAGGATTTGTATTCCAATCGTTCAATCTCATCGAGGAGATGACAGTCGAGGAAAATATAGCCTTGCCGCTCACCTATCTCAACTACTCGGCTGCGGAGCGCAAACGCCTTGTCGGGGAGGTTCTTATGAATTTGAGCATAGCGCACAGGGCAAAACACTATCCCAACCAGCTGTCGGGAGGACAGCAACAGCGTGTGGCCATTGCTCGTGCGGTGGTGGCCAACCCGGGCCTTATTCTGGCCGACGAACCCACCGGTAACCTCGACTCCAAAAACGGTCACGATGTCATGTGTATTCTTAAAGAACTAAATGAAAAAGGCACAACGATAGTCATGGTGACACACTCGCAAAAGGACGCCCGGTATGCTCATAGGGTGATAAATCTGTTCGACGGTCTTGTTGTGGACACCCTGAAAGACAGATTGTAGGATGCAAGCGTAATATTTACAATAAAATTGTACATCATGAATGTTTTTATCAGTTTCAGGAACGTTATACGTCATAATAAATTAATTTTTCTGCTGAATGTGATGGGCATGGGGGTGGCTGTTGCCGCCGCATATATGATGCTTGTGCAGGTGCATTACGATTTCAGCTACAACAGTGGCATTAAACACCCCGAAAGGCTTTTTGCTTTGCAAAACAGAATTATGAACAGCGAAATGGTGTCGCCAGTCTTCGCCGTTCCATGTGCAAGACTTATGGTGTCTGACAACCCGTTGGTCGAAGGCTATCATTTGGGACATCTGTCGAACAGGCCGGTGGATCATACGTTCGAAAAATTCCCCGACGAGCCGTTGGTGCTTGCCGGCACCGAACTGACCGAGGGCAGTATTAAAGCCATGGGCGTGGAGCTCGTCGATGGCGATTTCGAGCCGGTGCTGAAACGCAGTGCCATGGCGTTCAGTCGCTCGGTGGCGCAAAAATACAATTTGCAGATAGGCGACAGGGTGTGTTGGGGGCGCGAATACAAAGCAGGCAACGCGCTCACAGTGGGTGCCATATTCAAGGATTTTCCAAGCAACAGCGACTTGGCGGGGCTTCAAGCCTTCTATGGCCCCTACTACAATAAAATGGATAACAATGTTTGGAGCGACTGGAACGACCCTTTGTATGTGCGTCTGTACGACGAGAACGACGTCGAGGCCTTCATGCAACATTTTTTTGCCCGCATACGACTGTTCGACGAGAACGACCGTTTCAAGGGTATAAACAGCGTCGAGGATTTGAAACAGGTTATGCGCCTTGTTCCATTCACCGAGACATATTTCAGCGATAACCTTGCAAGCGAACTTGGGAAAGGAAATAAAATAACCACATACACCATGCTATCCATATCGCTGCTAATATTATTGATAGCCTGCATAAATTTTTTCAATTTTTTCGTGGCATTGGTGCCGCGGCGCATGCGCAGTGTGAACACACAAAAAATTCTGGGTGCAAGCAATGCGTCGCTAAGATTTTCTATCTGCTTCGAGTCGTTTTGTCTGATGTTGGCGGCCTGCGTTTGCTCTCTGCTCTTTTTGTACATGGCCGAGAACAGCGCATTGCGCGAGTTTTTCTCGCTCTCGTTGTTTGCACGCGATAATATTCCGGTGGCTTTGTGCATGCTTCTGCTCCTGCTGTCGGCAGCCTTGGGCATGGCTTTGTATCCGGCAATCTATCTGACATCGTTCACACCGGCTTTTGTACTGAAAGGCAGTTTCGGTGCCACGCGTGCGGGTATGATGCTTCGTAATACGTTGATAGGTGTGCAGTTTGTCCTGTCGTTTGTATTTATTATAGTGACACTGTTCATGTATCTGCAAAACAGTTACATGAAGAATTACGACGTTGGTTTCGACAAGGATTGCGTGTTCATGTGCAGAATGTCGCAATTGATGGAAAACTATGGCGGCGAGAATAGCGACAATGTGTTGCAGGCGGCGTTGGAGGGCTCGCCCTATGTCACCGGCGTGTCGAGCTCGCTGAATAGCCTGTTCGGCGATTATAAAATGGGTTGGGGACGCCATTTTTCGAAAGCCCCCGATGGTAAAAACATTAATTTCAGGGTGTTGCCTGTGTCAAAAGGCTTCCTCACCACGTTGGGTATCGACATTATCGAAGGGCGCGATTTTGCCCCCGACGATGCCACCCGTTCAGGTGGAGCGCTCATATTCAACAGGAAAGCAAAGGAACAGTTTAATATGAGCTTGGACGATTGGGTGGGCGGCACCATGAGAATAGTGGGCTTCTGCGAGAATTTCAACGAGCGTGGCATGCAATATCCAATCGAGCCGTTTGCCTTCTACTACGAGCCGGGAGCATATTCCGGTTACGACAAATGCGTCTATGTGAGGTTCGGTGGCGGCGATGGTGTGCAACCGCTTGTCGAGGAGCATATGAAAAAGGTATCCGAACAGTTTGGGGGCACCCTGCATCGCAACTACGGCACGCATCGTCTTTTGTTGCTGAACGACTATGTCCCCTTGCAATACAGAAAAGAGGACCGCCAGCTGCTGCTCATAACATTTGTGTCGATGCTTGCCATTATAATATCGCTTGTAGGGGTGTTTGGCCTCGTCTTTTTCGAAACACAGTACCGACAAAAAGAGATAGCCATAAGGCGAGTGAACGGAGCCCTTATAAGCAACATATTATTTATGCTAAACGTTCGTTTTGTGAAAATACTTGTAATATGTTTTGCAGTGGCAATGCCACCGGGTACATACTTTGCATTGGAGTGGTTGCAGGAGTTTGCATACAAAACGCCATTGCATTGGTGGCCCTATCTGCTGGCCTTTGCAGTGGTGATGACAGTGACGTTGCTTGTCGTGGTGCTTAGCGCATGGCGCACTGTGAACAAAAATCCCATAGACGTAATAAGAATGGAATAAACAAAATAAACCATTGCCGCTGTCTTGCCCCTTGTACGTTCTTAATTACAGTGGGTGTAGCCCATAAATATAAGTTCTATTTTTTGTGCAGAGCAGTGTCGGAGCATAGTCCCGACACTGCTCTGCCTATGTCTCTTTTATAATTTTATATGTAAGGATAATTCATGTTAATTAAAACAGCCATGTCGAACCAACATTCTTTGTGGCTGTTTTTCATTGTGAATAGTGAAGGCAGCAGCTGTACAGGTGACTACCTTTGTTTTTTAACCTTTAAATTTAAAGTTATGGATTTTATCTGGTACATTGTAATTGGTATTATCGCCGGTTTTGTTGCCGGCAAAATAATGCGAGGAGGCGGCTTTGGGCTTGTAGTAAATTTGGTCTTAGGCCTTGTGGGCGGAGTCCTTGGAGGTTGGCTTTTTGCGTTAATAGGCATACATAGCGGTGGTCTCATAGGTAGTCTTGTGTCATCGGTAGTAGGTGCTGTACTGCTGTTGTGGATTGCCTCGCTATTCAAGAAGTCTTAGTATTAATTTAAAAATAATTGTTATGAGTTTAGGTAGTTCAAAATTTTGGGTAGGTATGTTGATTGGCTCGGTGGCAGGTGCAATGGTCTATCGTTGCTGCCAAAGCGGGAAAGCCAAGGAGTGGAAAGAAAAAATGTGTTCCAAGATGAGTCAGATGCGCCACAAGGCCGAGGATATTCTTGAAGAAGGAAAGAAAAAGGCCATAGATGCAGGTGTGAAAATAGCCGACTCGGTGGCCGAAAAAGCCGAAGAGAACCGCAACAGGGCCCACTCTTTTGCCAACAATAATAAATAACCAATAAATTCGGAGAATATGTTTTATCATGTTAAGGAATTGCAATTTAATGCGCGCGTGTCGCAACCCGACCCTCGTTTTGCGCGCATGATGCTCGAAGCCTTCGGTGGCAAGGATGGCGAGTTGAAGTCGGCAATGCAATATTTTGTGCAGGCGTTCAGTTGCCACAATCCATTCCCCAAGCATTACGATATGCTCATGGATATTGCAGCCGAGGAACTTGCCCACTTGGAGATAGTGGGAGCCACCATACACATGCTGCTCGGCCCGGTGAATGCACGCATGAAGGATGCCGTTAACGACATGCCCATAAACAGAATGATGGAGGGCAAAACCTCGAAGGAGGAGTTTATCCACGAGGCATATACCAACCCTCAATTCCTTCTTGTGTCGGCAGGCGGCCCCATGCTCACCGACAGCAACGGTAATCCGTGGTGCGGTTCCTATGTATCGGCCAATTCCGACCTGACAGTGGATTTGCGCTCCAATATGGCGGGTGAAAGCCGTGCAAAGATAGGCTACGAATACCTGATGCCATTCACCGACGACCCCTATGTGAAGGAGACACTTGGTTTCTTAATGACACGCGAGGTCACCCACTATCAACAGTTCGAGGCTGCGTTGGAGACCATTCAACCTAATTTCCCTCCCGGCGTGTTACAGACGAGCCCCAAATACAGTAATCTCTATTTCGATATGTCAAAAGGCGGCGAGTGCCGCGGCCCTTGGAACCAAGGACGCAGCACCAGACTCGACGAGGAGTGGCAGTATATCGAGAAGCCCTTGCAGACGGTTGTGGAGACAAACGGCCTCACCGACATCGAGCCCAAGGGCACGCATCGCACCGAGGAGGAGGTACGCAGCACCGACAAAAAGCTATCCAAGGAACGCAGCAAGCAGATAAAAAACGCTAATGCCGACAAGGATATGTATTGGTGCGATTATGATACCCATAAAACCAAGACAGCAGACGTCTCGGCCAATTAAAGAATTGTTTAACTTAAATTTCAGTGTTATGAACAAAAAAGTAGAAGAAAAAAAGGAGAACGGAAAAAACGCAGCTGAAAGAACTGCTGCTTCAAGAGGAACAAAGAACGACTCATCGTCTTCGACTAAAAAGCAGAGCAAGAATTGCGAGAGCGGCTCAAAAAACTAAGAAGCCGGTTTAATTTATATCGCCTGACAACAAAAAACGAGGTAGATAATTATCTACCTCGTTTTTTGTTGTTGTCCTACCTGGATTCGAACCAAGACAAACAGAACCAAAACCTGTTGTGCTACCATTACACCATAGGACAATCCTCAGTGCTTTCAGTTAAAAAGCGGTGCAAAGATAATGGTTTTTTGTTTTCCATGCAAATTTTATGAAGATATTTTTTGTGTTTTGACAAAAAGTATCTGTTTTTCTTGCCGCGCGGGTTATTTTATAAGAACTTTACGAGCCGACCCATCGGACATTTTCATAATGTTTATTCCCTTTACGGGGGTGTTGGTTTTGCATCCTCCAATGGTATAAATCTCGGTTACGGTGGGTTGTGCGGTGCCTATTTCGGTTATGTCGCTTAAATAAGGCGTAAGCCTTTCTGCCAAAAGTTTTGTAAAAATATCGTCGAGCAGTTTGTCCGACTCGCCTGTGGGGTCCGAGAAGGGGTGCACTGCGTCGGGGCAGAATTTTTGAAAATAGGTGATATTGCCT
Organism: Bacteroidaceae bacterium; assembly: GCA_017416705.1. GTDB lineage: Bacteria > Bacteroidota > Bacteroidia > Bacteroidales > Bacteroidaceae > HGM04593. The sequence goes on from JAFQBG010000012.1 coordinate 67,881, forward strand.
TCGGCATCGGGGAATTGATTGCGGAAATTTGTTCCGTATTGCTCGTTTAGCTCCTTAAAATAGTTCTTTGAATTTGGAATATGCCCGTCTTTTATTCCTGTGTAGTTCCACACATCGAGCAGGGGCAGGTCGTAGTGGGCGGCAATGGTTGTCAATAGCTTGCTCACGTGCATTCCGGTCACTGTATAGTCGAACGTACAGGTGTTTTGGAAATATCCGCCAATGGCTACTATGGCACTGGGGTTTATCTCCTTAATTTTTCTGTATATGAAATTGAATGCCCCTATAAAGGTCTTTTTGTCCTCCGATGTCCAGTCGATGTCTTTTTCGTCAATGCCCGATTCGTTTTTTATGGTAAACGCATCGTTGTATCCATGGTCCAGAATGACTATATCCACATCGGCAAGGTAGGGTGTCATGCGGTTGTCGTAGCTTGTGAATTTCCATACATCGAGCATATGTTTATCTATTATTCCGGCATCTACCATATGTCTGTATGCCGAATCCTTTTCGCTACGCGACATGGAAAAGCTGTATCCCGAATGTGTCTTTGGCTCGGTGAAAACAAGTTCAGCAAGGAACGATGCGCCTATGGCATTGTTCTGACATTCCATGCCTAAATTGGCACATGAGTTTTTGGGGTATGTGCATCCTGCGGGGATTGATGTCCCCAGCCAAAGTACTTTTTTGCCTTCGAGGCTTTGGGAATTAATAGCTATGCAAGCGCATAAAAATGTGCATAGCAGGAGTAGATTTTTCATAGTTACTTTCACAAAAAAATAGTTTCATTTTCTTGCCAAAAGTAACTATAACTATCCGTTTTACCCCCCCGTTTAGTTAAACTATGTTAAAATTGTGAAATTGTTTACGGCGTCAATTATTTTGTCTGCATCGTCGTTGCTTAGCAGTGGGTGGCAGGGCAGGCTCAGTTCGTGCAGTGCAAGCCGCTCGGCTATGGGCAGATGCAGTGTGGCATGTTCCTTGTAGCACTCCTGACGGTGTGGTGGTATGGGGTAGTGGATTTGTGTTTGTATGCCTGCATCGGTCAGGTGTTTTTGCAGTGCATCGCGTTGCCGGCACATCAGTGGGAATATATGAAAAACGTGTGCAGATGCCTCTTGCACAGTGGGCGTTGTCACAAGTGGGTTGCTTATTCTGTTTATATATTCAGTTGCTATGGCACGACGTCTGTTGTTGTCGGCGTCCAAGTGTCTTAGTTTCACTCGCAGTGCCGCGGCTTGCAATTCGTCGAGCCTGCTGTTTACGCCCTGCATGCGGTGGACATATTTTTCGCTGCTGCCGTAGTTGTGCAACTGCTCTATTTGCTGTGCAAGGGCGGTGTCGTCGGTTGTCACTGCGCCTGCATCGCCCAATGCGCCTAAATTTTTCCCGGGGTAGAAACTATGTGCCGCGGCGTGTCCCAACGAGCCTGTGCGTGCTCCATTGTATATGGCTCCGTGGGCTTGTGCATTGTCCTCTATTATGAGTATGCCGTTTTCGTCGCATAGTTTTTTAATGTCGTCGCTAAAAGAGTTTTGCCCATACAGATGCACAAGCAACACGGCCTTTGTCTTTTTGGTTACTGCTCCCTTTATCTGCTTGTGCTCCATTAGGTAGCTTGTGGGCGATGGGTCCACAAAAACGGGGTGCAGCCGATTGTGTGTGATGGCAAGCACCGATGCTATGAATGTGTTTGCAGGTACCAGCACTTCGTCGCCGTCGTGCAGTATGCCCATTTGCTTGTAGGCTTGGAATATGAGCCACAAGGCGTCGTAGCCGTTGCCGCATCCTATGCAGTGTTTGCAGCCTATGTACTGTGCATATTCTTGTTCGAACAATTCCACTTCCCTGCCCATGATGTACCAGCCGCGCTCCACTACATGGTGCAGTGATTGGCTCAGCTGTGGCTCGTATTGCGCATTTATTTCGTTCAGTGGCAGGTAGGGTATCATATTCCTTTCTTGTATTTTATGAATTGTTCGTAGTCGCGAATGTAGTCGTCGGGTTGGTATGGGGTGGAGGCGAGTACCAAGGCTATTGCTCCCGAGGAGAAATTGCGTAGCTCCTCCCACACGCCTTCGGGCAGTAGAAGGGCTTTCGAGGGGTGGTTCAGCAAGAACGTTTGTTCGCGTTCGCCATCGTTCACATACACCTCGAAACTGCCCGATGCCGCTATTATAAGTTCGCGCAGTGTCTTGTGTGCGTGGCCGCCGCGCGACACTCCGCCGGGTATGTCGTATATGAAAAACACCCGTTTGGTGTCGAAATTGGCTACCTTCCCGTTGTCAACCACTGTCAGGTTGCCGGTTGCGCCATGATGCTTGCCAAGCTCTATTATACGGCAGTTGTCGATACCGGTCTCTTTCATTGTTGCTCCTCCTCTTTTTTTAGTCTCATGAAATCGTCGAAACAGCGTATGTAGTCGCGTGGGGCGTAGGGCGTTGAGGCTATTACCAGCGCTATTGAGTTTGTGGCAAAGTTACGCATCTGTCGCCACGTGCCGGCAGGTATATATAGCCCTTGGTTGCAGCGGTTCATGGTGTATGTGCGCTCCTCCTTGCCGTCGTTCACATATACTTCGAAACTACCCGACAGTGCTATTATGAATTCTTCGCTTTTTATGTAGGCGTGTCCGCCGCGATGTTCGCCACCCGGTATGTCGTATATCCAGTAGGTGCGTGCTATGGGAAATGGCAATGCTTTGCCGCTCTCTATCACCGACAGATTGCCGCGTTTGTCGCGTATCTTGTCCAGTGTTATAAGGCGTGTCCTGTTGTCGTTTTTGTTTTTATTTGCCATTTCGCATGTTGCTTTATTTTGCGAAGATAACGAATTTCCTAAGAAGCTGTTTTAATTTCGAAAAATATTTTTCGTGTCGATGCTTGGGGCTGTGGGTTGTCAGCGGAACGCTATTTTGCATTGCCGGGCGTTTTCGCTCATCTGTCGGCAAAGTTCCTCGGTGCTTATTCCTTTAATTTGGGATATATGGTTGTATATATCCTCTATGGCGGTGTTGGCCTCGTCGGTCTCTATGAACATTTTGTCAAGTGGGGTGGCTGCGACGCTCTCTTCGTTGAACAATGCGCCGTACGATATGTAGAACCCATGCGACAGCAGCTGTCTTGCTTGTTCGGGTTTTCCGCGGAACCCATGTATAATCCATGCTTGTGTGTGGCGTGTCTGTTTCGATATTGCTATGAGCCTCTCCTGTGCCTTCACCAAGTGTATGATAAGTGGTTTTTGAGTGGCTTCGGATAATTCCACATGGGCAAGGAAAGCCTCCTGCTGCCATGTGGCAGGTTCTGTTGTTTTTGTGAAATGAAACCCGCACTCGCCAATTGCAACGACATTTTTTTTGTAGGCATGGCGGGCTATCTCGTCGAACAGGTTGCGCCAGTGGGCTGTGACATTGCATGGATGTATGCCTATGGAGCAATGGGGGATGTCGGCTTGATAGTGGGGGCTGTCGATAATGGCGGCATCGCTTGTGTCCCGTCGGTGTGTATGTATGTCTATGAATTTCATCATGGTACGGGGTCGTAACCCGAGCCTCCCCAAGGATGGCAGCGCAGTATGCGTTTCACTGCCAGCCATGTGCCTTTTAGCGGCCCGTGCTTTGTTATGGCCTCGACGGCATATTGCGAGCATGTGGGGGTGAAACGGCACGATGGGGGCGTCATGGGCGAAATCACTCGTTGATAAAAACGTATGGGGGCTATAAACAGGCCTATAATGAGTTTTCGCATTGCTTGCTCTCCTTTTCAAGTATGTTGCTCAGCAGTTTCTGCATTTTGCGTTTAAGAAACTCGGTGCTGCTATGCTTGTTGTCGATATACAGAATTGCTATGGCTATTTTTTTTCCTTCGCGGGCGAGTGGGGTGGTGATGGTGTGTTTGTTCAGCCTGTATGCCTCGCGTATGCGTCGTTTCATCAGGTTACGGTCTGTTGCATGACGAAATCTTTTTTTTGCAACGCTTATCAGTATGGATGCTGTGGGGCACTTTTCGTCGGGCGGCAGGAACAGGTACACAGCACGCAGGGGGTATGCTGTCACCGAACAGCCTTGGGCATATAGTTTTTCTATTATGCTCTTGCTTTTCAGATGCTCGTGCTTGGGGAATGTGTATCGTAGTTGTTCCATGTCAGGCGGTCTGTAAAAGAATATGAGGGCGATTAATCGCCCTCATATTCTTTTTTTATCATATAATTAATTGTTGTTCTTCGATAGGTATTCATCGAGGGCGGCAGGCATTGATGTCGCTGTGGCGGTAGGTGCTTCAATGTCCAAACGCAAACCCGACTCGCGAATGGCATCGGCTGTTACCTTGCCGAAACAGGCTATTAGTTTGTCGCCCTGAACAAAGTCGGGTACATTCTTTTTCAACGACTCTATTCCGTGGGGGCTGAAAAATACCAACATATCGTAAGGCTTTATGAAATCGGGCTCGAAGTCGTTGCTTACGGTGCGGTACATTTCCGCCTCGGAGTGGAAAATACCATGCGAGTTGAATATCTTGCACAAATCGTTGTTGTGTACATTCGACATGGGCACAAAGAACTTTTCGGTTTTGTGTTTTACAAACAACGGTTCAAGGTCGGTGATGTGACCGTTTCCAAAAAAGACCTTGCGCTTGCGATATTGCACATACTTTTGTATGTATAACGAAATAGTTTCCGAAAGACAGAAATATTTCATGTCATCGGGTATTACAACACGTAATTCTTTGCAAAGTGTAAAGAAATGGTCTATTGCGTGGCGCGACAGAAAAACTATTGCTGTGTGCCCGGGTATAGATACCTTCTGCTGTCTGAATTCTTTTGCTGTAAGACCTTCTACTTTTATAAATGAGCGGAAGTCTATCTGAACATTGTGTTTCCCCGCCAAATCGAAATATGGAGACTTTTCGGTCGCCGGCTTGGGTTGAGAAACCAAAATCTTACTTACTTTCACTGTCCTAAATTTTTATTATTTCTAAAAGGTTAGTTTTGCTTATTGCATGCCACATTAAACATAGGGGTAGCAATTCAATCGCGCAAAGGTACAAAAAAATATCCAAAAAATAATGCTTTTTGTTGAAAATGATATTAAATCCCCTAATAATAAGCATAATGGCAAACATTATGACGGTAAAAAGCAGGTAAGTAACGGTAATTATCTCCGAAATGTCGGGATATATTATAACGAGCGTTGCAATGGGCAACAGTAAAAATCCTGTAATTTTAATTGTAAAGAAATATGACTCTTTCCATAGCCGTGCCTGCTCCTTGCCGAACAATGTATAATTTACTATGTCGTACACTATTCTTTTTGCGAAAAAGAACAGAATAAATGCGGATACAAGCATGGCAAAAACTACGTATGCTTGGCTGCTGTCGGTAAAGCTATGTATGTTGTTTATGTGCCTCATGGCTATTACCGAACAACAAAATATCACTTGCCAGTACAATATGAAATTTCCGGTGGGCGTTATGTCGGCTCGGTTGTTGAACGGCGTTGTCTGTCCTGTATACAGATACCAGTTCTTAATGCGCTCGCCTATGCTGTACCGGTTTTTTGCAAGGGCATACAGGCATCCCAGAATGTTCAGCATCAGCAACGACAGCATCGTGCTGTCGTTGCATATAGAATATGTCGTATAATGGTCTGTCATAATGCCGCGTATTTACGTATCTCGGGGCTCCACTCGGGTGTTTGTTCTATTATCTCCATGGCCTCTTGCGGTGTGTGCGCCACGCTCCATATTTTGCCATGTATCTGCCCCATGAAATGTTGGTCTATGGCTTTTTCGAACTGGGCTATCAGTGGGTTGTAGTATTCGTTTATGTTTAATATGACGATTGGTTTCAGGTACAGTCCCAACTGTTTCCATGTGATTATTTCGCATAGCTCCTCCATGGTGCCACATCCTCCGGGCAGGGCTATTACGGCGTCGGATAGCTCGGCCATAAGTTTTTTGCGTGTGTGCATGTCGGGGGTGACGTGCATGTTGGTCAGTGCCGGGTGGTTCCAGCCTTGTTCCATCATGAACCGGGGTATGACGCCTGTGACAATGCCGTTTGCCTCCAATGCGCCATCCTCCACTGCACGCATGAGGCCTTGCACGCCGCCTCCTGTAATTAATTGCATGTTTTTTTGTGCAATTAATTTGCCCAACAGGTGTGCGGCATGGGTGTAGCACTCATCTACGCGGCTGCTCGATGCGCAATATACGCAAATGCTTTTTGGCTTTGTCATTTTGAATTCTCTCTATTCGTAATTAAAACGGCTTCTTAGTATCTGTAAATATCCGATTTGTATGGTCCTTTTACATCTACTCCTATGTATGCCGCCTGTTTCTCGGTGAGTGTGGTCAATTTCACATTAAGGCGTTCCAAATGTAGGCGTGCCACCTCCTCGTCAAGGTGTTTGGGCAGGCAATATACGCCGGTCTCGTACTTTTTTGTAAACAACTCGATTTGTGCCAATGTTTGGTTGGTGAACGAGTTGCTCATGACAAACGAGGGATGTCCTGTGGCGCAACCAAGGTTCACCAAGCGACCGTCGGCAAGCAGTATGATGCTGTGTCCGTCGGGGAAGAAATAGCGATCGACTTGGGGTTTTATGTTCAGACACTTTATGCCGTTGTAGTTTTTCAGTGCATCTACCTGTATCTCGTTGTCGAAATGGCCTATGTTACATACTATTGCTTGGTCGGGCATCTGCTCCATGTGGTCTATGCGTACTATGTCTATGTTGCCTGTGCAGGTGACGAATATATTGCCATATTTGCATGCCTCGTCCATTGTGACAACCTCGAACCCTTCCATGGCTGCTTGCAGGGCGCATATTGGGTCTATCTCTGTCACAAGCACGCGTGCACCGTAGGAACGCATGCTGTGTGCGCATCCTTTGCCCACATCGCCGTAGCCGCATACTACTGCCACTTTGCCGGCTATCATCACGTCGGTGGCGCGTTTTATGCCGTCGGCAAGCGACTCGCGACAGCCATACAGGTTGTCGAATTTGCTCTTTGTCACCGAGTCGTTTACGTTGAACGCGGGGAACAATAGTTCTTTATTCTCCATCATCTGGTACAGGCGGTGTACTCCGGTTGTGGTCTCCTCGGAAACGCCTTTTACCTTGGCTGCCACTCTGTGCCAATGGTTATTGTCGGCTTTCAGAACTTTTTTGAGCAGTTCTTTCAGTTCGCGCTCGTCCTCGGGGGCGTTTTGGTCATATTCCAATACGCGGGGGTCGTTCTCGGCTGCATAGCCCATGTGTATCATGAGCGTTGCGTCGCCGCCGTCATCTACTATGGTGTCGGGGCCTTCGCCGCCTGCAAATGTCAGGGCTTGCAGTGTGCACCACCAATAGTCGGCAAGGTTCTCGCCTTTCCATGCAAAGACGGGTATTCCGGCTTTTGCTATTGCGGCGGCGGCATGGTCTTGTGTGGAATATATGTTGCACGATACCCAACGTATCTCGGCGCCAAGTTCGGCAAGTGTCTCTATGAGCACTGCTGTTTGTATTGTCATGTGCAATGAACCCATTATGCGTGCCCCTTTCAACGGCTTGCTGTTTCCATATTTTTTGCGTAGTGCCATAAGGCCGGGCATCTCGTGCTGTGCCATTTCTATCTCCTTGCGTCCGAAGTCGGCAAGTGTTATGTCGGCAATTTTGTATGCCTCGTTTGTAAATAGTTCTCTTGTCATGGTTGTATTATATTGTTTTTTTATTATTATTCTGTTCCGGCGTTTAGTTTCCCCAATTTTCGCGGTCGAGGTTGCGGTAGCCTATGGCCTCGCCCACATGATGGCTTTGTATGTCGGTGCTGTTTTCAAGGTCGGCTATGGTGCGTGCCACTTTCAGTATGCGGTCGTAGGCGCGTGCCGATAGGTTGAACCGCTCCATTGCCATTTTCAGCATGCCAAGGCTTTGCTCGTCGAGGCGGGCATATTTTTCTATCAGCTTGGGCGACATTTGGGCGTTGCAGTATATGCCTTCTTCGTTGGCGAAACGTTGTTCCTGTATCTTGCGTGCGGCTATCACTCGCTCGCGTATCTGTGCGCTTGTCTCGCCTTCGCGTGCGCCCGATATTTTTTCGAATGGCACGGGCACTATCTCTATTTGCAGGTCGATACGGTCGAGCAGGGGGCCGCTTATCTTGTTCAGGTAGCGTTGTACCTGTGCCGGGGTGCAGACGCATGCTTTTGTGGGGTGGTTGTAGTAGCCGCAGGGACAGGGGTTCATGGAGGCTACCAGCATCACTCCGGCGGGGTATTCTACTTTGTAGTTGGCGCGTGCCACACATATTTTGCGGTCCTCCAAGGGCTGTCGCATCACCTCCAAGACGTCGCGACTGAACTCGGGCAGCTCGTCAAGGAATAGCACGCCGTTGTGTGCCAATGATATCTCGCCGGGACGGGGGTTGGTGCCGCCTCCGCACAGTGCCACCGACGATATGGTGTGGTGGGGGCTGCGGAATGGTCGTTGTGTTATGAGCGCGGAGCCGTCGGGCAGGTGTCCGCTCACCGAGTGTATCTTGGTTGTTTCAAGGCTCTCTTGCAGGGTGAGCGGGGGGAGTATGCCGGGCAAACGCTTTGCCATCATGGACTTACCGCTGCCCGGAGGCCCTATCATTATGAGGTTGTGTCCGCCGGCTGCTGCCACCTCGAATGCACGCTTCACGCTCTCCTGTCCGCGTACCTCGCTGAAATCGAACGGGAATGTGCTTTGCTGTGCGTAGAACACGCTTTTTATATCTATGCTCATGGGGGCAAGTTCCTCCTCGCCGTTAAGGAATTTCACCACCTGCTGTATGTTGTCGGCACCATGTATGTCCAAATCCTCGACAACGGCGGCCTCGGCTGCGTTCGACGAGGGTATTATAAGCCCTTTGTATCCAAGTTCCTTGGCTTTTATGGCTATTGGCAATATTCCTTTTACGGGCATCAGACAACCGTCTAATCCCAGTTCGCCCATTATGATATAGTTATTCAGTTTATCGCTGTTTATCACCCCGTCCGAAGCCAATATTCCTATTGCTATGGGCAGGTCGTATGCCGAACCCTCCTTGCGAATGTCGGCAGGAGCCATATTCACAATAATCTGTTTCGAGGGGAATTTAAGACCGTTGTGCTGGAATGCCGATTGTATGCGTCGGTAGCTCTCTTTGACGGCATTGTCGGGCAGGCCGACAAGGAAAAACTGTATGCCGCGCAGGGCATTTACCTCGATAGTGACGAGCGTCGCGCTTATTCCCTGTATGGCTGCTGCAAAAACCTTTACTAACATTTTGGGGGTGTTTATGGGTGCTTTGGATATTGTTCGGGTAACGACAATTTCCTATACTTTTCTTCTGTTTGTTTTTTTCTTGTCGTTTTTCTTGTGTTTATCGACAAGCGAGTCGAGTCGCGCCTCTAATTTGTCGGTGGCGACATCGTACTCTTCTATTCTTTGAAAGGGGTTCACCAGTATGCTGAATGGCAGGCGTCCTATGGTTAGTTCCTTGGCCAGCTCACATTCCCAGCCTTTTATCTCATAGACATTGTCCCCTGCTATGCTGTCGGCCGCTATGGTGCGGCTCCACGTTGCTGTGTCGTGGTCGAATGCAATGTTCAGCATGCCAAAATATGCTGTGTCTGATTTTTGCTCCAATGTGCGCAGTTTTTTCAGGTGTGCTACACTTGCTGTGTCCCACGATGCCCAGAATGTGACCAACAAATATTTTCCCATGTAGCGGGAACGGTTTATACGGGTGCTGTCTTTGGTGGTGTAGTCGTATGTGGGGAATGCACGACGTCGGACGTTGCTGTTCTTGGTGTTTACCTTGGTTTTTATAAGTGCCAAGTAGTCGTTGTCTTGCAGTGTGCCGCCAAGCTCCTCTATGCGCTTTTTTATCGGGGCGTTTTGCGCATCGGGTATCTCTATGAAATATTTTTGCAATAGGTGTATGTTCACCTCGCACAGCGGATGCCTTTTTATGAAAGCGTCTATGGTGTCGTTCAGTTGCGACCTCTCTTGCACGTTGCTCAGTATGTTGGCTATGCTGTCGTAGATGCTTTGCGTGTAGCCTCCGTCTATTCTATAACCCTGTTCGTCGGTGGTTAGCGTGGCTTTGGTATGGGGCTCGGCGTACATGGGGAGCATGGTGCCGTTGGGCAACACAATTGTGAGCGGTATCACTGTGTCGGTCTCTATTGTATATTCAAAATAGCCTTTGTCGTTGGTGGGCAGTGTGTCTATTTTGCTATGTCTGTAATCGAGACCGAATATATACAATGTGTCGTTGCCAGTTCCGTAATTACCGTTCAGTGTGTATTGCGGCGTATTATCGCGACAGGCTGCAAGGCATGTCAGTGCAATGAGCAGAACAATTGCTTTCTTCATTCTTTTCTGTTACAAAAATGGTTCTTAAACAGCTACTTATTGTTTGTTGGCACGCTTACGCTCCAATTCGTCGAGTATTATCTTGCGCATGCGCATCGACTTGGGGGTGACCTCTATGTATTCGTCCTCCTTGATATACTCCAAGGCCTCCTCCAAGGAGAATATAATGGGGGGGACAATGCGGGCTTTGTCGTCGGAGCCGCTGGCACGCATGTTGGTTAGTTTCTTGCTCTTGGTGACGTTTATCACAAGGTCGTTTTCGTGTATGTGTTCGCCTACTACCTGTCCGGCATATACCTCCTCCTGTGGGTTTATGAAGAACCTGCCTCGGTCTTGCAGCTTGTCTATGGCATAGGCAAAGGCTGTTCCGCCTTCCATTGCTACCATGGAGCCGTTTGTGCGGCGCTCTATATCGCCCTTGTAGGGCTGATATTCTTTGAAACGGTGTGCCATTATGGCCTCGCCTGCCGATGCGGTCAGCACGTTGGTGCGCAATCCTATTATGCCGCGCGATGGTATGTTGAACTCGATGTTCACTCGCTCGTCTTGTGCCTCCATCGACAGCATCTCGCCCTTGCGACGTGTCACCATGTCAATTATCTTGCTCGAATAGTCGGTGGGTACGTTTATTGTGAGTTCCTCTATTGGCTCGTGGCGCACACCGTCTATTTCCTTGTATATTACCTGTGGTTGTCCCACCTGCAATTCGTAGCCCTCGCGACGCATGGTCTCTATGAGCACCGACAAGTGTAATACTCCACGGCCGAACACTGTCCAAGCGTCCTCCTCGGGTGCTTTTTTCACGCGCAGCGCAAGGTTCTTGTCAAGCTCCTTGTCCAAGCGGTCTTGTATGTGGCGCGATGTCACAAACTTGCCCTCCTTGCCAAAAAACGGTGAGTCGTTTATGGTGAAAAGCATGCTCATGGTGGGCTCGTCGATGGCGATGGGGGGTAGCGGTTCGGGGTTCTCGAAGTCGCATACGGTGTCGCCAATCTCAAATTTTTCCAAGCCTATTATGGCGCATATATCGCCCGAGCCTACCTCGTTGGTGCGTCGGCGTCCCAAGCCTTCGAATGTATGCAGTTCCTTAATTTTTACTTTTGTCTGTTCGCCGTTGCGGTTGCACAGTGTTACATTCGCTCCCTCTTGCAATGTGCCACGATGCACACGTCCCACTGCAATTCTGCCGGTGTAGGGCGAATAGTCGAGCGATGTGATGAGCATCTGCGGTGTGCCTTCGAGCTTCTCGGGGGCAGGTATGTGTTCTATTATGGCATCGAGCAACGGCGTTATACTGTCGGTTTGGTTGCGCCAGTCGAGGCTCATCCAGTTGTTTTTTGCCGAACCGAATATTACGGGAAAATCCAATTGCTCCTCGGTGGCATCGAGCGAGAACATCAGGTCGAACACCATTTCGTGTACCTCGTCGGGGCGGCAATTGGGCTTGTCCACCTTGTTCACCACCACAATGGGTTTCAGTCCTATTTGCAGTGCCTTTTGCAGAACGAAACGTGTCTGAGGCATGGGGCCTTCGAAAGCATCTACCAACAACAAACAGCCATCGGCCATGTTGAGCACACGCTCAACCTCGCCGCCAAAGTCGCTGTGTCCCGGGGTGTCAATGATATTAATCTTGGTACCCTTGTATTGTATCGAAACGTTTTTCGACAGGATGGTTATACCGCGTTCGCGTTCAAGGTCGTTGTTGTCGAGTGTCAGCGCGTCGTTGTTTTGCTCTTTCAATAGGTTACCTGCAAGCATCATTTTATCGACAAGCGTGGTCTTGCCATGGTCAACGTGTGCTATGATGGCTATGTTGCGAATGTTCTGCATATATATAATATTTTCAAAAAGTGAATAGCCTTGCTATACCGAACGTTCGCATTATCAATGCTTTTGTCTCCGGCAGTCGCTTAGCGACTGCAAAGTTAATGAAAATTATTGGAATAATGCCTATTTATATTGGTTTGTGTGAGAACTTATTTTTAAATAGAACTGTTGTTTGTGGCTTTACTCCTTGCTCGTATCTCATTTACCTCTTCTAATGATAAAGGCACAGTGTCGTGGTCTATAAGTAGCGGAATTCCTAATAATCCATTTTGCAGTTCTACACGTATATATTGACCACGTCTTAAATTGTTCTTTTTTTTATTGCTTAAAAAATCGGGTGCTCCACCAATCCCTTCAACATGTAATCCTTTTTGTTTTCCTGTTTTAGTCATTCTAAAAAAGTGTGGCCTACCTATGCGTGCAACATCTTCGTATGTTTCTCCTATTGTGAAAAAATTTAAAGATAAAATTATTGGTACTAATATTGTAAGTATTAGACCGGAAAAGGTTGCTATTCCTGAAAGAAGTACCTTTTTGGGAACCAAATTCATTAAAAAAATACCAATGATTATTAAAATAGGGCCTATTACCTCTATTATTGTTGGAATGAACATTTTGGTTGTTATATACCAAGATAACATAAAATATAATATTATACATATTATTATACATATTATATAACGAAAAATTCCAAGTTGTTTAGGTAGAATTAGATTGAATAATTTCTCAAAAAAACCTAAAATTATAAAGGGGCTAATTGAAAACAAGAAAGTAAAAAAAGATAAAAAATTTCTAATGCCTTTTGTTTTATTCATGTTATTTTAAAATTAATAGTTTGCAAATTTAACTTAAAAATATTAAAATTACACCCCCCTGTTTGTTAAATTGTGTTAACACTGGTGGGCTGTGGCAATAGGTTGGCATTTTCTTAAAACGGGTGCATATATAATTCTTAGCCGATGCTTGCCTGTTGGTTCTTTCTTGTTGTCGATAGGCAATAATTATAGGCTTGTATCTGTTTTTTGTGTCCGAAAAGCATTAATTTTGCATGCCGAAATAAAAAAAGCAGTTTCTGAGAAAATGAATAAAGCATCTGAAAAGTTGTGGAACGGCAACTACCTGCGAGTGTGGATTGCCAATTTTTTGCTCTACTTTTCATTTATGCTTCTGACACCGCTCCTCCCACTCTATCTGAGCGAGACCTTCGATGCCGACAAGCAAATGATAGGTATAGTATTGTCGGGCTATACGCTCACCGCGTTGCTTATACGTCCGTTTAGCGGTTACATTGTCGATTCCTTTCCGCGAAAACGTGTCTTGTTGCTTAGTTTCTTTTTGTTTTTCGTGTTGTTCGTCGGTTATCCGTTGTGCGGTACGCTGCTGTTGTTTACCATTGTGCGTACATTGCATGGAGCGCCGTTTGGCACAGCCACTGTGTCGAACAGTACGGTTGCCATAGATGTGTTGCCTGCCTCGCGTCGTGCCGAGGGTGTGGGCTACTATGGGTTGAGCAATAATCTGGCTACTGCCATAAGTCCCGGTGTGGCACTGCTTGTATATGGGGCAACAGACAGCTATAACTCGTTGTTTGCGTTGGCAATACTGTTTTCGGGGCTTGCTTTTTATTGTAACTACAAACTGAAATTGCAGCCTCGTCCTGTTGCAAAACGTCCCCCAATATCGCTCGACCGCTGCATGCTGTTGAAGGCATGGCGTCAAGGGGTGTGCATTGTCTGTTCTGCTTTTTCCTATGGCGTTATATCTACCTATATTGCCATTTATGGCAAGGAGGAATTGGGTATAACGGGTGGAACGGGCCTCTTTTTTATGCTGCTGTCTGCCGGGCTCATAATATCGCGTTTGACGGGTGGCAGAACACTTAAACAGGGCAAAATAGTGAGAAACGCCACGTTGGGCACTTTTGTATCACTGACAGGCTACCTGCTGTTCACAGGCCTGCATAACTATTTTGTATATTATGCCTCGGCATTCATCATAGGATTGGGGCAGGGACATCTGTTCCCGGCGTTTCACACAATGTTCTTGAACCTTGCCACCAACGAGCAGCGTGGCACAGCCAATTCCACCCTGTATGTGTCGTGGGACACCGGTGTGGGGCTTGGAGTTTTGCTTGGTGGTATGCTTGCCGAGCATTGGGGCTATAACGAGGCGTTCCTGCTCATGTGCATTGTCAATGCCATAGGTGTGGCTTTCTATCTGTTTTGTGCCAAGCAGCATTTTCTGAAAGAACGGCTCAGGTAATGTCCCGTATGCGGGGAAAAAGAAATAGCGACTGCCGGCAGTCGCTATTTCCATCTATTTAAGCAGGGGTATAAGAAACAAAATTGCTCCTTATTTTATAAATACCTTTTTGCCATTGTGTATGTATATGCCACGTGTGGGATGCTCCACAATGCGTCCTTGCAGGTCGTAATATAGGTTCGAATGGTGTGTGTCGTTATTCTCGTACACATCATCTATGCCTGTGGGAATATACTCTTTCACAGCCTCGAACGCGGTATAAAGACGCTTGGCGGTGGCTTCGTTGTCGTTGCCCGCCATCAGTTCGCTCTTGGCTTCGCTCAGTGCGGATTTTAGTATGTCCATCAGGTTGCTTGGCACATCCTTGTAGGCGATATGCTCTTCCTCGAAACGTGCCTCCCATGCGCCAAACTCGCTCAGGTTGAAATAGAGGTTGTCTGCATATGTGTGGCTATAAGCATTGCCAATCGTTTGTTCCACTTGCAGGCGAATATAGCGGTAGCTATTGTCCAATACTATTACCTTGAAGCCAAGGGGTATTGTGTCTGCAGCATGTATATAGCCCAAACGTTGCATTCCCACTTCGTTCCATTCGCCATCGGGGGTGTTGGTTGCAAACACTCGTATTTTGCTAGGACTGCCATCTTTTTGGAACCCTGTTCCGGTTCGTTTGGAATATTTCAGGGCAACAGCATCTAATGGTTCTCCTAAGTCTATTTGAAGGTTATGAAAACCGTTCTCCGATGGATTTTCAGCGCTCCATGTCGAATGGAAATATGTCATGAAGTCGCTGTCAAGCAGGTTGGCAATGGGACCCTCGGTTTCTTCCTGTGCATTGGTCGATAGTTGCGCCTCGCTCTTTATAAGTCCATGGCTGCCAAACGCAGTGTCGTCCAATATGCTGTTTGCATACTCTAATACACTGTTGTACACCGCTGCAAGCGACATGGGCATACTCTCGTCCTCAACAATATTCTTAAATTTATTCCAATAAGCAATGGTGGAATATGCCTCTTTTGCCCCGAACGGAATATGCAGTGTTGCGTTTTCATATACTGTTGTCGAGAATATATCTTTTAGTTGGAACAGGTAATCTGCGCTGATATATGAGTGTATGTCTATGATGTTGTCGCAAGATTGAAATGCATTGTCTCCTATTGCAGTAATGCTTTCGCCTATTGTTATGCTTGTAAGTCCTGTGCAATTAGAGAACGCTTTGTCTCCTATTGTGGTAACGCTATTGGGTATCGTTACGCTTGTAAGTCCTGTGCAATTAGCGAACGCGTTGTTTCCTATTGTAGTAACGCTATTGGGGATAACAGTGTTTTTACAACCTACAATGAGGGTGTTTGTGTTAGTTCGTATAATGGCATTGCACCCCTCGCGGCTGTCGTAAGAACTATTACCGCTCTCCACTACAATGCTTGTAAGTCCTGTGCAACCATAGAACGCGTTGTTGTCTATTATAGTAACGCTATTTGGTATTGTTATGCTTGTAAGTCCTGTGCAACCATAGAACGCCTTGTCGTCTATTATAGTAACGCTATTTGGTATTGTTACGTTTGTAATTCCTGTACAGTTTAAGAACGCGTTCTCTCCTATTATAGTAACGCTATTAGGTATGGTTATGCTTGTAAGGCCGTCGCAATCACTGAACGCACTTTCTCCTATTGTAGTAACGCTGCTTGGTATTGTTACGCTTGTTAGTCCGGTGCAATAATGGAACGCATACGGTTTTATTTCTGTAACATCACCCGGTATAACAAGGTTGGTTACCAAATCTCCATTTAAATATAGGTTATTTGCTTCATACAATGGATTGGAATAACTACTATAAAAACGAATTTTACACCAAGCTGAAAGGTCGCTTATATGTACTGCGGTGAGGCTGTAGCAACTGTAAAATGCCTGGTCTCCAATATAATAAACGCTGTTTGGAATAGTTATGCTTGTAAGTCTGCGGCAACCACTGAACGCACTACTTCCTATTGTAGTAACGCTATTAGGTATTGTTACGCTTGTAAGGTAGATACAAGCACCAAACGCGTTGTCTCCTATTGCCGTTACGTTGTATGTGGTGTCATTATGTTCCACCGTTTCGGGGATAACAATGTCGCCTCTGTATGTAGGACGATTTGCTACCACTGTAGCGGTTTCTTCTGTCGCATCAAGTTTGTACTTGATGCCATCGACAGTGGCGGTTGTTTGGGCATTTGCCACCATGCAGCATAGTGCGAATAGTGCCACAAATAATTGTTTTAGGTAAAATTGTTTCATAAATAATATAGTTTAAATTGATTAAAGATTTAGCAATCTTGTGAAAATGGCTCGCATATGACCATACAAAAGACAAAAGTAAATTAAAGGTATGAGAATTACCCCCCCATTTGTTAAAAGTTGTTAATCTGTTAAAAGTGGGCTTTGTATTGTTCTTTTTTATTGAAATGTGGTTGCTGTTTAAAAAATAAGCGTTATCTTTGCACCCGCTAAAAGAAATTTTTTAATCATTTAAAACACAAATCTATGTATTTGGATTCTGAAAAAAAGAAAGAAATCTTTGGCACATACGGAACGTCTAACACTGATACCGGTTCGGCAGAGAGCCAGATAGCATTGTTCTCATACCGTATTGCCCATTTGACGGAGCACCTCAAAGTGAACCGTAAAGATTATAGCACACAAAGAGCTTTGACAACATTGGTAGGTAAGCGTCGTGCGCTCCTTAACTATCTTAAGGATCGTGACATCAACCGCTACCGTGCTATTGTGGCTAAGTTGGGTTTGCGTCGATAAGAAGACGCGGAAATAAAAAGAGCAACGCATTGCGTTGCTCTTTTTATTTGTATATGTGGGTGTGCTTTGGCTATGGGATGCAGCAGATAGGGATTTTTGTAAGCAATATGATTGTCCCGCTTTGAAGAGGGACGAGAAAAAGCAAATGCTTTTTCGGAGGGAGTTGACAGATACTTATGGCATGCGAATTTGCTCTGTACTCTGTTATCTGTACTCTCGTTTTACCCTTAGTGCCACTTGCAATAGTCGCAGGCAGTTTGTTCTATCCGTTCTTTTGTCGGTCAAAAGAACCAAAACCCCCGTCACACGAGCGGTATAGTCGCCCTTGCCTTTGTTCAGGAGTTGTCCCCGGGTGGGGTGCAACATCCTTCAGTCGGCAATGGCTTGCCGCTCGTCTCTTAACGCTCCTTATTTGGGGTCGCAGGAACTCGCCTACGGCTCAAACATCCTGCGCCCTTGTCCAAAACGTCGCTAAGCCTCGCTCT
>JAFQBG010000013.1 GCA_017416705.1 Bacteroidaceae bacterium
GTTGATTTGGAAGACCGTCGTAACAAGAACCTCCGTAACCCCGATGCTTTGCTTGAATACATAGATACTCGTATTGCCAAAGAGGGGATGCACTATGTGATGCTTGATGAAGTACAATGGGTGGATGAGTTTGAAGATGTATTGAATAGTTATCTTAAAATTCCCAATGTAGATGTATATGCGACAGGCAGTAACTCCAAATTCCTATCAAGTGACGTTATTACAGAGTTTCGTGGCCGTGGAGATGAGATAAAAGTTGCACCTTTATCGTTCAGTGAGTTTTTCTCTGTCTTTGAGGGTTCACGTGAGGAAGCTATGGAAGAGTATATGACTTTTGGCGGACTTCCGATGATTGCAACAATGCAGAGTAATGAGGAGAAGATGAAATACCTTCAGACGCTCTTTAAGAAAACATACATTACCGATATCTTGGAGAGGTACAAAATCAAGAACGAAGAGGAGTTGGAGGAACTTATCAATATTCTTGCATCTTCAATCGGAGGGCTTATCAATCCAAACAAACTGGTAAACACCTTCAAGTCGGTCAAGAATGTTTCTATATCTCCAAATACCATAAGTTTCTACCTTGAAATACTGCAAGAGGTCTTTATGGTGGAAAAGTCAATACGATACGACATTAAAGGTAAGAAGTACATTGACACTCCTGCCAAATATTACTTTGCCGATTTAGGTTTGCGTAATGCCCGTATAAATTTCCGTCAGCACGAAGTAACACATTTGATGGAAAATCTCATATACAACGAGCTTCGCATTCGTGGATTGATGGTAGATGTGGGTGTTGTAGTGGTAAACACCAAAGATGAGGAGGGCAAGAGCCAGCGTAAACAATTGGAGGTTGATTTTGTATGCAACGAAGGCAGTAAACGATGTTACATACAATCAGCTTTGAGGTTGCCAAATGAAGAAAAACGGGAACAGGAACTACGTTCACTAACGCATATATCGGATAGTTTCCAAAAGTTTGTAATTACCGAAGACCCAATAAAACGGTATCAAGATGAAAACGGTGTGGTATTTATGAACATTTATGAGTTTTTGCTCGACAGAGATAGTTTGAAAGTTTGAGCCAATGATAAAAAATCAAAGGTATAATAACCGCATTTGCGAAAATTATTATACCTTTGTCTTACAAGAGTTATTTGAGAGTATTGCTACCGTAAACCGCAGAAATTCGCACGATTTCCAAATAGCTGCCTCGCTCTTTTCAAAATAAATTCAAGTGTTTATTCCTCAAACGGTTATATCGAATTGATGAGATATTAAAATAATTGTTTTTGTCATTTTATTTTGATTAAGAAACTGTTATAACCCCAAGCATATATTTTATCTGTTTTTTTGTGCGAGCATTGCGGCATTTGTCTTTATGAAAACAAAAAACTGCTCCAAGGGGAGTGGAGCAGTTTTTCCGAATAAACGCTTTTACTCGTTCGGTCATCGACTTTCGCAAGCAGATGTTGCCGTAAATCTATTACTATGAAAAACACATTAATTAAACAATCAAATAACGTTTTTGTTTGTGCATTTAGCGTGTCTTTCACAAATTTTAGATGCTTTTTAATGTTTTTTAATTATGTGGCAACGGTTTTACTTGTCGTTGTTGCCGGAATTTATGTTCTTTATGAACAGTTCCTCTAACAATTCTTTGTCTATTGCGTTGCCATTTTCCTTGCTAAGTTCCTCGTACAGAGCCTTTAAGTATTCTTGTCCTTTTAGTTCAAGAACAATGTAATTGGTGTATTGTCCGTTTTCGTCTTTGTTCCAACGGTCGCACACGATGGTTGCTCCCGACAAGGTTTTTTCCACTGTTATTTTGTTCTTCTCGCTGAGGAACGATTTTGACATGCCCGATTCTCCTTCGTTGAGTGCCGATGTATAGTCCTCGGTTGTGGAGTTTACGGTTTTTGTGAGTGTGGCTGCCAGTTCGGCCGATGCCGATGCCAATGCTTTCTTGCGTGCGGCTGTTTCGTTGTCGGAACTGCCCGATGCCCATGCTCTAAGCACGCCGTCGCTGCTCACATGTTCGCTGCATGGCATGACGTATGTCTTTATGGGGCTTTTTTCGCTCTTCGAAGAACGGCAACTGCTAATTGATATGGCTGCAATTGCGCACATTGCAAATAAGAGAATTTTCTTCATAATATTACTGTTTTAAATTACATATTCATTTTCTTTATTTTTTGTGGCAGACTGCTTTTTACGCGTTTCATAACTTCGCGTATGCACATGGCTATTGTCTCTTCTGCCGTTTTGTGTTCGGGGGCGAGTACTTTCACTCTGTTGACATTGTAGTCGAGCAGCAGTTCCTGTGTCTTGTTGTTGTATATTTTGAGTATCAGGGTGCAGTAGCACGAATTCAAGTCGTATGCTCCTTTCACTGTTTCGCCCATATCCATTATGGTGGAAAGGTCTATAAAACAGTCGGCTGCATCGGGGTCCTCGGTTATTGTGAAATGGTTGTTTGCTATGATACTGCCTATGTGTCGCTCTATGCCTTCGAGGTCGTTTTGCTCATTTATATATAGGTATGCTGTCAGGGCTTGGCTTGTGGTCAGAGTGACTTTTGCTGTTGGCCACATCTCCTTGTTTAGCAGTTGACGATAGCTTTGGGGGAGCGACTCGATGAAACTGTCGTCGATTGTTATGCGTATCTCCTGTATTTTGTCTTTGGCTGTGACGTTTGTGACATAGAACTCGGCTGTGCCGTTGTAGTCGGTTGTTATGGATGGTGTCACTGCTCCGCTGCCAAGCACAAATTCGGCTTTCAGTTTTACGTTGGGCAGTACGGTGCCGTTTTTTGACAGGCATGCCGCAATGGGTAGTTTTATGGCTTTGAATGTGGCTACGTCGTCTATATTCACGGTGTTGGTGGTTATTGCCATTCCGCTGAACACGTTTATATAGGCGTTGTATAGCTCGGTGGGTATGTCTATTGTCTCGCCGTTTCTTTGTGTACTAAGGTTCATGAACAACCATGGCTCCACGATGTCCAATCCTTTGCCGTATAATTGCATGGCTTGTGTCAGGTTCATGGACGATTCGGCGGCAAGGCCTTTTTCCAAGTAATCGAGTCCTTGGTTTATGGCACTGCGACGACGGGCATCGGAGTTTTTACGGTGTAGTTCTTTGTCGAGCGTGTAATAAACATAGTATTTGTCGGCATTTTGGTAGCTGTCTTTCAGTTCCATGCCTTCAATCCATGCTGTCATGTTGCTTACAATCTTGTCCTCGAACAACTGACGCGATTTCCCATCTACATCGACAGTGTGCAGAAACGCTTCGTTTTCGACCTTGGTGGCTATCTGCGATGCTATGTCCGAGAGGGCGTTCTGTGTGGCAATTTTCACATAGTCGTCGGATGACAGCGGGGCTATACCTATACCGGTGTACACATCGTTGTTTATGGGGCGTTGTGTCACCCATGCGGGGGCTTGCGCATTAATTTGCAGCGCAGCTGATATTGCAAGCAACAGAAAAATAACTTTTGTTTTCATAGCTTAAATTATTAATTATTCTATGGACAATATTGTGATTATCATGTTGTTGCCTTCGGTGACAAAACGTGTTTCCACGCCTATGCCGTAGAGGGCGTCACATAGTTGTCCTGCAAATTTCTCGGCATTCATTTTCTTGCCTCGTTTGTCGGCGCGCGGTATGAGCACATCGTCGAATACAGCCGATTCATCTACTATGCCTTGGGTGTGGTATTGTCCTTCGTGGGCGTTGTCATCGAGCCATTCCTGTATGAAATCGGACAGACGACGACCATTGCCGCAACGGTCGCGCATGGTGCCCATGCAGCTGTTGCTTATGGAGAATTGAACGACGCCGCTTGCCGGTTCGTTAAAGTTCTTTACAATCTGTTTCAGGAAATCGGGTAGGTAGTCGCGTACTGCGTATGCGCATAGTGCGCTTACGTTTGTTGTGCGGAATGTATTGGTCCAGCTGTTTTCTGTGCCCCATATATTGTTTGTTGCGGTCTCGTATGCAGTCATTATCACCGACACGCTTGAACCTGCCGGGTTGATGTTTTTTTCGAGGTCCACAACTACATAAACATCGGCATCCGACGATAGCAGCAGTTGTTTGTCGTTCGAGTCGGCAGCATCGGCATTGCTTTCATATTGCTGACGACGGTTTATGGAGTTTACATTGTTCAGTATGTTCTCTGTCTCAATGTCAAGGTTTTCGAATCCTTTTTGTACTTCGGCAACTGCGGCGCGCAGGTCGCGGTCGTTCTCCAAAATCTGTTTATAGCTTTCTCCGTCTTTCTTGAACGGTACCACCATGATTTTTGGTTTTGCCAACAGGTTTTTTTCTACTTTTTTACCTTGCTCGTAACCGGTGTTCTTACGTACATCGCCCACAAGTTGTTTCAGTCTTACTGTCACTCGGTAGGTGCCTTGGTAGCCTTCGCCTATCTTCTTGGGCTTTGCAACCTCTTCAACCTCGGCTACATAGCCTACATAGCGTGCCGAACTGTTGAAGAACGAGTTTGTGTAAACGAGATTTTCGCTGAATACAAGGGGATTGCCGTCTTCGACGCCTTCTACACCTTGGAACAGCAATGTGTGGAACAACGATTTAAGCGCATTGGTCTCCACTGCTTTCTTTTCGCTTGCAGCACCCACGGTTGTGAATATTCCGTTTATGCCTTGTGTCGATTCAAGAGCAACTATTTGCAGGTATTCTTGTGCGTATGCCTGTATGCAGATTATTGCCGATAGTGTTAATAGGATTCTTTTCATGATAGTTATTTTTTATAAATTGTATGACCCAATCTCCACGCACGTGGAGATTGGGAATGGTATTTAAATATGTATATTAAAGACCTAAGCCTTTTGCCATACCACCAAGGCCTAATGGGTCTTTCTTCGGACGTGATATTACGATGAGCGGGGTAGCGTTTTCGTCAACGGCTTTGTTTTCGAGATATCTGTCCATAGCCAGCTTAACTTCTTTGTCGCCTTTTGTCACTTTGCCAAGAGCAATATCCTCGTCGGCTTGAACAATCTTCAAGCTGCCGATTTTTGATTTTGTCTCTTTGCCTACCTTAATTTTTACTTCGAATATGTCGAACATCTGGCCGTTGAACACACCTGAATTTGTACCTATGCTTATGTAGCACTGAACGAGTTTGTCTTTCTTAATCTCGAAATCCTCGCCGTAGATTGTAGCCAACAAGGGGAATTCTTCCTCGAAGAATTTTTTGATGTCGCCATCAATAGTTGTGAGTACCTCGTTTACGGCTTTCTCGGGGGTGTCGTTGTTAAGTACGGCATCGGTAAGGCCTGCAATGGAACCACCACCTACGGACACGTTTGTTGTTTCTCTTGAAAAACTCTTTGTGGCTACGGTTTTGTTTCCTGCAACGTCGGTAACGCTAACCGAATAGTTGAGCGCTGCTGCATAGAATATTTTACCCTCTTTTTCCTCTTTTTTTATTTCGAGTGAAGCAACGTTACCTGTCATAAGGAAGTTATTGGCTTTTATGGCAATTAATGCTTTGCGTGCTTCTGCGTCGTTCACTGCCTCTTCGCTGCTTCTGCGAACGAGTTCTTCCTCGATGGATGCCCATGCTGCGTCATCGAGCAGGTCGAAACGTTGCGAGGCGTTTACGGCGCTTATTACGGCTGCACGAACTTTCTCTACATTCTCGGCCGATACGCTTTCGCTACCTGTGAATGATTTTACGTTGATACGTTGTTTTTGTGCTTGTGCCATTGCACACACTGCAAACAATGCAGTGAACATCAAAATTTTCCTAAACATAAATTTTAAATATTTAATTATTAATTTTTTATAAATGTTTAATAAAAATATTAATCTGTTATTCTATTATAATTTGGCTTTGGCTTCGCTGCTTCCCATTTTGGCTGCTGTTTTAAAATTCTTGCGAGCCATCATGGCGTTTTTGCCAACCGAGCCACAACCGCTTTCGTATATCACTCCTATCATGTAGTACGATTTGGCACTTCCCGAGGCTTTGAAATTTTCCAATGCTTTCAGGCCGTCGCCGTTCTCGTAGGCTTTCATGCCGGCTTCGTATTTGGCATCGGGCTTTTCTACTGCGGGGGCGGGTGTCTCTGCAACGGCGGGGGCTGCTACCGGTTGTTGCACTGCGGGCTGCTGAGCGGGTTGCGCAGGTTGCGCTGGCTGTACAGGCTGTGCAGGTGCTTGCTCTTGTGCCGTTTCGGCTTTTGGCGCTTCGGCTTGGGGTGCGTTACTGTTGCCATTGCCACCAAAAAGAACATACACCAAAAGTATTGCGGCTACTCCTCCGGCTATGAACATCCACATTTTGTTGCTGCTGCCGCTGTTCTTGCTTGTGTTTTTTATGGGTTGCATTGCAGGGCCGCCGCTTATGGAGCCAAGGCCTTTTTGTTTCTCGGGAGCATCGTTTTGTGCTTGCGCCGCTACAGCTGCTGCGGTTGCAGCGGCTGTGGCTGTGGGTATTATTGTTGGTTGTTGCGCTTTTTGTTGCGGTTTATACATTTCCAACAATTCGTTTTCAATATCTTTTTTTGCATCCTGTATGTCCAGCTCCTGTGCTTTGCGGTTCATCATTTGGCGTCCTGCCGCTCCTATCTCGCCGTTTGTGGTGAGTAAAAGTTCTTGGAATGCCACGCGATACTCGTTTATGGCTTTTTTCTCGCATTCCACGCAACGGTTTTTGCCTTTTACCTTACAGTCGAAACAGATGCTCTTGCCGCATTTGGGACAACGGGCGTGCTTGCCTTCGAAGGGGTTGCCGCATACTTCGCAAAACTCGGCCTCTGTCTTTCCACCCATTACTATGGTGGTGTTGTTTACTGTGGAGTTATCTACCGACGACGATGTATTGGTCACCGTGGATGTCGATGATGAATTGTCTATTTTGTTGGTTGTAAGGTTGTTATTGGTGTTGTTGGTGGTGGTTTTGTTCACACTGCCCATGATGTTGCTGCGCGAAATGTTGTCGCCTTCGGTTTCGCGGTTTGTTGCAATGGCTGTTGTGTTTTCTTCGTTCACGCTTTTTAACGTTGCACCGCAATTGTCGCAGAACATTTCATCGCCTTCGAGTGGGGCATTACATTCGGGACAGAATTTTTTATCGCTCATTGTTGTTGTTTTTTATTTTTTTTAATTGCTTTTTTAATTTTCTCGGTAGTCGTTGTTTTTTGCCGTTTGGGGCTTTTGTTTCCGGGCTGTCGTTTTGCACAGGGGCATCGCCTGTGAATATTGATGCCGCGGGTGCGGCTTGCTCTTCGTTGGCCTCTAACAATGTCCCATCGGCAAGGGATATTGACTTAACGCATATATAACCGTTTTCCTCTTCTATGCTGCCGGTGACGCTTGCTATGCTGTTGTTGGCAGGTGCAAAGAACTTGTCGTTCTGCGGCAGACGGCCGGCACGATACAGAATATAGTTCCTGCCGTCGTCGGTGGTTAGTATGGCTGCTTCGCCTTGCGACTTGGAACCGTCATACATGCTTTCTATGGTTATTTTGCCTTTAACGATATTCATTGTTCTGTTTTTAATATAAGGATTTATATCATTATTAGCTTTTTTATAGGTTGGCACCGCATTGGTCGCAGAAACGGCTGCCGGGTTCAAGCTCGGCTCCACACTCGGGACACACTGCGGCTACGCTTTTTTGTGCAGGTGCTTGCTGTGTCATGGGCTGTTGCTGTGCCACTTGTTGGTTGTAGGCGGGTGCTTGCTGCGTAGGCTGCTGTTGGGGTTGGGGAGCGCCTACGTTGTTGCGCGTGGTGTAGTCGAGGGCGCGGTCGTAGGCTGTGTCCATGCGTCCTTCCTGACGGCGTATGCGTTCGTCGCGTTCGCGCAGTTGTTGCTCTTTTTCGGCTATCTGCTCTTGTGCGCGACGTGCATCCTCTTCGGCGCGTTGCGTGTTGCGACCATTGTTCATTGCCATTTCCATCATTTTGAACATGCGGTCTTCCATACGTTCGTATGCCTCGTCGCGTTTGGCGCGTTCGGCATCGACGCGTTCGTTGGCACGACGCTCGGCATCGACGCTGTATTTGTTTTCGGCATAGGCGCGTGCTCCTTCGCCTCCCGACAATGCCCACACCTGTTCTTCGCTCAGGTGTTGTGCGTTCTCCCATTTCAGGCGTTCTGTCTCTTGGGCGTTGCGCATGCGTGCCTGCTCCATTTCGGCTTCGTGACGACGCTCGTTCTGCTTGGATTCTTCTTGGGCTCTTTGCATTGCCATGAATTGCTGGAATTGGGCATCGTTTTCTTCGCGCTCCAATTCGCTCATGCGTTTGGCGTCGTTGAATTCCATGTCGCGCTGACGTTGCTCGATGTCGAGCCCGGCATTGGCTGCGGCACGTTTGCGCTCCAATTGCTTATAGTAGCGTGTATCCTCGAATTCTTCGCGAATCATCTCTATCTCAATCTGTTTCTTGGCGATGGTGACTGCTTTGTCGGCTTCGCCTTCAAGGCGTATGCGCTCGAACTCGATGTTGTCGCGCAGCTGCATCATGGCAAGTGCGGTTCCGCGTTTGTATTCTTCGGTTTTCAGCTTGTCGCGTAGCACGTTAAGTTCTTCTTGGCGTATGAGGCCTGTTTTTTCTATCTCGGCAAGTGCGGCATTGCGCTCCTCGTCGCTTCGCGCTTCGCGTATTATGCGCTCGTTCTTCAACAGGTATTGGAATTTTTGCAATTCGTCTTCGCGCAGTATGTTGTCGCGGTTTATATTGTCGAGCTCACGTTGCAGTTCCACCTCGGTGCGTGCTTCGTGCAGACGCTGGCTGTTTTGCGTGTCGGCAAGACGGTTTTTAAAGTCGTTGGTGCGACGCAGATAGTCCAACTCCTGCTCCGACAAATACATTTCGCGACTTAACTTATTGAAACGCTCTATGTCGTCGTTTGCAGCCGATATTTCCACAATGCGCACAAGCGATACTCCAAAGAATGCTTCGGGTGCTATGGCATTTATGCTGTTCTTTATGCGGTCGTGAAGTTCTTTGGGTATGCGATTGCTTGTGAGTTCTTCGTTGCATAGCTCGTTCTCCAATGTAACGCGTATGGTGTCGCACAACTCGTCTATCAGAAGGGTGGTGTTCAACACCTGTTTGTCGGTTAGGTAATGGGTTATGAAACGCTCGTGGTCGCTTATGGTGAAATAGGCGTTAAATCCCATGGCAACGGTGGCGGTGCGTGTGGCTACCTGCATGGGGACAAAATTCTTGTAATCGTCGAGGTTTGCTTGTTTGGCACCCACAAGCAATGGGAATGCCTTGTTCAGCAATATTACAACCGAGAACGATGCTCCGCGTTTTGCGTTCTCCAAAATGGCTTTTTGTTGCTGCATGTACAGTTCCTCGGCATTTGGCTCTTTGCTTGCGACATCCTCTTTTTTCTTGCTGCTGAATAGGTTGCTGATAAAATTCCATGCTTTGTTCAGCATGCCGCTTTCGGGCAGTTCCTCTTGGGTGAAATCGTATGTGCCGCCGCTGATGCTTGCTATGGTACGGCCGTTGGCGCGTATGTAGGCTGTTGTGCCCTCTGACACAATGACTCCTTTCACCTTGTTGTATGAGGCAAATTCCGATTCGCCGATGACGCGGGCCACTTGTCCGGGTTGGATGTTCCATATCATGCGCTCATTGGCACTGTCCATGTCTTGGGGTAGTGGCTGTTTGTTTATTGTGGCGTTTGCCTGTATTTTTGTACCGCATTTTGTGCAGAACTTTGCGCCGGGTTTCAATTGATTATGACATTGCGGGCATATGTTCTCGTCGTTCTTTGCTAAGTCGTTCGAGGGGGCACTTGCCGCTTCAATTTTCTTACCGCAGTGAACACAGAATTTTGCACCGGGTTTAATGGCTTGGTTACAATGAGGACAATTCATAATATAAGTATTTAAAAGTTTTTATTTGCTGTGTAATACGTTTTCTATTTTACCATCGGGCGATGCTGTGACAGAACAATATTGTTCTATGTCGGAATTTTTGTCCGATGTCTTGTAGTTGAAGTGATATGTTTCGCGTCCGTCGGCATATTTTATTTTGAATATGCTGTCGGCGGGACGGGGCTCGATGCCGTATGTTGCATATAGCTCCTTGCCTATTATTTCGTGCATTTGTGCTATGTTGCTGTTCACCGCATTGCGTACCTGTTGAAGTAACGATGTGGGGCCTTCTTCCTCCTCGTTTTTTATATCCTCTCTGGTGTATGACACTGCATCGTTTTTGTCGGCAAGTGGCTTTTTGTCGGTTGGCTTTGTGTTAATTTGCTTTTCCTGTTTTGCTTTGTTTAGCAATTCCTCGGATGCTACAATGTACAGGGTGGGGTCGCCAAACAGGTTGAACTCGACAATGGTAAGGGCTGCGTGCGGGTCGCCGGGCTGCCTGCTGTTGAATACGGCATTACGGGCTATGAGCAAGGCTTGTCCCATGTTGTATCCTTCTAAAAGGGCTTTGATATATACTGCTGCCATTATGTCGGCGTTCGAAACTCCTACATTGTTGGGCGAGCTTGCTCCGTTGTCGGTTGCTCCCCACGACACGCGCGACGAACCAACAAAATTCAATGTGTTTGAATGAATGGACGACAGCATCATGCTTTTTTCTTTGTCCAACCCAATGAAACGGGCTCCGTAGCATGCTTCGCTGAACACTGCGTTGGGTGTCTGTATGCTACCCATGTGCCGGGGGGCAATGCCGGGTACGCATATGTTTTTATCTATGGACTGTCCAAGATAAAAAGGTGTCTCCAACGCATTGCTGCCATGCATGTTGTAGTAGTATAACGATGCCGAGGTATGGAATATTTGGTCTAAATTTCTTATATCTACGTGCGGCGATAGTATAAGGCGGTTGTAGTAACATTCTTCAATTATTTTGCCGTCAAAATTTCGCAAATACTCTATCAACGACGACTCGGCTGCCACCCTTGTCGATACGTTTTTCCAGTTGGGGTCGCATTGGGCGTATGCCTCGGTGAATGGTATTCCGTATGTGTTTTCTATATCGCGTTGCAAATAGCTGCACAGGTCGTCGAGCGTGGAGTCTTTTCCAAATGGCAAACGTCCCACATGGAACAGCTGGTCGTATTTGAAAATCTCCAAATTTTCGAGATTGGCAAGCATTTCCTTGCCATAGGGGAATGAGTATAGTATGTCGCTATCTACTGTTTTGTTATCCTTGTTGTGTGCCACATAGTTCTTGGTGCATGGCATGGGTATTACGTCGTTGCCACCTACGATGAATACATATTCCGACACGATGCGTTTGCCCGATTTCTCGTGCGTGTGTATGTCCATTAGTATATCGGTGTAGTCCCAGATGCTGCTGTTGGCGTCGAGCGATACTTTTTTTCGTGCTCCCAAGAATCCTCTTTTGCAGTATGTGTAGTTGCTCGCATCGGCAAGCAGGTAGCGTATGCCGGCCTGTTTTTTTATGTCGATGAACTGTTGTAGCAGTGTTCTTATGTCGTTGGCATCGGCGTGCAACGATTTGGCAAGCAAATTTGTGTTGGTCAGTATGATGCAGCTGATGACAATGTCATTGTCTTTGCTGTCCTCGGCTGCACACTCTTGAACGTCGTCGGCATTGTGTGTTGCTTGCTCCATGCGTGTTCCACACTCGGGACAGAAACGCGCATCGTCTTCTATTTTTGTTCCACATTCAGGGCAATACATATATGATAGGTGTTTGTGTGTTTACTTTTTAAGATATTTCTCGCGTCGGCTGCTTACCCCTTTCACATAGTTTCGGGCTTCGCTTGTGTTTAAATTGCTGACAAGGTGGTTGTATAGTTGCTGATAGTTATATTTGTTTATGAGCGGTATTGCTTTGCTTATATTGGTGTTGCCTGTGAACGAACGGCTGACGTTGCCGGCTCCGGTGTTATAGCTTGCTATGACACATAGACGTCGGCAGTCGGGGTCGGTTACTTTGGAAAATTGGTTCATTAGAATACGCAGATAGGCTGTACCCAATTCTATGTTCTGATGGGGTACGAACAGATAGCTTTTTGTGGGTGCCCATTCGCGCTTGTACACGTAGCGGTAGGCATCGTATCCGCCCGACGAGGGTACAAGCTGCATGAGGCCGTAGGCGGGAACCCAGCTTGTGGCTTCGGGGTTGAAACGGGACTCTTGCTCCATTACGGCGTATATGAGCGGTTGTTCTATCTGGAATATCTGCGAGTATTTTGCTATGTGGTCTTTGTATAGGGCTGCATTCTTCGACAGATTGTCGGTGGCAAGTCGCATTTGCACTTGAACCACTGTGCGTTGTTTGTTGTCGGTTCCTTTTATATCTATTCTTTTTTGTGCGCTTTGTGCTGCAATGGCTTTTGCCATTGTCATGGTGTTCTTTTTGCTGTATTTTTGTATTATTTTGTTTTCGGCGTTTCGGCGTGCCTCTTCGCGGCGGGCTGCAATGTCGCTCTTTTGGTTGTCTTGGTTGCGCAAAACAAGGCTTGCTTTTGTCTCTTTGTTGTTTGCGGGGGCATCATTGCGAGGGGCGTTGTCGGCCAATGCCAATTCCTTGCCTCGCACTGTGGGGGCGGGTGGAACGGGGCGTGCGTTGCGGGGTTTCTCCTCGGCGGTTTCTTGGGGTAATTCTATTTTGTAGCCCGACAAATCAACAAGGCCTTCCAGTATGGGGGCAACTGTCAGGTATTCCGAAATATCGACGGTCGATTTATACGGACAGGTCGAACCGCGACTGCTCAGCATTTTTTCTATTGCTTTTTCCAAACGGCGTTCTATTTGCGCCGAATCGTATTTGTGAATATCGTCAAAGGCTATTTCCACTATAATATCCCCTTTGTCAAAATCTACAATGGAACGCGCTTTGTAGTCGTCGCTATATTCTACCCATTTGGTTGGTGTGTCGTCAATTATACTGTCTTTTCCCCAAATTTGTGTGATGTTGCTTACATAGTTGTTGTACTCTGCACGCATTTTTTCCTCGTAGCGCAGATATTCGTCGCGAGCTTCCTCGCTGTATTGTTCGAAATTGGAAACGGCTTGCGCTGCCATGCCTTCGAACTCCATACGCATGGAGTCGAGCGGAGTGGTATCGCCCTTTGTCTGAGCAAAAATATTTATAGCAAATAGCAATAGAGATATTGTGTGTGTTAGTTTTTTCATAGCTATTTTATTTTGCCGTTGTTTTGTTTTTTATTGTAACGCGCTGTGTGTTAGCGTGTTGTGCATGACTGTTTCTTTTTTGTGAAAAGATAAAAACTTAATATCTCTTGGTAAGAGATATTTTTAACAAATGAAAAGCCATTGTAATAAATCACATAGCTACTTATAATATATTATGTATAACCATTTTTTGCAAAACAAATAAACAATTTGCTAAACGTTTTCACACTGCACAAATATCCAACAATGTGCAAAATGAAGGATTTTAGGATTTTATTTTATAAAAATTGAACAATTTTATGTATAAAAGATTTTTTTTATACAAATTTTATATACTTTTGCTCTTGTGATTATCTCTTGCCAAGAAACATTTTCTCTTACCAAGAGATATTTTTCTTAATTAACGCTTTATTTCTGTTTTTTAAAATTATTCACTTTTCGTTAAATAAGAAACAGAGTAAATTCGTTGCGTTTTTATTTGAAAAGAACTATCTTTGCAAGCAATTTTGTATTAATAGGCAAAATATATCCATGTCGGTTATTATATGACAGGGATATCGGGTATATATTTAATATATGAGAAAAGTTTTTTACATATTGCTTGTTGCGGTTGTTTTTATGGCATCCTGCTCGCCGTATAATAACCTGTTGAAATCGACCGACCTCGAATATCGCTACGAGGCGGCTAAGGAGTATTATTTAACAGGAGAATATTCCAAGGCGGCTCCTTTGCTCGAAGGGCTTATACGTGTGTTCAAGGGTACACAATATGCCGAAGAGTCGTTGTTCTTGTTGGCAATGTGCTATTTTGAATCGGGCGACAATTTCACTGCATCGCAATATTTCAAAATGTATTATACCAATTATCCGCGAGGCGAGTATGCCGAGCTGGCTCGTTTCTACTCGGGAAAGGCATTGTACAAAAACATAGCCGAGCCCGAACTCGACCAATCGGACACCTATGTGGCTATTCAGGAATTACAATTGTTCATGGAGTATTTCCCTGCAAGCAAATATCGCGAGGAGGCACAGCAGATGCTATTCGATATGCACGATTTGTTAGTGGAAAAAGACTATTTGTCGGCAAAGCTATATTACGAATTGGGCGATTACATGGCATACATGGGCAATAATTACTTGGCTTGTATCATTACGGCACAAAATGCACTGAAAGACTATCCCTACACAAAGCTGCGCGAGGAATTGCTGATACTTGTTTTGCGTGCAAAATACAAAATGGCACTGCACAGCGTAGAAGACAAAAAGATAGACCGCTATCGCGATGCAGTCGATGAGTATTATTCTTTTAAAAATGAATTCCCATCGAGTAAATATTTGCAAGAGGCCGAGAAATATTACACCGAGTCTATAAAAATAGTGAATGAATAAAAAAACCACACAGCGTAGCGCATAATTTAGAGTATAAAAAATAATTAAATAATAAATAAAATGGATTACAAAAAGACTAACGCTCCTACAAGCACCGTGACACGTGACATGGCAGATTTCGTTGAAGAAACAGGTAATGTTTATGAATCTGTGGCTATAATAGGCAAACGTTCCAACCAGATAGCAGCGGAGCTAAAAGAGGAATTGCTTAAAAAACTCAACGAGTTCTCTTCCACAACCGACAACCTCGAAGAACAGTTCGAAAATCACGAACAGATAGAGATTTCGCGTTTCTATGAGCGATTGCCCAAGCCTACACTCATTGCAGCGCAAGAATTTGCCGAGGGTAAGGTATATTTCCGCGACCCTGCAAAAGAGGCAAGCAATAACGAGGACTAATTTTTTGTTGATATATGAAATTTCGTCCCTATCAACTGCTGTTTGTAGCATCCATAGCACTGTTGGTGGCAGCCCTTGTAATGCCGGTGTTGCAGTTCATTGAGCCTAACGGCGCAACAATGGTTCTGCACAATTTCCATATAGAAAAGGCCGACGGCACGCTATCCTATGTGTCGTGTGCATTGGGCGTTGTATTGTCGTTCACTATTTTAGTCAATCTGTTTGGAATGATAATATCGTCGTTCCAGAATTTCGAGTTGCAGAAACGCACTTCGATACTTGGAGTATTGTTGCTGACCGGTTATAATATTCTGTTGTTGGTGTGCTCGCTATTGCTGCTCGATGGTGCTGATGTACAAGTGGAGATGGCCATGCCGTTCCCGTTTATCGCGCTCATCCTGAATGTAATGTGTTTTATGTCGGCAAGACGCACCGAGGCTAAAATACTTGCTCGTGCATCGGGTTTTCGTTTGCGCGACTAACCAAAATACAAACCGCTGACAAGGTTTGTTCGAATGAAATCCCGGGCTGTAATACACAGCTCGGGATTTATACATATTTATATATAGCAGCCAATATGCCTATGTGCCACATGGCATCCATGAACATTATGCGCGAATATTCTGTTAGTATTAAAAAAACAGAATATTATGGATAGACTGAAAATAACAATTTTTGCCGACCCTGTGTGCACTTGGTGCTGGGGTACTTCGCCCATTACAAGGGCACTGGAATACCGCTACGGAGACAACATAGAGCTTGTATATGTGATGAGTGCTATGGTCGAGGATATTCACACATACAACAACCGACGTCTCGAAATAGGCGGCAGCGACGTAGAATTATCGAACAGAAACATACTTAAACATTGGTTGGAGGCATCGCGCATACATGGAATGCCGGTCAAGGAGCATGGCTTTCATCTGTTCAGCGAAACGTATCGTTCCACCGTTCCGCAGTGTTTGGCATACATAACATCCAAACTGCTTGCCCCTAAAAACGCCAATGGACAAAGGGATATGAGAATGGCACATAGGTTTTACAGACGCATACAGGAGGCTACCGCCGTCGAGGCCTTGCAAACATCAAATGCCGAGGTGCTGATTGACTTGGCTGCCGTAGAGGGCTACGAGCCAAATCTATTCAGAGAGACCATGGAGAGTACCAAGGCGCAAAACACATTTGAGGCCGATAATATAATCTGTCGTCATTATGCCGTTCAGTCAACCCCATCGTTCCTGTTGGAGTATAACAGACAGGAACTGTTGTTGCAAGGATTTACCACGCGCGATACACTCGAACATAACATAGAACAATTTACATACGGCAAAGTAAAGCCCATAGAAAAACATTCCGACGGCACCGATAGGCTTACAGCCGACAAAAGAAACGTTCGTGCGTTTATTGCGCGTCACACATCGGTATATCCTGTGGAGATAGCCACTGCATTCGCTCTGGAACGGCATAACGGCCATACTGCCCTTAATATAGAATCCTATGATACCCTTCCCGGAATAATAGAGGAACTTGTGAAGGCAGGCGATATAACCATAACTCCCCATGCCAACAGTTTTAAAATTTACAGCCTGCGAGAGGGCTCTACAAATACACAGCAACGCGAACGCGAATATGCCGGAACATTCTGATGCGGCATTCGGGCCTCACACGCTATTTTACACAACCTCCTTGCATGCAAGGAGGTTGTGCTATATATGGATGAGAAAATCAAGGATATAAAAATGTAAAGAAAGCCCATAAAGCGGCTTTCTATAATTTTGTTCATTTGTGGAATATTTTGTAAATTTGCAATCCTTTTTGCGACAGAATGTTTTTTTTGTTTTATTCTGTTGGTAATATGTTAAATGTAAATAAATTATGCTGAATATAGGTGATAAAATTCCCGAGTTTCTCGGAGTAAATGAGCGTGGCGAGGAATTGCGTGCAGCCGATTTCTTGGGTAAACGCATCGTAATATACTTCTATCCCAAGGATAACACCCCCGGATGTACTGCCGAGGCTTGTTCGTTGCGCGATGGAATGTCGGATTTAACCGCTGCTGGCTACACAGTGATAGGAGTGAGTGCCGATAGCGAGGCTTCGCATATACGATTTAAAGAAAAACATTCTTTGAACTTCAATTTGATAGCCGATACCGATAAAAAGCTCATTGAGGCTTTTGGCGTGTGGGGCGAGAAAAAAATGGCAGGCCGTAAATACATGGGGATTATACGTGCCACATTCATAATAGATGAAAATGGCTATGTGCAAAGGGTGATATCCAAAGTCGATACAAAAAATGCCGCAAGACAAATTCTTGATAAATAATATTTTAAAAAATAAATTATGGATCTATTTACTATTTTTTCTACTGCCGTCGAAGTAGCCGACTCGGTGGCAAACAATGGCTTCTCGGGGCTTGATAATGCAGTAAGCGCCTTGTCGGGAATGACAGTGGCCGAGGTTGTGAAAATTATAACTTCGTATTGCGTAGCCTTTGGATTTAAAATCCTGAAAGTGCTTTTTGTGTGGTTTATAGGACGTTGGATAACAAAACGCCTTATTTCCGTTGCAAAAATACTTATGCAGAAAAGAAAAACCAATGTTACTGTGCAGTCGTTCCTCACCAGTCTCATCGATGTGGTGCTGCTTATTATCCTTATCGTTATCATAATAAGCATATTTGGAATTGACACATCGTCGTTCATAGCACTCTTTGCATCGGCAGGTGTGGCAGTCGGTATGGCTCTAAGCGGTACATTGCAGAATTTTGCAGGCGGTGTAATCATTCTTTTGTTCCGTCCATACAAAGTGGGCGACTACATTGAGGCGCAAGGTCAGGCAGGTACTGTTAAGGAGATACAAATATTCAATACCGTATTGCAGACTCCCGATAATAAAATAATTCTTATCCCCAACGGCCCCATATCAACCGGTATAGTGAATAACTATTCACGCGAGGAATTGCGTCGTGTCGATTTCTCATTCTCCATAAGCTATGGCGATGATTTCGAAAAAGCAAAATCGGTGATAGCGGAACTTATTGCAGCCGACAAACGTATTCTGGATACACCGGAGCCATTTATAGCCTTGGGCTCACTCAGTGCAAGCTCCATAGATATTACGGTGCGTGTGTGGGCAAAACAATCCGATTACTGGGCTATATATTTTGATATGAACAAAAAAGTCTATGAGACACTTCCTCAACGAGGATTGAAATTCCCATACCAGACTTTTACTGTGAATGTAAATAAATAATATTTAATAAATGCAGGAGGGGTATCCCTCCTGCATTTATTAAGAAGCTGTTTAAATTTCTTTCGAAAAAGTTATTACATTGTCCGCGAGTTCTGCTTGCCTTTTTATGCTCTTTTTTGCCTGTTTTTTTCTTTTTTGCAGTTACATAGCCCGCTATGCGCCTTTAAAGAATGAAAAAAACATTCTAAAAAAGACCGATAAAAATTTCAAGGACATAAATTTAAACAGCTTCTAAATATTATTTATTATCCTTTCTTTATGGCTACTTTGTTTAGATTTATACTATCTGTTTTAATATCAATTTAAATATAGTAGCTATGGTATCAATTAAATTAAAATTTCGTCCCTCGTCAAAAAAAGACTCCGAGGGTTCTGTTTATTTTCAAATTATTTATGCCAGAAAAGTACGTCAGTTAGGTATTGGGCTTAAAATAACTCCGACTATTTGGAAATTTGTATCGCAACAATCGCTTTCTGCACTGTCGAATGTTTGTTGTGGCGATGTCGAAACAGGCAACGTTCAACGTATCATAAGTCTTGAATACACGAAAATAAAAACCATAGTGTCGGAACTCGAAAACAACAGGGTGGCGTTTGTCGTGGATGATATCATCAGGCGTTATCAAAGGAAAAATGTCGATGGCAATCTGTTTTTATATATAAAACGACTTATGGATTTGCAAACGAAATTGGGTAACTATCGACAAAAAGAGATATATAACACTTTGTATAACAGCCTCATGCGATATACAAATGGTTGCGATGTATCGTTGGCATCCATAGACGCGCATTTTGTGCTGTCGTACGAGGCCTATCTGAAACAGCGTGTCATAATGAATACTTCGTCGTTCTATATGCGTAATTTCAGAGCTGTTTATAACAGGGCGGTGGAGGATGGGCTTGTGGAGCAGATATACCCGTTTAAGCACGTATATACCGGCGTGGACAAGACAGCAAAACGCGCAGTGTCGTTGCCGGTGATACGTAAACTTAAAAATATAGATTTAAACAATAAACCCAATCTGGCATTTGCAAGGGATATGTTTTTGTTTAGTTTCTACACTCGGGGAATGGCTTTCATAGATATGGCCTATCTGAAAAAAAATGATTTGCAGAACGGAAGGCTCGTTTACTCGCGTCGAAAAACCAAACAGAAACTTTTTATTAAGTGGGAAAAATGTATGCAGGATATTGTCAAACGATATTTTAATCCCGGTACCCCATATATGCTTCCCATATTGTTTCGGGCAGGCGACAAAGAGCGCAACGACTATCGCAATATGAGTCACAAAATAAATGGATATCTAAAAATAGTTTCGGCAATGATAGGGCTGGACGTGCCGCTTACCATGTATGTGGCGCGGCATGCGTGGGCAAGTATAGCCAAAAGCAAAAATATACCGCTTTCGGTCATAAGCGAAGGTATGGGGCACGACTCGGAGGCAACAACAAGAATATATTTGGCTACATTGGACACACAGGCCGTCGATAGAGCAAATAATATTATTATCAATTCATTATGAAAATTTGTGGTTTATGATTGTTGTACGGCTGTTTTTTAGTAATTTTGCAAAATTTTAAATCACATGGTTACGCGTGTCGCATGGGCAATATAGCCGAATTTACATTCTGCGCCGTGCGATGTTAATATGATACGAGTGAAGGTAAAAACAAGAAACTACTATGAAAAAGAAAAGGAACATTATTGACTTCCGTCCTAAGTTCTTCGAAGCTATGAAGAACTATTCTCGTGAAAAATTCAGTGCCGATGTCATGGCCGGTATAATTGTGGGTGTCGTGGCAATCCCACTTGCCATTGCTTTTGGTATTGCCAGCGGAGTGGGTCCCACCGAGGGACTTGTGACAGCCATTGTGGCCGGTTTGCTCATATCGGTATTCGGAGGCTCCAAAGTACAGATAGGCGGCCCTACCGGTGCATTCATCATAATAGTGTACGGCGTAGTGCAACAGTATGGTCTGAGCGGTCTTGCCATTGCCACCATCATGGCAGGTATTATATTGGTCATAATGGGTCTATGTCACATGGGCAGTATCATAAAATATATGCCTTATCCTATTATAATAGGATTTACCGGTGGTATAGCCATAACAATATTCTCGACACAGATAAACGACCTGATGGGCTTGGGGATAGACGATGTGCCTGCCAACTTCATCGACAAATGGCTGTGCTATTTTAAAAACATCGGCAATGTCGATTGGTGGAGTTTCGTCATGGGACTTTTGAGCATCGCATTGATAGCCCTCACCCCCAAGTTTTCGAAAAAACTGCCGGGTTCTCTGCTGGCTATTATAGTGATGACCATTATTGCATGGGTTTTGCGCGACTATGCCGGTGTTACATCCATAAAAACCATTGGCGATTTGTATGAATTGCCTTCGGGCCTTCCTTCGTTGCGCATGCCCGAAATGGAATTTGAAATGGGCAGTATATTCGCAACCATACAGGCATTGGCGCCTGTGGCATTTACTATCGCCATGCTGGGTGCCATCGAGTCGTTGTTGTCGGCTATGGTTGCCGATGGTGTTATAGGCGATACCCACAATTCCAATACAGAACTAATTGGACAAGGTATAGCAAATATCGTTGTTCCTTTCTTTGGCGGAATACCGGCAACGGGTGCCATTGCACGTACAATGGCAAATATAAATAACGGTGGTAAAACCCCCGTAGCAGGCGTTGTTCACACCTTGGTGCTGTTATTGGTGTTGCTGTTGCTTGGCGGTGTAGTGGGACAAATACCCATGCCTTGCTTGGCTGGTGTGCTAATAATGGTGGCATATAACATGAGTGGATGGAGAACAATACGCTCCATGTATCGTAGCTCCATGGCAGGAACAGGCGTGCTTTTTGTTACATTGCTGCTTACCGTATTCTTCGATTTGACATTGGCCATCGAGGTGGGATTGGTCATGGCGGTTGTGATAGTTCTGAAACGTGTCACAGAAAGCGCAAACATATCGGTTATGCGTGAACATGTCGATGTGCATCGCGATGGCGAACACGACGAGACACTGTCAATACCCGCAGGTACCGAAGTGTTCGAGATAGAAGGCCCGTTCTTCTTTGGCGTTGCCAATAAATTCGACGAGCTGACTCGCGACCACGATGCCATGCCCATACGTGTGGTGCGTATGAGAAAAGTATCGTTCATTGACTCCACAGGCCTACACAACCTCGAAATATTTATAAAATCGTCGCAAAACGAGGGTCGGGTGATAATCCTGTCGGGAGTACATGAAAATGTAGAAAAATCCTTACGCAAATCGGGTATAGTGAAAATCGTAGGCAAAGAAAATGTTTGCAGGGATATTCATTTGGCGCTCGATAGAGCAAAACAGGTAGCCGAAGAAAAAGGGTTTGAAAAGTAAAACAAACATACTCCGAAATATAATTCTGTCGGGTGGGTAAACGTAGGGTAGGTTACCCGTAAATCTGTTTCCAACCTGTTCGTTATGATATTTCAGAGTATGTTTATATCACAATAAAAAAGCGATAAATCAAACGATTTATCGCTTTTTTATTGTGATAGGATTTCGTCTTATTTGAGAGCGAAGATTTCCTCCTCACCTGCAACACAGTTGAAGACTTTGTCTTCGCGTAGCAACCAGCCAAGACCCAAATAAAGTTCTTTGTCTTTTAGTTTTGTAGCTTTCTTAATCTCTTTGAGAGTAAGACCTTCTGTTTCATTGAGGGCATTCCAAATGCGACCTGCAAATTCACCAGCCATTTCTTTCATAACGTCTTTAAATTTTTAATATTCAACACTATTAGCGTTTTTCATTCCTTGTCGATAGACAAGCCCTTGAAAAACGTGTGCAAAGGTACTACTTTTTTTTGAATTTACAATAAAAATTGATGATTTTCAAAGGGAAACTGCTTAAAATTGTGACATTTATCTTTTAAACGCAAAAAAACAGAAGAATTTATTATTATTAAACGTATAATTATGTATTTTCGATAATCTGCTTGACGCGACACGAAATATAGCAAAACAAATAGAAGATATTGAATTTTCAATATCTTCTATTTGTTGTACGCCGTCAGGGACTCGAACCCTGGACCCATTGATTAAGAGTCAATTGCTCTACCAACTGAGCTAACAGCGCATCTGTTTTGCGCTCAAAAGCGTTGCAAAGGTACAGTATAATTTTGTAACTGCAAATTTTTAGCTGTATTTTTTTATTTATTTTTTTACTTTTATAACGACTTCATTCTATCATGCCGCTATTCACAAAACACGATATAAATATAAATTACTATATAGTTTTATTTTTCTGAAAAAAAATGTAAGTTTGCAGATACAAATGAAATATAATGACATATAACATAAACGTATGAATATGAAGAAAATATTTCTTTTTCTGCTCTTAAATCTGCTTATCTGCCCTAATTTTATGGCGGAGGTCGATGCACAAAAGAACAAAGACAAAATTGTGATGCCCGAGTTTCCGGGTGGAGTAGAGAAACTGCATGATTATTTACAGAAAGAGACAAACTATCCCATTGAGGCTCGCGAAAAAGGGGAAATCGGCGAGGTTGTTGTGGCATTTTCGGTAGGTGCCGATGGAACCATAACAGGCGCGCGTGTAATAAAATCTGTATCCGAATCGTTGGACCGCGAGGCCGTTCGCGTTGTTTATAATATGCCAAAATGGAAACCCGGACGAAAGAACGGAAAGAAAGTGAGAGCCGAGATGACGCTTCCTATAAATTTTAAAATCCTTATCGAGAGCGACAAATATGTCATCATGGAGGGTGAAAATGAAGGAGGCGGAATATGGAAGGAGTCGGCACGCGATAAAAAGCTACGCCGCATAGGAGTGAAAAAATTATAATACTGAAATCATGGCTGTTGATATTTCAAGAAGAGTAGATGCTCTTCGTGCATATATGGATGCGAATGGTCTGGCTGCTTTCATAATAGTCAGCAGCGACCCGCACAGTAGCGAATATGTTGCCGACAAATGGAAAACCCGAGAATGGATATCGGGCTTCGACGGCTCGGCAGGTACGGCGGTAGTTACAAAAGAGCACGCCTTGCTGTGGACCGATTCCCGTTACTGGCTTGCTGCCGAGGAGTTATTTACGCAGTCGCAATTCCGGTTAATGAAAGACGGAGCCGCAGGCACCCCCTCGATAGCCGAGTGGCTATGTGAAAATCTTGCCGAAGGCGATGTCGTGGGTGTCGATGGCACAGTGTGCTCGCTGGCCGAGGTATCCGCTTGGGAAAGTCGTTTGTCGCTATGTGGAATAAGGCTCGATGTGTCAAGCGACCCATTCGATGAATTGTGGCGCGACAGGCCCTCCATGCCTATGGAACCGGCCATAGTATTGCCACTTGAATATGCCGGGGAGACGGCCTCTTCAAAGTTAGGCAGGCTGCGTCGTGAACTGGCGCAGCAGGGTGCATGCGGCATGCTGGTGACAATGCTCGACGAGGTGGCATGGCTCACCAATATTCGCGGAAACGATGTACAGTACAACCCGGTGGTTGTTTCGTATCTGCTTGTGACAGCCGACACTGCAACGCTGTTTGTACAGGAACAGAAAATATCGGAACAAGTACAAGACTACCTTGTCGGGCAAGGCTACAAAACAGCCCCATACAGCGCTGTATGGGATGCTATTGCCACCTACGACAAAGAAAATATACTGTTACAACCCAACAGGTGCAATGCCGCCATCGTCAAAAAACTTAA
Organism: Bacteroidaceae bacterium; assembly: GCA_017416705.1. Lineage (GTDB taxonomy): Bacteria > Bacteroidota > Bacteroidia > Bacteroidales > Bacteroidaceae > HGM04593. The sequence continues at coordinate 23,898 of JAFQBG010000013.1, forward strand.
TAACAACTGCAAACCCCTGTTCAGCGATTCGCCGGTTGCAGCCATGAAAGCAGTAAAAAACGATGTCGAAATAGAAGGCTTCAAAAAAGCTATGTTGTCCGAGGGCGTTGCAATGGTCAAACTATTGCATTGGCTTGAAAAAACAATGCCGCATGGTGGCATCACCGAACTCGATGTAGATAAAAAACTAACGGAACTACGCAGTGCCGATGATGAATTTCGCGGACTTAGTTTCAGCACAATAGCTGCATACGCAAGCAATGCGGCAATAGTACATTACGAGCCCACCGAGGCGACGAACACTGCGCTCGAACAAAAAGGCATGTTGTTGCTTGACTGTGGCGGACAATATATGAGCGCAACAACCGATGTAACCCGTACTATACCGTTGGGTACTCTAAGCGTCGAGGAAAAAGAGGACTACACACGTGTGTTGAAAGGACATATCTCGTTGGCCATGGCAAAATTCCCAAAAGGGGCATGTGGCACGCAAATTGATGTTCTTGCACGTCAGTGGCTATGGCAGGCAGGCGAAAACTACCTGCATGGCACAGGCCATGGAGTGGGGCATTTCCTGAACGTACACGAAGGGCCGCACCAGATACGAATGAACAATGTTCCTGCGCCATTGTTACCCGGTATGACAGTCACAAACGAACCCGGGCTGTACAAAGCCGGAAGGCATGGAATACGTATCGAAAATACAATGCTTGTAGTGGCCGATGTGACAACGGAATTTGGCGATTTCTGCTCCATGATACCACTGACATTGTGTCCGATAGACAAACGTCCCATAATTCCCGAACTGCTTGGCGCAGAGGCAAAAAACTATCTCGACGACTACCATGCAAGGGTGTATGGATTATTATCGCCCTATTTCGAAGGAGAACAACTTGACTTTCTGAAAAAATTGTGCGCACCGTTGTAGTTACATACATAGCAGCAATACTTTCCATGCTGTGTCTGCTATCTTGCTCCCACGCCGACACCCTCATTCCCGAGCTTGAATATATAGCTCATGCCGGTGGTGCCGTCGATGGGCATGTATATACCAATTCCAAAGAGGCCATGGAGCAGGCTGCAACCGGCGGATATAAATATGTGGAGTTCGATTTTCTCATGACTGCCGACTCGGTATTGGTGGCTGCACACACTTGGGAGGATTTTAATGCCATGACCGGGCATAGCCATAAAAAAGACACAGTGCCCACATTGCAGGAATTTCTGACGCGTCGCATATATGGTAAGTACACCCCCCTGACAGCCAAGGATATAAACAATTTTTTTGTGACAAACAAAAATCTATACCTTGTAACAGACAAAATATCCGATGCCGATATTCTGGAACACTATTTTCCCGATATAAAAAACAGAATGGTTGTCGAGGCGTTCAGCTATTCGCATTACGACGATTTGCTTAGCCGAGGGTATCACCGAGTGCTCTATTCGTGCATGGCGCAGGATTTGGCCGATGCGCTCGTCAAGCATCTGTTTCTACATTTTTTGTACAAAGGGGAGCGTATAGAATGGATTACATTGCACACAAGTGCTTTTGACAATGCTTTATTTAAAATTGTGGATTTCTTCGGTGGCTACAAGGCGGCGCTGTTCACCGTAAACGACACAGCCGACATACCCAAACGGTACAGGGAAAATATATATATGATATACACCGACACATTAAGGAACCGCTTGAACCCATAAAAACTATATTCCCGGCAGCGGAGAAAATTTTTATCGCCGTATCAAATAGTATTGATACGGCGATAAAAATTAGAAAGCAAGACCAAGCCTGAAACCTATATTATTTAAATTACTCTGGTCGTAACTCATCAAATCGCATTTGTTAGTGGCAAAACTATAATATATGGCAAGATGAAATCCCACGCCATTGGCCCATGGATAATAATTAAATCCAAGCTCGGGTGACATGAAAAATCCCCAATTATCCTTGTCGCTCATGAATATATAATAATAGTTGCTGAATTGTGCATAGCACATACCCAATTTCATTGATATATATGGCTGGAAATCGGCCTCCTGAAAACGATATCGGGCAAGCAAACCAAACGGCAAAGTGAACATCTGGTGCTGTTGGTCGCTGTTCATCGACAGGGTTTCGTTTAGCTGTATGGTACGACGCGAGAAATATTTGTTGTTGGTGTGGAAACTGACGAATGCACCCAGCGCAACGTCGGGGTTAATATAATAACCGCCCTCGAAGTTCATACCCCAACCGCTGGCAGTGTTCGAGAAATTGTTGCTCAGAGGAATATTAAACTGCCAATCGACATTGAAATAGCTGTTCAATGATAACTGTGCTTTGCTGACAGATGGCGTACATACTGCTGCAACGAGCATTATTGTACATATTATTTTTTTTATCGCTTTCATATTCTATAATTTATGTGGTTAAACATTGTGGCTGTCTGTTTTTTAGTTACCGGCTTTAATATACGGCGATTGGTCAAACGCCTGATTAATACCATTGAGTGTCCTGCTCAGACTAAGCGAATTGCCATTTAAAAGTCCGCAGATGTATGAGTTCCATATAACGGTGAGCTTGTCCTTTTCGATAGTCGAGGGCGTTGTGCTCACAAGTTCGGCTATAATGGAACCGGTACTGTAACTATACACAAAATTAAACGGATAGTACCATCCCCAACCGCCCCAATTCCAGTAGCCGGGGTAGCTGTTCCACCATGCTCCCGAATCGTAGGCATTGAAATAATATGTATTGCTTATGTAGCTTATTTGCAATACCATGTCGGCACTTTCGTTGTTTGCAACAGCTGTGTAGCCACGCTCTTCCAAGTGATTTGTATAGGCGTTGATGATGGTTTGCGAATTGTTGTTTTTCCAATATCCCGGTTTTGCTTGGTCGCTGATTATTAAAATGCTGTCTATGACATGGAAGGTCTCTATGCTGCCAAAATTGGTTCCTTTGTCGTAGTTGGTATATACCAAATAATCGTTGTCCAACTTGTCGGTGTCGGGGTCTTTTTCGCACGATGTGGTGCCAAGCAAACATAGTGCTACAAGGTTCAATAACAATAATTTTTTCATGGCTTTCTGTTTTAGTGGTTAATAAATGAGAGCATATAATCTGTAAATTATTCCTTGCTACCTTATTTAGAACTCTTTTTGTGTATGAGACGATGGGCCGGGTTCTGCGATATCGGCTGCATCTTGTTGTTTAGGCGTGTAAGAGAACTATCCCCGTTTACTTTGAAATTCATTTTGGGATTGTTATTGTCCGATATAAGTTCATATACAATGGCGGTGCTGTCGTTGGGGATACCTATGAGTATGAATGCGCTGCCACTGTCGCTGTTGGTGACCGGTGATGAATTCTCGTCCAGATATGTGGTGTTTATGGTGTATGTCCCATCTTCGTTCAGGTTGACAGTTTGTATTGTCAGAACGGTGTTTCCCGCTTTTCCGTTTGTCAGGGGCATAAGTCCTTCGAATATGAAAGTTTGTTTGTCTCCTATTGTGGAATCGTTTATGAAGTAGATGCTGTCTGTTTCGCTCTCCATAACAATTCCTTGCTGATTTTCGTTACTGCATGAATTACATGCCGAGAATAAGAATGTTGCAGCTACGGCTGCGAATAATACATTTTTTTTCATTTCACTTGTTTTTATGGTTATTTTGTAAAATAACACATTCGCGTGTGTGTGAGTTCTAAATGAAAATTTAAGAAATGAAAAAAAATATTATAAAACAATTAAGTCCGCCCCAAGCGTGTGGGGCGGACTTAATTGTATGATGGCACATTCTTGTGTATTCTATTTTGTTATGCTTTTCCCTTTTCGTATATGTTTATCTGTTTGCGGCGCTATGGCGTCTGTTTCATTTGGCAGGTAGGGGAGTGTGCCGTTTACTATAAGGTAGAATGTGTTGTATAACAAATATTCTTGCTCCTCGCCCAATTCATATAGTCGGTGGAACTGTGACAATTCATTAACAGTGTAGTTGGCATGTTGTCCGTACGGCGATAGCAGGTTGCCATCGGCAGTGTGCAATTCCCCTACTGCGGGGCTTATTGTGAAATTATATGGCGATGTGTATGTTTGGGTGTAGATATTGTCGCCTGCACTGTTCTCGCCTACAATAAGCACTTTGTCGCGTCCCAATGTCTGTTGCAACGAGGCTGCAAAGGCTTCGGCTGTGCCGCGTGTTGCCGCTGTTGTGAGTATATATATCATGCCTGTTTCGAACGGTGTTACGCTCGAATAGCTGTATGTTATGTTTTTGTCGCTGTTGTCGCTGTTGTGTACAATACGGCAGAATGTGTCGCCTTGCATGGCGGCAGGGACAAAATGGCTTGCTATGCGGGCTGCCTCTTGTGCCGAGCCCCCGCTGTTGTAGCGCAGGTCCAGAATGAGGTCGGTTACGCCTTGGCCGGCAAACTGCGATAATACATTGGCTATGTCGTTGCTTTGTGCTTGGGGTGTAAACCTATTATATACAATGTAACCTACTTTGTGGTTGCGCACATTGTATATGGAGTCCAAATACAAAGGAGGGTTCTCTGTTGCAGTGGCCGACTCCATGCTGAGCGTGTCATTGGCGCTCCAAATATATTCCATGCTTTCGGTGTCCAATTCTATTTGCCATGTAACCAGTTTGGTGGCGTTTCCTCGTTCTAAATAACCGGCGTTGCCCGAGGTTACATTGTGACTGCCAACCTTGGAAATCCATGTGCCGCGTTTCACGCCGGCACGTTCGGCCGGCGATTTGGGCTCGACAAACAAAACAAGAGCATAGCTTTTGTTTGTGCTTGTTCCAAGCGGGTCGCGTATTATGGCAAAACTCATTCCATAACTTGTGGCGGCGGCAGAGTCGGTCATGTACGAACTGTTGTCGCCTTTGTATAACAGGTTGTAGAAGAAATTGGAACTGCTGCCGAAGAAATCCTTGCGTTTTGGCATGGTTATTGAGTCGTTCCACAGATAGTCGCTTTGCATTTGCGATAATATCCATTGGTTTTCTTCGGTTTTTTCCAGATATTCGTGTGTCCTGTCCTCGCCGCAACTCGTCAGAATGGCGGCAAGGAGTATCGTGGGGAATATATATTTGTTGAGTCTCATCATACCGGTTTTTTATTCTGCTATAAGGCCGCGTGCGCGTAACAGGGCTGCCGGGTTGGGCTCGGCTCCGCGGAATTTTATGTATTCACGCATGGGGTCCTTGCTGCCACCCATTTCCAAAAGCCCTTTGAACGATTTTGCGGTCTCGGGGTCGAACAAACCACGCTCTTGGAACAATTCAAATGCGTCGCAGTCGAGTACTTCTGCCCATAGGTATGCGTAGTATCCTACGGCATATCCTCCACTGAATACGTGTGCGAAATTGGTGCTGCGGTAGCGGTATTCAATCTCGGGGATGAACCCTATCTGTGCGCGTAGTTCTTGTTCGTAGTTGTTGCAATCGAAATTGGTGTAGTCGTCTATGGTGTGCATTTTCAGGTCGAGGATGGCTGCTGCTACAAGCTCGCTTGTCTCAAATCCTGAATTAAAATGCGAACTGCGTTGCATTTTCTCTATTAGTGAGTCGGGGATTACCTCGCCTGTTTGGTAGTGTTTTGCGTAGGTGCGCATTACCTCGGGGGCTATGGCCCATTTTTCGTTCACCTGTGAGAATAGTTCCACAAAATCGTGTTTCACATTGGTGCCGCTCACTGTGGGGTAGTGTGTCTGTGTGAGCATGCCATGCAGGCCATGACCGAACTCGTGGAACAGTGTGCGTGTCTCGTCAATGTTCAGCAACGCGGGGGTGTCGCCTGTGGGGGGTGTGAAATTGCATACGTTTACAACCATGGGGCGTATATTCTTGCCACATATATTCATCTGATTGACGAAATTAGTCATCCATGCTCCGCTGCGTTTCGAGGGGCGTGGGAAAAAGTCGGTGTAGAACACTGCAAGATGTTCGTCGTTGCTGTCTGTTACTTGGAATGTACGCACGCCATCGTAGTAGGTGGGGATGTCGTGACGTTCTGTGAATTTTACTCCATACAGACGCTCGGCGCAGTCGAAGGCTCCATTCAGAACATTTTCGAGTTGGAAATAGGGCTTGATGTCGGCGTCGTTCAGGGCATATTTCTCTTTACGTAATTTTTCGGTGTAGTAGAACCAATCCCATCCTTGCAGTTTGAAATTTCCATTCTCCTTGTCGATGATGGCTTGCAGGTTGGCGGCCTCTTCCTTGGCACGTTGTATTGCCGGTTGCCAAATGCTCATCAACAACTGCTCGGCTGCTTGGGGTGTCTTTGCCATTTTTTCGTCAAGGGCAAATGCAGCATAGTTGCTGAATCCCAATAGCTTGGCTTTTTGCTGGCGTAGTTGTAGTATGCGTTTGATGACATCCTTGTTGTTGTGCTTGTTGTCGTTGTTGCCACGATTGTAGTAGGCTTTGTATATTTGCTCGCGCAAATTGCGGTTGTCGGCGTATTGCAGGAATGGTATGCAGCTGGGCTTGTCGAGCGTGAACAACCAACCCTCGTGTCCTTCGGCTTTTGCCTGTTCGGCTGCTGCATCGCGAACGCCTTGGGGCAGTCCGCTAAGGTCTTTTTCGTCGGTTATCAGCAGTGTGAATTCTTTGCTGTCGGCAAGCAGGTTGTTGCCAAATTCTATGGATGCAAGGCTCAACTGTGTGTTTATATCGAGCAATGTCGCTTTGTCGGCATCGTTCAATAGGGCTCCTCCGCGAACAAAACGGTTGTAATACTCTTCAAGAACAATGCTTTGCTCCTCGTTCAAGTTCAGCGACTCCTTTGCATCGTAAATTTTGCGTATGCGTGCAAAAAGCGAGTCGTTCATGAATATGTAACCGCTTAGCTCGGTGAGCAGGGGGGTGACAGCGTTTTCTATTTCTGTCATCTGCGGGGTGTTATTGCTCTCGTTCAAATTGAAGAATATGGATGATACCTTCTCCAATGTGGCACCGCTCACCTCCAATGCCTCTATTGTGTTCTGATATGTAGGTTCTTCGCTGTTTTCGATTATTCTTTTTATGTCGGCACGCTTCTCGTCGATACCTATTTTGAATACCTCGGTGTAGTCGGCAGTGTTGTACAGGTTGAATTCCGGTGCACCGAATGGGGCTTTACTTTCGTTAAGGATTGCATATTTTTGTTCTCCTCCTCCGCATGATAAATTTGCTATCATAGTTGCTGTTGATAATAGAATGGTAAAAATTTTCTTCATAATTATAATTGTGTTTTTTATTTTTTGTTTGTGTTTTCTATGTGCGTGCGTGGAACTGTTTTTTGTTTCGCATTGCACCCTGTTTTTGTGACTTACCGCAAAAATACAAAGAACTATTTATTTATTAATTATATAATAACTTTTTTTAATATAAATATTCCTTTAATATCTGTTTGCATCCTTTGGAAACGGTATTGCAAGGAGCAAAAAGGGGGTGGGTGTGTTTTTTATCGTCTGTTTGGGAATTTGTGCAATATGCTTGTTAAAAAATGGCGCGTTTGTATTTATCACACCGTTTTTTTATAGTAAATTTGCGCAAAAATTTATAAAATCATGCACAAGGTATCGGAAAACCCTTTAAAAAACCGAGCAAGCAGCGATAGGCTGCTTATCGTTGTTACAGCCCTTTTTGTGACACTGTATTTGGTGTCCAACATAATGGCAGTCAAGGTCATAGGCTTTCTAAATATGTTTTTTTTCGACGCAGGAACCATTACGTTCCCGTTTGCCTATATGCTGGGTGATGTGCTCACCGAGGTATGGGGCTACAAAACTGCTCGTCGAGTAATATGGATTACGTTTTTTTGTAATCTGCTGCTGGTGCTTTGTACCCAGATTGGGGTGTGGCTGCCATCGCCGAATTATCTCGACGAGACCGCTTTGGCCTATAACGCTGTGTTTAATTATGTCCCTCGCATAGTCATAGCCTCGTTGGTGGGTTTCTTGCTTGGTGAACTATGCAACGCGTGGCTCATGGAACGTATAAAAAAACTTACTCGCGGCCGACGTTTATGGGTGCGTACCATAGGCAGTTCGGTTGTGGCATATTTGTTCGACACGCTCCCTTTTGTGCTCATTGCTTTTGCCGGTGTGGTTGCTCCTGTGGATCTGCTGAAAATGATACTCTTGCAGTATTGTATGAAGCTTGGAATAGAGGTCCTCTTCGGTACTCCCATGGCCTATGCCGTTATAATATGGTTGAAAAAACAAATATTCTTTAAAAACGGCTGCAATGGATAGATATGCGGTGATTGAAACCAAAATGCCGCGCGAGATGGTGCTGTTGCAAGGCACAGGATGCCGATGGCGCAAATGTACATTCTGCAACTATCATGCAGACACAAGCGAGAACCCATTTTTGGTGAACAAGAACGTCTTGCAAAAGGTAACAGGGCGTTTCGGCGTTCTCGATGTCATAAATTCCGGGTCGGCTATGGAACTCGACGACGATACATTGAACATGCTTCGGCAGGTGGTGGATAGTAAAAATATAAATACGATATGGTTCGAGGCGCATTATATGTATAGCAATCGGCTGGATGATTTTGCAAAGCGGTTTGCCCCGGCAAAGGTCAAATTCCGATGTGGAGTGGAGAGTTTTTCGGCAAGTCGTCGCCATGAGTGGAACAAAGGCATCCCCAAGGATATAACACCGCAGGATATAGCACGCTATTTCGATGGTGTATGCCTGCTGTGTTGTACACAGGGCGACACACGTCGGCAAATAACAGACGATATAGAAACGGCAAAAAAATATTTCGAATATTTCAGCGTGAATATATTTTGCGACAATGGCACTGCTGTTAAGCGCGATGACGAACTGCTGCAATGGTTTGTAAAGGATGTATATCCCGAACTCGAAAAACTGTCGTCGGTCGAGGTGTTGCTGAATAATACCGATTTAGGAGTAGGGTAAAGGAGCCGTCTAAATCTATCCGAGTGAAATTTTCTTCCAAATATTTTATAGAAATAAAATAAACTTATGGCTCTTTTATAATTTTTTTATTTAATTTCGCAGAATATTTAGAAAACAACAATACAATAGAAAATATATGTACAGAACAAGAACTTGCGGCGAACTCAGATTAGCCGATGTCGGAAATAGCGTTACATTAAGCGGTTGGGTGCAACGTGCCCGCAAAATGGGTGGTATGACTTTCGTCGATTTGCGCGACCGTTATGGAATAACCCAATTGGTGTTCAGCGAGGATGCCGATGCTGCGCTATGCGAAAAAGCCTCACACTTGGGAAGGGAATATGTCGTTCAGGTAAGCGGCGTGGTACGTGAGCGCGAGAGTAAGAACCCCAATATGCCCACAGGCGATATAGAAATAGTGGCACAAAGCATGAACATATTGAACAGTGCCGACACCCCTCCGTTTACAATAGAAAACAATACCGACGGTGGCGATGAGCTCCGCATGAAATATCGCTACCTCGACCTGCGTCGCGAGTGCGTGCGCAAAAACTTGGAGCTACGTCATAAAATGACAATGGAAGTACGTCGCTACCTCGATTCTATGGGATTTATCGAAGTGGAGACACCCATGCTCATAGGCTCCACCCCCGAGGGTGCACGCGACTTTGTGGTTCCTTCGCGCATGAACCCGGGCCAATTCTATGCTTTGCCACAAAGCCCACAGCTGTTTAAGCAGTTGCTGATGGTGTCGGGCTTCGACAGATATTTCCAAATTGTAAAATGCTTCCGCGACGAGGACCTTCGTGCCGACAGACAACCCGAATTTACACAGATAGACTGCGAAATGAGTTTCGTGGAGCAGGAGGATGTAATATCGCTTTTCGAGGGCATGGCAAAACATCTGTTCCGTACCATTCGTGGCGTGGAACTGACCGAGGCATTCCCACGTATAACATGGCACGACGCAATGAAATACTACGGCAGCGACAAACCCGACACCCGTTTCGATATGAAATTCGTGGAGCTCATGGATATTATGAAAGGACATGGATTTACAGTGTTCGACAGTGCTGAATATATAGGCGGAATATGTGCCAAGGGTGCAGCTACCTATACCCGTAAGCAGCTGGATGCGTTGACCGACTTTGTACGTCGTCCGCAGATTGGTGCCAAGGGCATGGTCTATGCCCGTGTCGAAGCCGATGGAAACGTAAAATCGAGTGTCGATAAATTCTATTCACAGGATGTGCTCCAACAAATGAAGGCAGCCTTCAACGCAGAACCGGGCGACCTCATTCTGATACTCAGCGGCGACGATGCCATGAAAACACGCAAGCAGTTGTGCGAACTCCGTTTGGAAGTGGCAGGACAGTTGGGCTTGCGCGACAAAAACAAATTCTCGTGCCTATGGGTTGTGGATTTCCCATTGTTCGAATACAGCGAGGAGGAAGGACGTTACATGGCAATGCACCATCCCTTCACCTCGCCGAAGCCCGAGGATATACCATTGCTCGACACCGATATGGGTGCAGTTCGTGCCAACGCATACGATATGGTGATAAACGGTGTCGAAGTGGGTGGCGGCTCCATACGTATATTCGACAGCCAACTACAAAACAAGATGTTCGAGCTGTTGGGCTTCACACCCGAGCGTGCACAACAACAATTTGGCTGGTTGCTCGATGCGTTTAAATATGGTGCTCCCCCTCATGGTGGTTTGGCATACGGCCTCGACCGTTGGGTCAGCCTGTTTGCAGGCCTCGACAGCATACGCGACTGCATCGCATTCCCCAAAAACAATTCGGGACGCGACACCATGATAGATGCTCCTGCGGCGTTGGAACAATCGCAACTGGACGAACTGAACATTGCACTGGATTTGAAAACCGAATAACATGAACAAAAAAGCAGTACACAAAAAAAGTGCCGCCAAGCAGTGCAAAGCACAAAACAAGAAAATACGCACTTGGACAGTGCGCATAGCGGTCATAGTGCTTGCATTGGTGTTTCTTGCGTTTATGGCAGTATCCCTTTTCAGTGTCCCCAAGGCAGTCTGAAACATAAACGGCAAGCCATAGAATACCTCTTGTTATACAACATAAAAGTAAAGGGGCTGTCCAACAAATTTGTTGGACAGCCCCTTTACTTTGCCTTACTTTGCCATAAAAAATGTAATAAATTTTGTATTAGATAAAAAAAGAACTATTTTTGTGATATTCAATCGTTCCATATTTTATGGTGCGATATAAAACAAAGAATTAACTAACCTTTTAATATTTGGACCAATGGACACAAATCTTCAACAAGTTGTAGCACAGTTTAACATTCAAGGAGTAGTAAGCGAGGTAAAGCCCTTGGGTAACGGCCTTATAAACACAACATATCGCGTGGTTACCGAAGGAGACGCACCCGACTATGTGTTGCAGCATGTAAATAACGCAATTTTCCCCGACGTGGAGATGCTGATGAACAATATAAACGCCGTAACAAACCACATACGCGCTAAGTACGAAGCCGAAGGAGTAGAGGACATAGAGCGCAAAGTATTACGTTTCGTTCCGGCAAAGGATGGAAGATATTTCTATTTCGATGGCGAGAAATATTGGCGCGTAATGGTGTTCATCCCCGACACTACATCCATGAGCGGTGTTACACCCGAAAGCTCATATATTGTGGGAGAAACATTCGGCAATTTCCAAGCCATGCTTGCCGACATTCCCGTGCAGTTGGGCGAGACAATTAAAGATTTCCACAACATGGAGTTTCGTCTATGGCAGTTGCGCGAGGCTGTTAAAGAGGACAAAGCAGGCCGTCTCGGCCAAGTACAATGGCTTGTCGATGAACTCGAAAGACGTGCCGATGAAATGTGCAAAGGCGAGCAGTTGCACCGCGAAGGAAAATTGGCGAAACGTATATGCCACTGCGATACAAAAGTCGATAACATACTATTCGACAAAGACGGAAAAGTGTTGTGTGTGATAGACCTCGACACTGTAATGCCAAACTATATATTCTCCGACTTCGGCGATTTCCTGCGTTCGGCTGCAAATACCGGTCGCGAGGACGACGAAGAACTTGACAATGTAAATTTCAACATGGAGATATTCAAGGCATTCACAAAAGGCTATCTGAAATCGGCACGTTGCTTCCTCACTCCGTTGGAGATAGAGAACCTTCCCTATGCCGCGGCTCTTTTCCCCTATATGCAAACAGTACGTTTCCTTGCCGACTACATAAACGGCGATACATATTACAAAATACAGTATCCCGAGCACAACCTTGTACGTTCTAAGGCACAATTCAAGTTATTGCAAAGCGTCGAGGCACATCAAGCCGAAATGCAGGAATTTATTAATGAACAACTTGCATAAGGATTAAAAAAAATCTTACATTAGCGACGTAGTTATAATATACCACGTCGCTAATATTTTTTGACTATCGTAGGGGGTTGTGTGCCGCCATACACCCTTGGCGATATATTAAATAGCAAAAATATGCCAAAAAAAATTCTCTTGTTATTTGTGTTAGCAGTGTCGCAGTTGCATCTGTTTGCCGACGGCGAAGTAAAATATGTAAATACTCTCATGGGCACGCAGTCGAGTTTCGAACTATCGGCAGGCAACACCTATCCGGCAATAGCCATGCCTTGGGGTATGAATTTCTGGACACCGCGCACCAATAAAATGGGCGATGGCTGGCAATACACATATACAGCCAATAAAATCTACGGATTTGAACAAACGCATCAGCCAAGCCCATGGATAAATGACTATGGAGAATTCTCGCTGATGCCGGTGACGGGCAATGTGAAAACAGACGAGGCTGAACGCGCCAGCTGGTTCTCGCACAAGAGCGAAGTGGCAAAGCCACACTATTATAAGGTATATCTTGCCGATTATGATATAACGACCGAAATAACCCCTACGGAGCGTGCTGCCATGTTCCGATTTACATTCCCGCAGGCGCACTCCTATGTGGTGCTCGATGCCTACGACATGGGGTCGTTTGTACAAATTGTCCCCGAGGAGAATAAAATAATAGGCTACACCAAGCGCAATAACGGCGGTGTTCCCGATAATTTCAAGAACTATTTTGTTGTGGAGTTCGACAAGCCTTTTACATACATGGCAACCGGCGGGCAGAATGCAACAAGCGCAATGTCGCTCCGTCGGAACGAAACCGTCTCCGACGACTATCGTAACATAGCGGTAGTGGGCTTTTCTACCAAAAAAGGCGAGATTGTGCATGCGCGGGTGGCATCGTCGTTCATAAGCATGGAGCAGGCCGAACGTAACTTGGCCGAACTTGGCAATTGCGGTTTCGACGAATTGGTTGCTCGCGGACAGCAACGCTGGAACGATGTTCTTGGCAGGATAAAAATAGAGGATGACAATATTGACAACAAGCGTATATTCTACTCCTGTTTATACCGTTCGTTGCTTTTCCCCCGTATGTTCTACGAGTACGATGCAAACGGTGCCCCTGTGCATTACAGCCCCTATAACGGCAAGATTATGCCGGGGTATATGTTCACCGATACCGGTTTTTGGGATACATTCCGCTCGCTGTTTCCGCTGCTAAATTTCTTATACCCCTCGCAGAATACAAAAATACAGGAAGGGCTGTTGAATGCCTATCGTCAGAGCGGTTTCCTTCCCGAATGGGCAAGCCCCGGACATCGCCATTGCATGGTGGGTAATAATTCGGCATCGGTGCTTGCCGATGCCCTTGTGAGCGGCATACAGATATCCGACCCTCACCTGCTATACGAAGGCTTGCTGCATGCAACAGAAAATGTTCACCCCGATGTCCCCTCCACAGGACGTTTGGGGCATGACTACTATAACACCCTTGGCTACATACCCTGCGATGTGGGAATACACGAGAACGCTGCCCGCACCCTTGAATATGCCTATAACGATTGGTGCATACTGCAAGTGGCAAAAAAACTCAGCCGGCCGCAAAACGAAATTGCCACATTGCAAAAACGTGCCATGAATTACAAAAACATATTTAACAAAGACTACAAACTGATGTATGGTCGCAACAGCGACGGCAGTTTCGAGAAAAACTTCTCGCCGCTTAAATGGGGCGGAAATTTCACCGAAGGCAACAGCTGGCATTACACATGGTCGGTGTTTCACGATGTAAAAGGCCTCATGGAACTTATGGGCGGCAGACACGAATTTGTGAAAATGCTCGACTCGGTGTTTGTGGTGCCGCCGCATTATGACGATAGCTATTATGGCTTCCCTATACACGAGATAAGGGAAATGACAGTCATGAATATGGGTAATTATGCCCATGGCAATCAACCGGCACAGCACATGATATATCTGTACAACTATGCCCAAGAACCGTGGAAAGCACAATATTGGCTGCGCAGGGTCATGAATAGCATGTACACCCCCACACCCGACGGCTATTGCGGCGACGAAGACAACGGACAGACATCGGCATGGTATGTGTTTTCGGCATTGGGATTTTATCCCGTATGCCCGGCCACCGGTGAATTTGTGGTGGGTGCCCCGTTGTTTAAAAAAGCCACGCTTAGCTTGGAGAATGGGAACACCGTTGTGATAAATGCTCCTGCCAACAGCAACGAAAATATTTACATACAAAGCATGAACGTAAACGGCAAGGCATACAGCAAAAACTATTTCACAAACGAACTGCTGCAATCGGGCGCCACAATAGATATCACAATGGGCTGCGAACCCAACATACAACGAGGCATCGGCAAGAAGGATGCACCATATTCTTTTTCGGAATAATCGGGTAATATTATTGCAGTGTAGGTTTATTTGTTAAAATTTGCAAAACCTTGGCGAATATGTACTGTACTCACTTATAGATTACAAAGCAGGTGTTAACGGTGCCACTCGTTTGGATACTCTATAACAGTTTTTTTACCCATCTGAACATTTTGTAGGGCATGTAGCGGAATGGCAGGTCCAACCATGTGGGGGTGACTACAACCGAACGTGTGTGCGAAAAGGCTTCGAAGCTATCCTTGCCATGGTAGCGGCCCATGCCCGAATGACCTATGCCGCCAAATGGCATATTTTCGTTGGCTATGTGCATTATGGTGTCGTTTATGCATGCGCCGCCCGAGGGGATTTTCTTCATCACCTTGAAGCCATCGTCGGTGTTTCCAAAATAGTATAGCGCAAGGGGTTTCTCGCGTTGGCGTATGAATGTGACGGCTTCGCTCAGTGTGGCGAATGTGACGATGGGCAGTATGGGCCCGAAAATTTCCTCCTGCATGACGGGGGCATCGCTCGCTACGTTGTCGAGCAGGGTGGGGGCTATGTAGCGTTCGTCGGCGTTTGTGCTTCCGCCGTATATGATATTGCCATTGGTCATATATCCCGATACGCGTGCGAATGCCTTGTCGTTTACCATGCGTGCATAATGGGAGCTTGTTACCGGGTTTTTGCCATGCAGCCTCTCTATCTCATTCGCAAAGGATTTAACAAAATCGGTTTTTTTGTTTTTGTGTATCAGCAGGTAGTCGGGGGCTATACATGTTTGTCCGGCATTCAGTGTCTTGCCCCATGCAATGCGTCGCGCGGCTATCTGCGTGTCGGCTTGTTCGTCTATTATACAAGGGCTCTTGCCGCCAAGTTCAAGTATCACCGGAGTCAGCTGTTTGCTTGCTGCTTCCATTACTTTTTGTCCCAAGACAGGGCTGCCTGTGAAAAATATCAGGTCGTAGCGTTCTTCCAATAGCAGTCTGTTTGTGTCGCGATTGCCTTGTATGGTGGCTATATATTTTCTGTCGAATGTGCTTGCTATCATCGCCTCTATCACACTTGATACGTTGGGCACGTAGGGCGAGGGTTTTAGTATGGCCGTGCATCCTGCCGAAATTGCTCCCACAACGGGGTTCAACAGTAGTTGCACAGGGTAGTTCCATGGTGCTATGATGAGCGAATTGCCCAAAGGCTCTTTGGTTATGTAGCAGCGCGAGGGTAGCATTTTCAGCGGGGTGGCTACGCTCCTTTTTTTCATCCATTTTTTCAGATGGGCAAGATGGTTTTTTATTTCCCCGTTGACTATGCTTATTTCGGTGAGCAGGGCTTCCTCCTTCGACTTGTGCAGGTCGGTCCATAGTGCTTTACACAGTGCTCCCTCCCATTCTTGGAGCATAGTTTGCAGTTTTTTCAATTGCCTGCGTCGGAATTGGTATTCACGCGTTATGCCGGTGGCAAAAAACTCCTCCTGCTCTTTTTTTATCTCTTTTATATATTCGCGAGTATTGTTTTTGATATTCATATTGCGTGCGTCAATTATAATTTGTTGCAACCGATGTCCAAATGTATATAAAAATGAACAAATAAACCAAATGTATTCTTTTAGAAGTTTTTTTATCAGGTGGGAAAATGATTTTTTGAAATTTATATCGCTGCTTATTCCCGGGGCTGTACGCATGTGGCATCATTGTCGTTTATTTCGCCGAGCATGGCTTTTATTTTTTCGTACGGGTAGTTGGCCTCTATCATTCCGCTTACGATGGTGTCGCGTGCCGATGTGCTTTGGAATGGCTGCAACCCGAACAGGGGCATGGCTGTTGCAAAATGCTCCATTATACCGGCCTGAATGCTCTCGTAAACCTCCCATGTCGTGGTGTTTGTGAAACAATAGAATTGAATTGGGAGTCCGTTCTCCGTAGGTTCTAATGTGCGGACCATTATGAGCATATCCTTGCGTATCATACTATGGTTTTTAAGGTATGTCAACGCATACATCCTGAATAGCTCGGCGTTTGTGTCGGGAACGCTGTTGTTGCTTATTGAATTTTCTATATTTCGTGCAAAATCGCTGTCGAGCTTTTTTGCTTTCTCCATGAGCGCGTTGTCGCAGGGCTTTATGCTGTCCAATTTCACTGTGTAGCCACGTGCAATGCGACGTCCGCCGCTTTCGCTCATGCCTCGCCAGTTTAGGAAACTTTCGTTTATCAATGTATATGGCGGAACGGTGGCTATTGTATTGTCGAAATTCCGTACCTTCACAATGGTCAGCGAAATGTCGAATACAGTTCCGTTTATGGGCTTCCCGGGCAATTCTATCCAATCGCCTATTCTTATCATATCGTTTTCCAACAACAAAAAACCGCCAACAAAACCCATTATGCTGTCCTTGGCAATGAGCATCAATACGGCGGCAAAAGCACCCAACCCGCCAATGAGGTAGAGCGGCGATTTATGTGTCAATGCCGAAATTATCAATATTGTCATGACTATGTATATAACAATATTTGCCACTTGGATGAACCCTTTTATCGGTCTGTCGTGGAATTTGCTTTTTTTGAAAACAGCGTCGCCTGCCGATGAAATAATGGTTGTGGTGGCCCGGGTAATCATTATAATGAAATATATCCATACTGCTGTTTCAATGTATTTGAAAAGAACGTTACCTGTGTCGAATACAATGGGCAGCATGGCATACATTACGAGCGGGGGTATTATGCCTATCTGTTTTCTTAAAAAACTGCGTTCTGCGAGTTTTGACAAAAAAGTATGTTTTTGCATTTGTGGTATTCTTCTGACAATGAAAAGTCCTATTCGGTAAATTATCTCGGCTAAAATAAATGCTGTCAATAATATAAATAGGAAATACAAAGCTATTTTCACTCCGTCGGGTAGTTCATCGGGCATGCCAATATAGTCGAGAATACGTTTTATGTATAACATCATTTTTTCTCTCATTGCTGTTGTAATTGTTTTAGTTGAAAATAATATGCAAGAGGCTGTTTTAATTACTAAATACTAAAACGTTTTTTACTCGAAAAAATATTCCGTTTTTTTGCCATTGTGTTCTGTTCTCAAAAATTTTTATTTATCAATTTGCCGAATTTGTTTGCATGTAAATTGGATTTCCTTTAAATTTATCCCCGTAGTTGTTTTTCGTATATGTGAAAAATGGCTTTAAATATGTTTAAAAAGCAATTATTTTAGTGTCGGTTATGGAGAAAAAATACACGAAGGAGGAGGAGCAAATAAATGCCGCGTCCCATGCCGTTGGTTTTGTTATGGGGTTGGTGGTGTGTGCCATTTTTCTTGCCAAGGGTTATGCGTCGGGCAGTTCGCTTGTCAAACTGAGTTTGTGGCTCTACCTGTTCGGAGTGCTCAGTTCCTATCTGTTTTCTGCGCTTTATCATGCTCCCTTCATACATGCCAAGTATAAAAAAACGTTACGCCGTCTTGACCACGCTGCCATATATTGGCACATTGCAGGCAGTTATTCTCCCATTACCCTCATTGCCATGCACGACACCGGCATGTGGGGGTGGGGCATTTTTGCATTTATATGGCTATGTGCTTTGGTGGGAACTTCGCTCACCCTGTGTACACTAAAAAAACATAGCTACATAGAGACCGCCTGTTTTGTACTTATGGGGCTTGTTATTCTGGTTGCATTCAAGCAATTCTACAACCAAGTGACTCCGTGGGTGGTGTTCTGGGTCATTGCCGAGGGTGTCAGCTACATAACGGGTGCAGTGCTGTATAGTTTTCATAAAGTTAAATACATACATTCTGTTTTTCATTTTTTTGTATTGGTGGGCGATGTGTGCCACATGATAGCCGTTTGGCTCATCTTGGAGCTATTCCTGATATAAAAAATGCAATATGCCGATGGTCATAAAACCCATCGGCATAAATTTTTTTCAAAAAATTTCATTTTTCTTTAAACTTTTTCCTTACTTGATTGTTATATTAATAAAAAGCAACTAAAAGGATATAAAATAATGTCGTCAATAAAAGTTTTTTTTATGTAAGAATATGGCATTGTTTTATATCTAAACAATGTAAAAACAATATTAATATGATTAACGAGAAAGTAATGAATCATCTGCTCGACAGTTTCGAGGAGGTGATAAAGAATGCAGGTGTAAAATGCATGCGTGTTAAGGACAGAGCAGAGTTTTTGCGTCGTGTTTACGAGAGCGAAACGGTTTACGATGGCTTTGTCATAGTTCAATCATCCAAGCAATCGGGAATATTCTACATAGACACCGAGGAGCTTTTAGGGGGTAGGGGGCGTTACAAGGCACCACGCCCGTTGAAAAAAAGTGATTTCGACATTCCGTCCAATGTGCCTCCATTGAATACCAATGTGGCCGATGCCATAGATATGAGCGTGGAGGATAAATAAAAACGGTTTCATAATCCGGCACGCGATGAACCCCTAAGTTTGGAAAAAAACTTAGGGGTTCACTTTGCATGGTGTAGTTTCTTTTTATTTTCTTTGAATGTTATTGCTATTTAGTGTAATTTTGTTGCACGTAAAAACGGCAAGACAAACACTCCTTGTAAGGACATTATTTTTAGAAAATTCAACTGCTTCCAAATAGATTATGAAAAAATACTCCACATACCCCATGCAACAGCACAACACATTCGGATTGAATGTGAAGGCTGCACAATTTATAGAATTTGAAACGGAAGAGGAACTATGCGATGTTATTAAGGCCGGATTGTCATCGCCGGTGTTGGTGATAGGCGCAGGCAGCAATCTGCTTTTCTTGAACGATTATAAAGGCACTGTGTTGCACTCGGCCATCATGGGTGTTACTGTTGTCGAGGAGACCGATGGACACCTGTTGTTGCGTGTCGGCAGCGGCATGCAGTGGGACAGCCTTGTGGAGTACACCATACAAAACGGTTGGCAAGGCCTTGAAAACCTATCGGCCATACCCGGCGAGGTGGGTGCAAGTGCCGTACAAAACGTAGGAGCATACGGGGTGGAGGCAGGCGACCTGATAGAGCAAGTCGAGGCAGTGTCGTTGAGCGACGGTGGCAAACGCCGTTTCACGCACGATGAATGTCGTTTTTCGTATCGCAATAGCATATTCAAGGCCGAGAAAAAAAACAAATATGTGGTGACATACGTCACATATCGACTAAGAAAAATTCCCGAATATCGTCTTGACTATGGTAATTTGCGCTCGGTGATAGGCGACGGCAACGAGGTATCGGCAGCCACCATCAGAAAAGCGGTACAGGAGATACGTCAAGCAAAATTGCCCGACCCGGCAGTCATAGGCAGTGCCGGCAGTTTCTTCATGAACCCCATAGTGTCCGACGAACACGCCAAGAAACTATTGCAGACATATCCGCAAATGCCGCACTACGCCACCGCCGATGGCAGGACAAAACTATCGGCAGCGTGGCTCATTGACCAATGCGGATGGAAAAACAGACAGCACGGGCCGGTGGGTGTATATAAGCATCAGCCACTTGTGATAGTCAATCATGGTGGGGCAACCGGACAAGAAATATTGGACTATTCCATGCAGATATGCCATTCGGTAGAGGAAAAATTCGGAGTGACACTAAGCAGGGAAGTAAACGTTATAGAATGAGAATAAAGCTATTGGGAACGGGAACATCCACAGGCGTGCCCGAGCTTGGCTGCTCGTGCGAGGTGTGCACGTCGAACGATATGCACGACAAACGGTTGCGCACGTCGGCCATTATAGAATGTGACGACACACGCATACTCATCGACTGCACCCCCGACTTCCGACAACAGATGCTCTCGGAGCCGTTTCGTCGCATAGACGCCGTACTTGTCACCCATCACCACTACGACCACGTGGCAGGGCTCGACGACTTGCGCCCCTATTGTCGCTATGGTGACATACCAATATATGCCGAGCCAAGCACGCAACAGCAAATACGCAATTTCATGCCCTACTGCTTTGCCGAACAAAAATATCCCGGTACACCCAATCTGGAACTGCACAACGTCGCTCCCGGCAAGCCCTTTTCCATAGGCAATATAGAAATAATCCCCATTCGAGTGTACCATGGCAACCTGCCCATCGTGGGGTACAGGATAGGTTCCTTTGCCTATATTACCGATATGAGCCGCATGGAACCGGCAGAACTCGATGCGTTGCGTGGGGTAGATGTACTTGTCATAAACGCCTTGCGCTATTCTAAACCGCACCGCACACATCAAACAGTGCTGCAAGCACTGTCGGTTATAAAAAAACTAAATCCGCGTCGCACATATCTCACACACATCATGCACCACATGGGGCTGCATGCAAAAATAGAAAAATGCCTCCCTGCCGGTGTCTTCCTTGGCTACGACGGGCTTGAAATTATACTATAAACATATTGCAGGCTCCTCGTCGTGCTGAAATAATACTAAACCACATTCAGTCATTAAGTAGTCTTTTCTGCTTATAACAAAATATGTTATAAATTATATATAAATATCTGCGGCAATTGCCGCAGATATTTTTTATCGTTTTCTTCTATCCTTTTCCTGTTTTTATGATTGCACCTGTTTTTATGATTTTGTTTTTGTCTTTTACTTAAATTTGCTTTTTTTGATTATTTGCATTATCTTCGCAAATTGCAAGGTATGGACTTGTGTAATAATGTGATAAAAACCAGATAGAAAATAATAAATAGTAAATAATAAAAAGAAAGCTAATGAAGAAATTTACACTATTTTTTGTATTGTTGTTTGTTTCATTGGGAATATTTGCAATTCCGGCAAAACGTGTTTCCAAGACGGTGAAACAGTCCGATGGCAGTGAGCTTGTGATATATCTGACAGGTGACGAGTCGTTCCACTATTATAGTACAGCCGATGGTGTGCCTGTGAAACTGGCTGCGAATGGCGATTATCATTATGCGCGTTTGTCGCGTGAGGGTGTTTTTGTATCTACCGGAAGCATTGCGCACGAGGCAAAACAACGTTCTGCACGCGAGGTATCGCTGTTGCAGGATATGGCACAGGACAACAGCCAAAGCAATGTGGCAAGGGTGGCAGCACGTCGCTCCGAGCGTTATAAAGCACCGCGTCGTTCCTCCTCGTCCATAACCCCGAGGGGCGAAATAAATGTACCGGTGTTGTTGGTGGAGTTTGCCGACGTAAAATTCTCGTTCGACAAAGAGACAGCCCAACAGACGTTTAACGGAGAAAATTACAAAGGCCCTCAGAACCCCTTTATAAACGAGACTGAGGGTAGCTTGCGCGACTATTTCATAGCGCAGTCCGATGGCCTGTTCACTCCTAATTTTGTGGTCACCGATATAATAACGCTCAGCCGCAATATGTCGTACTATGGCGCAAACGACGCTAATGGCAATGACAAAAATCCTCAACAGATGATTGTGGATGCTTGTCGTGCCATAGACGATAATTTCGACTTCTCTATTTTCGACAACGATGGCGATGGCAACATAGAATTCCTTTACTGTCTTTATGCCGGTTATGCCGAGGCTGCCGGCGCACCCGAGGAGACTATATGGCCGCACCAATGGTATCTGTCCTCGTATTATGGCAGAATACAACTCGATGGTGTTTATGTCGATAACTATGCGTGCAGCAGCGAGCTGTCGTTGAACGAGGATGTAGAGGCAAGGTATGGCAAGAATTTTACAGGAATAGGTTCTTGCTGTCATGAGTTCTCGCACTGTCTGGGTCTTCCCGATTTTTACGATACAAGCTCGAATGACCCTCCAAACTTCGGTATGGACTATTGGTCGTTGATGGACTACGGTTGCTATAATGTCGAGGGATATGTTCCAATAGGATACAGTGCATATGAACGCGATTTCGTGGGTTGGCGCGAGCTTCCCGAACTATCAGTGAAAGGCGACTATGAAATGGCCGCACTTACATCGGGTGGCACAGGATATAAAATCGTAAACGACTTGAACCCCGACGAGTATTATGTAATAGAGAACCGCCAAAAAGAGAGCTGGGATAAGTATATACAGAACTCGGGTATGATGATAACACATGTCGATTATTCCGAGGACGCATGGTTCTATAATACGGTGAACAACGATGCCGACCATTTACGTTTCACCCTGATACCTGCCGATGGTGAACTATTGAGCTATTACACTGCCGACAGCTACGATGAATATATTGAAGGATTGAAGGGCGATGTGTGGCCGGGAACCACAAATAATACCGAACTGACCGACTATTCAACACCGGCGGCAACAGTGTTTACCGGCAGCTATATGAGCAAGCCTATAACAAAAATCACCAACCGAAATGGGGTAGTTACATTCTCGTTCATGAAGGGTGAACTGGAAATTCCACAAACTATGCCTGCAACCGAGGTTGGGGAAAACAGTTTCGTTGCCAACTGGAACGCAGTGGAGGATGCAACAGCATACAAAGTGACATTGGAAAAGGTTGACGAAAACAGCAGCGGAGCAAAAGAGACGCTTTGTGCCGAGGATTTCATAAACGTAGCGTCGAGCGGCGTGTTAATGGCCAATCCAAATAGTTTTACTGCTGTGACAGGCTGGACCGCAAAAAATCTGTTTACAGCAACAGGCGCGGTGACAGTGGGCATGGCAAACAACGCAGGATACATAACCACTCCTGCCATGAATGCCAAGAACAATGTCGAAGTGTCATTCCGCATCAAGCAGTACAGCGCCAACGAGAGCAATGCCGTATTGTCGGTGTATCTGCTTACTCCCAATGGCAGTAGAACAAAACTTGCCGATTATCCCGTTACCGATGCCTTTGTTTTGCATAGCGTGTCGATAGATGCTCCCGAGTCGGATTTCAATATAGAATTCTCTACCGATAACTCGGCATCGGGTATGTGTCGTGTCATATTGGACGATATTTTGGTGACAACCGAAATGGATTATATCGTGGAGCATGTGGCTACAATTGAGACCGAGGATACAAGATACAAATTCGAAAATCTGTTGGCAGGCGTGACATACCGCTATTCGGTGGCTGCAACCGATGGTGACAAGGTGACCGAATATTCCGAATATCAGGTTGTTACAATGTGTGTGACTGGTATCGAGGATGTTCTGTTGCAGGGCGATGGAAATGTGGTTTATTACGACCTCACCGGTAGGGTGGTTGCCAACCCCGGCAAGGGATTGTATATAGTGAAGAAGAGTGGTAGAACCCAAAAAATCTATCTGAAATAAAAAAACAGTATAGGACTGCTATATAAAAAATGTGACTATGCCTTGCAGGGCATAGTCACATTTTTATATTATCTTCCTTGGCAGGGGCTGCCTATTGGTGCTTATTCTTTTTTGCTTTGCCTTGGCCTTTTGTTGTGGTTGTGTCCTTCCTTTTTTGCCTGTGGCTTGTGTTGTGCCCCTCTTTTTTTGTTTCCGCCATTGTGTCTTGCGGAGTTTCTCTTTCTTCTGTTTCCCTCTTTTTTATTTTCGGGAGCGTATAACGGCGCACTGCCAAGTTCTTCGGGAACGGGTAGTTTCTCGACCTCTTGTTTCATGAAGTTTTCTATCCTCCTGAAAAAATGTTGGTCTTCGACCGATACAAAAGTTATGGCCCTGCCTTCGCTGCCTGCTCGTGCAGTACGTCCCACTCGGTGTATGTAATCGTCGCAGTCGCGTGGCACGTCGAAATTTATGACAAGCCGAATGTCGTCAATGTCGATGCCGCGTGCTAATATGTCTGTTGCTACAAGTATGTCTGTTTGACGGCTTTTGAAACGGTACATAATATCGTCTCGCTCGGCTTGGCTCAGGTCGCTGTGCATTTCGCCGACATTATATCCGCATTTTTTCAGTGCAAGCGATATGTCGCGTACTTTGTTTTTGCGCGATGTGAATAGTATGACGCGCTCGGGTTTTGTATTGGCGAATAGCCCTTTTGTGAGCCCTATTTTTTGCTGTTCGTGGCATATATAGCACTGTTGCTTTATGCCGTCGGCGGGTTTTGCAAGCGACAGCGTGATGTGGATAGGGTTGTTGAGTATGTTTTTTGCAAGGTTGCGTATTTCTTGTGGCATGGTTGCCGAGAATAGCATCGTCTGACGTTTTGCGGGGAGTTTCTTTGCTATTGTCATTATGTCGTTGTAGAAACCCATGTCGAGCATGCGGTCGGCTTCGTCGAGAATGAAAAACGATACACGTGACAGGTCGATATTTCCTAAATTTATATGGCTGATGAGACGTCCCGGTGTTGCCACAATTATGTCGGCTCCGCTGGACATGCCTCGTAGTTCTTGGTTGTATCGTTGTCCGTCGTTGCCACCATACACTGCCACGCTGGACACCGACATGAAATAGGTAAATCCTTCGACCTGACGGTCTATCTGTTGTGCAAGCTCGCGCGTGGGTGCCATTATGATACAGTTTATGGCATCATCGGGGTAGTTGCCGCTGCATAGCTTGTTGAGCACAGGCAGCAGATAGGCCGCCGTTTTGCCGGTGCCTGTTTGGGCTACTCCTATAAGGTCGCGCCCATCCAATAGGGGTTGTATGGTTTTTTCTTGTATCGGGGTACATTCTTCGAAACGCATGGCGTCGAGTGCATCCAATACTTCGTCTTCAAAATCAAAATCGGTGAAATACATCTTGTGGTTTTAGTGATTTGCTATTTTGGTGCTTTTCGGTATAGGTATATCGCAATGAAACTATATAGGATATTGGGTATCCATACGGCTATATACACCGGCATTTGTTCGGCAAATGCCGATGATATGGCTTGGAACAGTATGTATGAGAAACTCAATCCCAATCCTATTCCCAACGACAATCCCATGCCGCCTTTTGTCTTCTTTGACGATAGCGATGCTCCTATGACTGTCAGAATGAATGCGGCAAAGGACATGGCTATGCGTTTGTGATATTCTATTTCGAATGGTTTTATATTGGCCATGCCGCGTGCTTTTTGCTTATCGATATATTCGCTCAGCTGTGGGCTTGTCATGGTCTCTTGCTGTCCTTTTGAAATTAGAAAATCGCCGGGTTCTATTTTTATTATTGTGTCGAGCGGTTCGCGTACATTGGAGCGTATAATCTCCTTGTCGTCGCTCAATTCGCGTATCATCCAGTTTTTGGCTGTCCATTTGTGTCGCTCGTTGGGGTGGTAGGTGAGTGTGCGTGCTGTCATGTGCGACACTAATTTTTTATTTATGAATTTGTCGAGCGAGAAACGGTAGCCTGTGAGTGTTCGGTTGTCGTAACGCTCGAAATAGGCTACGGTGCTGTCGTTTACCTGTAATTGTATGTTACGTGCCGACTCTACAATTTTTTTTCGTTTATATTGGTCCTCGAACTCCATTCGTGTTTTGTTTCCAATGGGAATAACATAGGCGCTGAGTATGTATGTCATGATGGCTATTATACCTGCCGAAATCAGGTAGGGGCGCAACAATCGTTTGAAACTTACGCCTGCTGCAAACATGGCTATAATCTCCGATGTCTCGGCAAGTTTCGATGTGAAATATATTACTGATATGAATACAAATAATGCGCTGAATGTATTGGCAAGGTAGGGTACTAAGTTCAGATAGTAGTCGAATACGATTGCTTTGAATGTGACGTTCGAGGTTGCAAATTTGTCTATATTCTCGTTGTAGTCGAATATGACAATAATGGCAATAATCAGTGCTATCGCAAAGAAGTATGTTCCCAGAAACTTCCCAATGATATATCGGTCCAGACGTGTTATTTTGAGTTTACTTAGCCAATTCATTTTCTTTTAAATTATAGTCGTCGTGTTACATTTTCGAGCATGGTTTTTTTCCACGATGTGTAATTGTCGGTGAGTATGTGTTTGCGGGCTTCGTTTGTGAGCCATACGTAGAACGCAAGGTTGTGCAACGATGCTATTTGCATGGCAAGTAGCTCCTGTGATACGAACAGGTGGCGTAGATAGGCTTTACTGTATTGTCGGTCCACAAACGACTCGCCGTCTTCTTCTATGGGTGTGTAGTCGTACTTCCATTTTTCGTTACGCATGTTCATGATGCCGTTCTTGGTGAACAGCATGGCGTTGCGTCCGTTGCGTGTGGGCATTACGCAGTCGAACATATCTACACCGCGTTCAATGCCTTCGAGTATATTTGCCGGGGTGCCGACGCCCATCAGGTAGCGTGGCTTGTCGGTTGGCAGAATTTCGTTTACTACCTCTATCATTTCGTACATTTTCTCGGCAGGCTCGCCAACGGCAAGACCGCCGATGGCGTTTCCGGCGCACTCTTTCGAGGATATGTATTTTGCCGACTCGCGACGCAAATCGGGATAGACGCAGCCTTGGACTATGGGGAACAGGGCTTGCTCGTAACCATATTTTGCTTCGGTCTTGTCAAGGTGTGCTATGCAACGGTCCAGCCAACGATGTGTCAGCTCCATGGATTTTTTTGCATATGCGAAATCGGCTGTTCCCGGTGTACATTCGTCGAATGCCATTATGATGTCGGCTCCTATGCTTCGCTCTATTTCCATGACTCTCTCGGGCGAGAAAAAATGTTTGGAACCGTCGATGTGTGAACGAAATTCCACGCCTTCTTCGCTCATCTTGCGTATGTCTTTGAGCGAGAACACCTGAAAACCGCCGCTGTCGGTGAGTATGGGACGCTCCCAACTGTTGAATCGGTGAAGGCCGCCTGCTTTTTCTATTACGTCGAGCCCGGGACGCAGATACAGATGGTAGGTGTTGCCCAATATGATTTGTGCTTTTATGTCGTTTCTAAGGTCGGGTATTTGTA
Organism: Bacteroidaceae bacterium; assembly: GCA_017416705.1. Taxonomy (GTDB): domain Bacteria; phylum Bacteroidota; class Bacteroidia; order Bacteroidales; family Bacteroidaceae; genus HGM04593. The sequence continues at coordinate 51,292 of JAFQBG010000013.1, forward strand.
CTGCTTTCACCGAACCGACAGTGCCCACAGGCATGAATATGGGTGTTTCTATGACACCGTGCGCTGTGTGCAGCAGCCCGGCACGTGCTTCGCAGTTTTTGTCTGTGTGTAATAGGTCGAATTTCACGGTCGCTGTTTTTTTGCTTATGATAGGTTCAACGGATTTTTAATTTTTTCATCGAGCAGAGCTATCTCGAATACTTCTTTTATGTCATCGACATAGTGGAATATCAGTCCGTCTATATATTTTTGCGATATTGTGTCTATGTCGCGTTTGTTCTCGCGGCATAATATTATCTCTTTTATGCCGGCGCGTTTGGCTGCCAATATCTTCTCTTTTATGCCGCCGACGGGCAATACCTTGCCGCGCAAGGTTATCTCGCCTGTCATGGCAAGGTTGGCTTTTACTTTGCGTTGCGTGAACGCCGATGCCAATGCGGTTGCCATGGTGATGCCTGCCGATGGGCCGTCTTTGGGGATGGCTCCCTCGGGTACGTGCAGGTGTACATTCCAATGCTCGAAAACTTCGTAGGGTATTTTTAAATATTCTGCGTGCGATTTTATGTATTCCAATGCCAGTATGGCCGATTCTTTCATGACGTCGCCCAGATTACCTGTGAGCGTGATATTCTCGCCTTTTCCCTTACTGAGGCTTGTCTCTATGAATAGTATTTCGCCGCCTACGGCTGTCCATGCCAATCCTACTACCACGCCGGCATAGTCGTTGCCTTGATATTTGTCGCGTGTGTATATCTTGGGGCCTAATAGGTCGTTTAGGTTTTCGGGCTTTACGATGGTGGTTGTTATGTGGCCGTCGGTGGCTTTTTGCATTGCAAGACGACGACATAGCTTGCCTATTTTCTTTTCCAGTGTTCTCACACCCGACTCGCGAGTATAGTCCTCGACGATTTTTTCTATGGTGTTTTTGCGTATGGTTATCTTTTCGTCGGAAATGCCGTTGGCTTTCATTTCCTTGCGTACAAGGTGTTGACGTGCTATCTCGACTTTTTCTTCGGTCAGATAACCGCTTATTTCAATAAGTTCCATTCTGTCCAACAATGGGGCAGGGATGCTTGCAAGGTCGTTGGCTGTGGCTATGAACATTACCTTGGACAGGTCGTAGTCTATGTCGAGGAAATTGTCGTGGAATGTGTTGTTTTGTTCGGTGTCCAATACTTCGAGCAATGCCGACGAGGGGTCGCCATGGTTGGAACTGCCTCCTACCTTGTCTATCTCGTCAAGAATGAATACGGGGTTGTCGGTTCCTGCTTTTGCCATGTTTTTTATTATGCGTCCGGGCATGGCTCCTATATATGTTCTGCGATGTCCGCGAATTTCGGACTCGTCGTACAGACCGCCCAACGACATGCGAACATATTTGCGTTTAAGTGCTTCGGCAATGGATTTTCCCAACGATGTCTTGCCCACTCCCGGAGGGCCGTACAGACATATAATGGGCGATTTCAGGTCGCCACGCAGTTTTATGACTGCCAGATGCTCCAAAATTCTTTCTTTTACCTTTTCGAGGCCGTAGTGGTCGCGGTCTAATATCTTGCGGGCATTGGCAAGGTCTAAATTGTCGTTGGAACACTCGCCCCATGGCAGGCTGACTAACGTTTGCAGGTAGTTCAGCTGTACATGGTAGTCGGGGGTTTGCGGGTTTATGCGTTCGAGTTTTGCGACTTCTTTCTCGAATAGCTCTTTTGTGGATTCATTCCATTTTTTGTTTTGGGCTTTCTGTTGTAGTTCTTGTACATCCTGCCCTTGTACGCTGCCGCCACCAAGCTCCTCTTGTATGTTTTTTATCTGTTGTTGCAAAAAATATTCGCGTTGCTGCTGGTCCAGCTCCATGTGGGTGCGTTTCTGTATTTCGTGATTGAGCTTGGCGAGTGCCAATTCTTGGTACACAACGGTTGCCAAGTGGTACATGCGCTCCACAAAATTGTCTTCGCTCAGCAGACGGTATTTTTCATTAATATCGCATCTGATGTTCGATGCCAAGAAATTTGTGAACAGCACATCGTCGTCGATGTTGTTCAACGCTATGTTCAGTTCGCCGGTGGGTTCCACCAAACTGAAAAGGGTTTTTGCGTCCTCGCGCATTGTTCTTATGAGTGAGTCTGTCTCGTTGTTCTCTTTTTCGTTGAGAGCATCGGGCAAAATATCTTTTCTAAGTGTGACGGAGCCTTTTAAAAATGGTTTTTGGGTGATAATGGATTTTAAATTTATTCTTTCTATGCCTTGTAGAACTATTGTGGTCGATTCGTCGGGCATTTCGAAAACACGTAACAAACGAGCCGTTGTTCCTATTTGGAACAAATCCTCTTGTCTTGGATTTTCAATGTCCGCTTGTGTCTGACAAAAAACTCCGATGATGTCTTTGCTTTTGCCTATGCTGTTTACCAATTTCAAAGAACTTTCCCTGCCAACCGATACTGTCAATATGGAGGATGGAAATAGTATCATGTTCCTCAATGGCAGTATGGGCAGTATATGCTCTTCTTCCTCGTTGCTCATTTTATATATGTCGTTGTTGTCTATTTCGGCAATGACGGGAATACTGCGTCCTGTTTCATTGTCATTTTCGACGAATATGTTTCTTTTTTTCCTTACCATGATATTTTTTCTTTTAATATAAAAACATATATATAGCCCTGTTTGCTATACATGGAGTACAAAAACTACACTTTGGCGGCATGTAGCATGCTTTGTTTACTCCGTTTGATATGTATATATGCCTTTGTCTTGTTCCTTGTATTATATTATAACTTGCAAATATACGATTTTTTTTGCACAATAATGATAATAATGCTTTTTATATGGTGAACAAACGTGAATGGAATGTCTATTTTGTGTATGCGATGGCTTGCAGGAGCACGAAACAGACGAAACGACGGCTGTATGATGTCTATTTTTAGAATTTTAAACAGTTTCTTGGATGTATCTTGCTTTAATTTGTGTATCTTTGCCGTAAACGGCGAAAATAGCCTGCACTCGCTTTGAAAAATATCCAAGCAAGCTTGATATTTCTCGCTCGTTTGTGTGTATCTTTGCCGTAAACGGCGAAAATAGCCTGCACTCGCTTTGAAAAATATCCAAGCAAGCTTGATATTTCTCGCTCGTTTGTTACTATATTTGATGTAGTTTGATTAAGATTCTTTGAGTATCAAACCATTAAGAAGAACTTGCATGAGAATGGGCAATGGATAAGAAATTGCTAACTTGTTTTATTACACTATATTCCTCATGCTTTTCAAACAACTCTTTTCTAAGTGCAAAGATATGATTTTTTCTCCAATTATTAGTGCGTACTAGTAAAAA
>JAFQBG010000014.1 GCA_017416705.1 Bacteroidaceae bacterium
AGCTTTCAGATAGTCGCCAAACAAATTGAAAAGCAAATACGACTTACCACAACGGCGGATTCCGGTAACAACCTTTATCATTCCGTTGTGCATACTCCTAATGAGTTTGTTTAGGTACAAATCACGCTTTATTTCCATATGACACTGAATATTTTTGCGTATGCACGCATTTTTGTTCAGCAAAGGTAACGTATGCAGCGAAATTAAGCAAATAAACCGCTATAATTATGCTCATAAAAAACATTATTTTATTAGTCAGATTTATATCCCAACAATTTTTGTTACAAAACAAATTCTTGGTGAGTTATCAGAGCGTATGCAGAACACCGCAAACCACTGAATACTACAACCTACCAACAAAAATATCTTAACAGTCTGGTAACGATATGAGAAGTCAACTTATGCTTAGTTTTGCCAAAAAGGGATTTTTTAAGCCTCGGCAATGCACCGAATTCCAAACCTAACTCACAGACAATCAAGACATTTTTCCCTTATCGCAATATTTCGCTTTTATATTTCGTGTTAATTTTAGAGTATTTAATAGTTTGGCACGCTTTTTGTAAGAAATTTTATGTAAAAATATTATGACAATAGTTGCGTAAGGTTGTATCTTCGCATCGCTAAAACGAATATTCACTAAGGATTGATTGAGGAGAAAGAAATTATGAACAATGAATTTTCGCAAAGAATAACAGAATTCTTAATGCTTGGCAAGGAAGAAGCCAACCGCTTGAATTGCAATGCAGTGAGCCCCGAGCATCTGCTATTGGGCATCATGCGTGGCAATGAAAACAAAACACGTGAGATTTTCGATATTCTGAATGCAGATATGGAAAAGATAAAAAGTGACATAGAATTACAGGTAAAGGATGTAAATAGTTTTGCCGACACACAAAAAAGCGACGTCGAAATAGAAATAAACATCGACGCGGCAAAAGTTTTGCGTTTCACAAAATTAGAAGCACGACATCTGAAAGATGCCGACGACATGGAGCATGCCCTATTGCTTGGAATACTAAAAGACGAGCATAGTGTAGCCTCGGGCATACTGAAACAAAACAATGTCACATACGACAGGGTGAGAGAGGCCATACATAATATAAAAGAAAACGGCGCAACACCCAAAAACGGTTTCGGGCTCACCGACGAGGACGACGACGAGGAGACAGGCAAGTCGCATGGCTCGGCCGGCAGCAGTGGCAGCTATGCCGGCACCCGACAAACAGCCGAACCCACCAACGACACCCCTGTACTGAACAATTTCGGTGTGGACATGACAAAAGCCGCAAGCGAAAACCGTTTAGACCCCGTTGTCGGGCGCGAAAAAGAGATAGAACGTATATCGCAGATACTGAGTCGCCGCAAAAAGAACAACCCGGTGCTCATAGGCGAGCCGGGCGTAGGTAAATCGGCGCTTGTAGAGGGCCTTGCACAAAGAATTGTTGAACGCAAGACATCGCGTCTGTTGTTCAACAAGCGCGTCATAGCACTCGACATGACAGCCGTTGTAGCCGGAACAAAATATCGCGGCCAGTTCGAGGAACGTCTGCGCTCCATACTAAACGAATTGGAAAACAATCCCAACATAATATTATTCATTGACGAGATACACACCATAATAGGTGCAGGCTCGACACCCGGCTCCATGGACGCTGCAAACATACTGAAACCGGCCTTGGCGCGTGGCGACTTGCAATGTATCGGAGCCACCACGCTCGACGAATACCGCAAGAGCATTGAAAAAGACGGTGCCCTTGAACGTCGTTTCCAAAAAGTAATAGTAGAACCAACCACCGCCGACGAAACACTAACCATATTAAATAACATAAAAGAGCGTTACGAAGAGCATCATAATGTCACATATACCGAAGAAGCCATCGGCGCGTGTGTCAAATTGACAGACAGATACCTCACCGACCGCTGTTTCCCCGACAAGGCCATAGACGCCATGGACGAGGTAGGTGCAAGAATGCACATAACAAATTTCAGCATACCGCAAGAATTAGAGGACAAAAACGAAGAAATAGCAACAGCCAAACGCAATAAAGAGGCCGCCGTAAAACAACAGAATTTCGAAGAAGCGGCAATGTATCGCGACAAAGAAAAACGCCACATGGCCGAATACAAGGAGATGAGCGAACGCTGGGAAAAAGAGATACGCAACAAGCGTAAAACAATAACAGCCGAGGATGTAGCAAAAGTAGTCTCCATGATTTCGGGAATACCTGTGCAACGCATGCAACAAGATGAGTGGACACGTCTAAAAGGCATGAAAGAGGAGCTCAACAACAAAGTTATAGCACAAGAAAATGCCATAGAGAAACTGACAAAAGCCATTCGTCGCAGTCGTGTCGGCTTACAAAGCCCCACCAAGCCCATAGGAACATTTATGTTCTTGGGACCCACCGGCGTGGGTAAAACGTTGCTGGCAAAAGAACTTGCAAAATTCATGTTCGGTTCGGCCGATGCACTCATACGCATAGACATGAGCGAATACATGGAAAAATTCACTGTGTCGCGCCTTGTAGGAGCTCCTCCGGGATATGTTGGTTACGAGGAGGGCGGCCAGCTGACCGAAAAAGTACGTCGTCGTCCCTACTCCATTGTGCTGCTCGACGAAATAGAGAAAGCCCACACCGATGTATTCAACATGCTGTTGCAGGTGATGGACGAAGGCAGGCTCACCGACAGCTACGGCCGTACCGTCGATTTCAGGAACACCGTAATAATAATGACATCGAACATAGGCACAAGAGAACTAAAAGATTTTGGAATGGGAGTAGGCTTCACACGCTCCGAACGTGCCGACAACAGCGAATATTCGCGTTCAGTCATACAAAAAGCACTTAACAAACGTTTTGCACCCGAGTTCATAAACCGTGTCGATGAAATAATAAATTTCGAGCAACTATCACTCGATGCAATCGTAAAAATAGTGGACCTTGAACTTGTAAAAATAGTAAACCGCATAAACGACTTAGGATACGACATACACATATCCCAAGAGGCTAAAAAATTTCTTGCAAACAAAGGCTACGACATACAATTCGGTGCCCGTCCGTTGAAACGCGCCATACAAAACTACGTCGAGGACGAAATATCGGAACTGTTGCTGGACAATGCCATAAGCGAAGGCAACAAGATAATTGTCAACCACACAGCCGATAGCGAAAAACTACAATTCACCATCCAAGAGGATTAACCCCTATTAATACTATGCCAAAATGTCAGATGCAAAACATCTGGCATTTTTTTTGTTTATATAACGACAGAGAATTATTTTTTAAAATACCAATACAAAACAAATAATATTATGCAAAAAGGCAATATTGGGGTAACAACAGAAAACATATTCCCCGTAATAAAAAAATTCCTTTACAGCGACCACGAGATTTTCCTTCGCGAAATAGTATCTAACGCCATAGATGCCACACAAAAACTGAAAACGCTGTACGAAAAAGGCGAGTTCAAAGGCGAGCTTGGCACATTGGGAGTAAAAGTAACGCTTGGCGACAGCACCCTCACGGTGAGCGACAACGGCATAGGACTGACAGCCGAGGAGATAGACAAATATATAAACCAGATAGCACTATCGGGTGCCACCGACTTTTTGGAGAAATACAAGGACACCGCCAACTCCATAATAGGCCATTTCGGTTTAGGATTTTACTCGGCATTCATGGTGTCAAAGAAAGTCGAGATAGTGACAAAATCCTACAAGGAGGATGCAAAAGCCATTAAATGGAGTTGCGACGGCAGCCCCGAATACACAATTACTGATGCCGAGCGTCAGGAGCGCGGTACAGACATCATCATGTACATCGACGACGACAGCAAGGAGTTTCTCGAAGAGACACGCATAGCCAACATACTCAACAAGTATTGCCGTTTCCTGCCCGTACCCATAGCCTTTGGCAAAAAGAAAGAATGGAAAGAAGGCAAGCAGGTTGAAACCGACGAAGACAACATAATAAACGACACCACCCCATTGTGGACACGCAAGCCGTCGGAACTGAAAGACGAGGACTACAAAGAATTCTACCGCACGCTCTACCCCATGAGCGACGAACCCCTGTTCTGGATACATCTGAATGTAGATTTCCCATTCCACCTGACAGGAATACTCTATTTCCCCAAGGTAAAAAGCAACCTCGACTTGCAGAAAAACAAAATACAGCTATACTGCAATCAGGTATATGTGACAGACGAAGTAGAAGGCATCGTGCCCGACTTCCTCACCCTCATGCATGGAGTGATAGACTCGCCCGACATACCGTTGAACGTATCGCGTTCCTACTTGCAAAGCGACTCCAATGTAAAGAAAATTTCCACCTACATATCAAAAAAAGTATCGGACCGTCTGCAATCTATTTTCAAAAACAACCGCAACGAGTTCGAGGAAAAATGGAACGACCTGAAAATATTCATCCACTACGGAATGCTCACCGAAGAGGATTTCTATGACAAGGCAAACAAATATGCCCTGTTGCAGGACACCGAAGGAAAAAAATACACCTACGAGGAGTACAAAACACTTGTAAGCGCCGAGCAAACCGACAAAGAAGGCAACCTTATATACCTATACTCGGGCAATAAGGAGAAGGAATATAGCTTCATCGAAGCGGCAACGTCAAAAGGCTACAACGTGTTGCTCATGGATGGCCAGCTGGATGTGGCATTGATAAGCCTGTTGGAGCGCAAATTTGAAAAGACACGCTTCACACGTGTTGACAGCGACGTTGTAGATAACCTTATAGTAAAAGAGGAGCAAAAAGCATCCTCGCTAAGCCAAAACAGCCGCGACATACTATGCGGCCTGTTCCAAAGCCAGCTGCCACAAATGGAAAAGAAAGAGTTCTATGTACAGGTACACGCACTTGGCGAAAACAGCGCACCCGTAACCATAACACAAGCCGAATACATGCGCCGCATGAAAGAAATGGCAGCCATACAACCCGGCATGTCGTTCTATGGCGAGATGCCCGACATGTACAATGTGCTGCTGAACGAGGAGCACCCCATAGTGAAGCGCATACTCGAAAATGCCGAGACAGAATGTAGCGACAGCCTGCAACCCATAGAGAACGAATTGGCAGGCTTGGAGGCACGTCGTCAGGCACTCAACGAAATGAGCAAGGACAAGAAAATAGAGGATATACCCCAAAACGAAAAAGACGACCTTGCCGACACCGAGAAAAAAATTGCCGATGCCAAAAGTCAAAAGGAGGCCATCCTTGCCCAATATGCGGCATCGAACAACCAAGTACGACAGTTGATTGATATAACCTTGTTGCAAAACAACATGCTGTCGGGCGAGGCACTGAGCAATTTTGTTAAACGTAGCATCGATATGATGAAATAACATTCCATATTCATACTGACAGAATGGCAGAAAAAAATATTGTCCAACCCTAAGGTTGGACAATATTTTTTTCCTCGACGTTGTATGACAAGAGGGATTTTAAGGCTTGCAACGCCCCGGCGAAGTTCACCTATTATGCGCAAACGAGCATTTTGAGGGCGAGCGTAACGCAGAAATAGCTTTGTCAGACAACGGCTTATTTATGATTTTCGCATGGGTATTACATTATACCATCCTCGCGTAGTTTCTGTTGCCACTTCCATGCCGAGGCAAGAACGTCGCGTATGGGAGTATCGGCACTCCAACCAAGAACGTTGTTTGCTCTCTCGGGGTTGGCCCACACCTTGACGATGTCACCGGCACGACGACCAACTATCTTGTAGTTGAGTTTAACGCCTGTTGCAGCCTCGAATTCGTTAATGAGTTCAAGCACCGACAAACCGCGACCTGTTCCAAGGTTGAACACCTCGGGGTTCTGTGCCATTTGTTTGCCAAGTATGCGGTCGATGGCCTTTACGTGTGCTTTTGCAAGGTCCACAACATATATATAGTCGCGGATACATGAGCCGTCGGGTGTGTCGTAGTCGTCGCCAAACACGCTCAGACACTCGCGGATACCCATAGCGGTTTGTGTCACATAGGGCAACAAGTTCTGAGGAACACCCAAAGGAAGCTCGCCAATGAGCGCAGTGGGATGCGCACCTATGGGATTGAAATAGCGCAACATGATAGCCTCGATGGGAGAACCCGACTTAACGGTGTCGCATATAATCTCCTCGTTTATCTGTTTTGTATTGCCATAGGGCGACTCTGCCACTTTTGTGGGAGCAGCCTCGGTAACAGGCAATACATCGGGCTGGCCATACACTGTGCACGACGAAGAGAACACTATACCTTTTACATTATGTTTTGGCATAAGTTCAAGCAGATTGACCAACGACACAATGTTGTTACGATAGTATTTCAATGGTTTCTCAACCGACTCGCCTACGGCCTTGCTTGCAGCAAAATGTATGATAGCCTCTATTCCGGCATATTTTGCAAACAGTTTGTCAAGACCTTCCAAGTCGCAGCAGTCGAGTTGTTCGAATACAGGACGTATGCCTGTTATCTTCTCGATGTTATCCACAACCTCGGCTTTCGAATTGGATAGATTGTCAATGATAATTACCTCGTAGCCGCTATTTTGCAGCTCGACAACAGTGTGTGAACCGATAAATCCGGTACCACCAGTAACCAAAATTCTTTTCATAATGTTATTATATTATTAAAATTACAGCAATATCACTTGTCATAACTATTCGCGACACACCATATATGCCACGCATCTATGTTCAACTCACAAATGTAACACAAAATATTTAGAAGCTGTTTAAATTTCTAAAAAATATTTTCTTATAGAAGCCATATCGCTTGTTTCGCCGTTTTTTATATTCAAAAATGCCTGTTTCTTCCTTTTTTGCGGTTGCATAGCCCGCTATGCGCCCTACAAAAAATAAATAAACATTCTATTTCTGTTCTATAAAAAACTTGGCGATATAAATTTAAACAGTTTCTTAATACATTTTAATTAATTAAAAAAATTAGCCTGCATCAGGAAATTTCCCCTGCTATGTTACATTTCATCTCGCGACGTACCTCCTCGGGCGATAGTTTTTTTCCGAACAGATACATTAGTTTTGTCAATGCAGCCTCGACCGTCATATCCTTTCCGCTGATGATGCCTGCTTCCAGCAATTGGCGTCCTGTCTCATAAAGACTCATCTTGACACTTCCGGTGTTACATTGCGTGACGTTAACTATTACTTTCCCATTCCTTGTTGCCTCGGTAAGCGCATCGGCAAGCCATGTTGCCTGCGGAGCATTTCCACTGCCGAATGTTCTGAATATAACGCCTTTCAGTTTGCTGTTTTCCAGTACCTGTTTTACTATATCGGGCTTTATACCCGGGAAGAGCGAGAAAATTATTATGTCGCTGTCCATTATATAATGCGGTTGCAATGTGGCTGTGGGGGCTTTTTTTTGTATAACCGCATTGTTATAGTCTATTTCTATTCCCGATACGGCCAAATTGGGATAGTTATTCGATTTGAAGGCATCGAAACTGTCGGAACTTGTTTTTGTGGTGCGATTGCCACGCATGAGCTTGTTGTGGAAATATATGCACACCTCGGGTACCTTGGCAGTACCGTCGTTGTTTTTCGCCGCGGCAATTTCTATTGCCGTCAACAGATTTTCCTTGCCATCGGTGCGCAAGACACCTATGGGCAATTGGCTGCCGGTGAGAATAACCGGTTTTGTCAGACCTTGCAACATGAAACTCAAAGCCGATGCGGTGAATGACATGGTATCGGTGCCATGCAAAATGACAAAGCCGTCGTATTCGTTGTAGTTCGACGCTATTATATCGACCAGCTTGGCCCAATGCGTCGGGTTCATATCCGACGAATCGATGGGCGGGTTAAATGCTCGCGAAGAAATTTTCATATTGAACTGGCGCAATTCGGGCACATGACGCAGCAGATGCTCGAAATTGAACGACTCCAATGTACGGGTGTGAGGATTTTTTATCATACCGATTGTTCCACCCGTATATATTATTAGTATAGATGTTTGACTATCGCTGTTCATCACTGTTGCTTATGTATCGTATCGGCGAAGATAATATAAAGGCAGATAGAAAACAAACTATTGACATTTTTTTGAAATATCGGTTTTTATTGTTTCCTTTGTAACATATATATAAACCCCTTTTTGAATATACAGTTTTAAGAATATAATATGCAACCATCGAAAGTATATTTCACCGATTTCCGTACAAAAGCATTTGGTGACGGACTGCCTGTGAAACTAAAAAAATTATTAAAAAAAGCCGGCATCGACAAGCTGGACATGGAGGGTAAGTTCGTGGCCATAAAATTGCATTTCGGTGAGCTTGGCAACATAAGCTATCTGCGTCCCAACTATGCCAAGGCTGTTGCCGATGTCGTTAAGGAGTTTGGCGGCAAGCCATTTCTGACCGATTGCAACACCATGTACCCCGGAAGCAGAAAAAATGCCATTGAGCACCTGTATTGCGCATGGGAGAATGGTTTTACCCCCCTTACGGTAGGATGTCCCATAATAATTGGCGACGGTCTGAAAGGCACCGACGACATTGAAGTGCCCGTTGAAGGCGGCGAATATGTCAAGAACGCAAAAATAGGACGTGCCATAATGGATGCCGATATTTTTATCAGTCTGAGCCATTTCAAGGGGCACGAAATGACCGGTTTCGGTGGAGCAATAAAAAACATAGGCATGGGCTGCGGTTCACGCGCCGGTAAAACCGAACAGCACAGCAGCGGACAACCGACAATAAACGAGGAACTATGCCGCGGATGTAAAAAATGTATGGCGCAATGTGCCAACAACGGCCTTGTGTACAACCCCGACACCCGCAAGATGTCGGTGAACAAGACAAACTGCGTGGGTTGCGGCCGATGCTTGGGAGCATGCAATTTCGACGCCATAAACTTCGAGAACTATCACGCCAACAAATTGCTTAACTGCAAAATGGCAGAGTATGCAAAAGCCGTTGTCGATGGCCGTCCCCAATTCCATATATCGCTCATCGTCGATGTATCGCCCAACTGCGACTGCCATTCCGAAAACGACGTTCCCATCCTGCCCAACATAGGCATGTTCGTTTCGCAGGACCCGCTTGCCTTGGACCAAGCATGCGTCGATGCCTGTCAGGCAGCAACCCCGATGCCCGGCAGTCAGCTATATGAGCATATACACGCCCCCGGGTTCTGCGACAAACACGACCATTTCAGGAACTCCACACCCGAGTCGGAGTGGCAATCGTGCCTTGAACATGCCGAAAAAATAGGCTTGGGAAGCCGAAAATATGAACTGATAAAATAAAGACAATGCATCCCCACAGGAGTATAAGCATCGAGGAAATAAAAAAAATAGAAACAGATATTTTGGACGAAGTAGTCGCATTCTGTAACCAAAACGGATTGCGCTACTTCCTTGCCTATGGCACGTTGCTTGGCGCAGTACGCCACAAAGGATTTATCCCATGGGACGACGACATAGATATACACATGCCACGCCCCGACTACGAAAAGTTTATCAGAACATATAACAAGCAAAACAACGGCAGCATAGTCATAGCACCCGAGAACGACACCAAGTATCGCCTTCCTTTTGCCAAGGTATATCGCAAAGGAACCATAGTAAAAGAGTTCTCGTTCAAGCCAAACACATTCGGAGTATTCATCGACATATTTCCACTCGACGGATTTGTAAGCAACGAACAAGCACACCACTGCGGACAAATGCGCCGATACATGCACGTGAAAAATTCCGTAATAAAGAGCGACATGAGAATATCGCGCAAAATAAGGCTGTGCATAACAAAACTCATACTGCTGCCGTTCAGCCTTGGCTATATGATAAGAAAAATAAAATCAATAGCCACACAGCAAGCATACGACAACAGCGAGCAGGTGTTCAGCAGCTACTCGCGTTTGGCAGCAAAAGAGATATTTCCACGCGCAATATTCGACAGCCACAAAACAATAGTATTCGAAGGCAAGGAATACCGCGCCCCACTCGATTGCGACCTATATTTACGCAATCTGTACGGCAACTACATGGCACTGCCACCCGAGGAAAAACGAATATCGACACACAATTCCAAGGCATGGTATATCGACCCCGATAAACAAGCCTGATATATAAAACCAAAAAGATATATGCAAGCAATAATATTAGCCGCAGGAATGGGCAAACGCCTTGGTGAACTGACAAAGGAAAACACCAAATGCATGGTGCAAGTAAACGGCGAATACATAATAGACCGCATGCTGACACAACTGTCACAGTTCGACATGGAACGAGTGATAATTGTCGTAGGCTACGAAAGAGAAAAACTTATATCGCACATAGGCAACCGCTACGACACAAAATTCAAAATAGAATATGTCGTAAACCCCATATACGACAGGACCAACAACATATATTCCTTGGCATTGGCAAAAGAATATATGCAACAGGACGACACCATATTATTGGAATCGGACCTTGTTTTCGACGACACCATATTGCAACGGCTCATAGACAACGACCTACCCAATATTGCACTTGTAGCCAAATACGAAACATGGATGGATGGCACCATGGTATGTATAGACAACGACCACAACATTGTAAATTTCATAACAAAAGCCGCATTCTGCTACGACGACGTCGAAAAATATTACAAGACAATAAACATATACAAATTCTCCAAGGAGTTCAGCAGCAGCAAATACATCCCATTCCTCGAAGCCTACACAAAAGCCGTTGGCAACAACGAATACTACGAAAATGTATTACGCATCATCACATTCATAGACAGCAAAGAACTTAAAGCACTGCCCATAAGCAACGAAAAATGGTACGAGATAGACGACAAGCAGGACCTTGACATAGCCGAAGCCCTATTTGCCGAGGAAAAAGATATTTTGCGCAAATACTACGGCCGTTTCGGAGGCTATTGGCGTTTCCCCAAAATGCTCGATTTCTGCTATCTTGTAAACCCCTATTTCGGTTCATCGAAGATAATAGACGAACTGCAAGCAAACTTCCGCACACTCATCATGGAATACCCGTCGGGCATGAAAGTAAACACCCTGCTTGCCAGCAAATGCTGGGGCATAAAGGAGGAATACATAATACCCGGCAATGGCGCCGCCGAACTAATAAAAGCACTCATGGAAATACTCCCGGGACGTATAGGCATAACACGCCCCACGTTCGAGGAGTATCCCAACCGCCGCAACGCCGATAGTCTGGTGACATACATACCCCAAAACAACGACTACCGATATGACGAGCACGACCTAATATCGTTTTTCGAAAAACATCCGGTAGAAAACATCGCGCTCATAAACCCCGACAACCCATCGGGAAACTTCATCCCCAAAGAGGGAGTGCTTGCCCTTGCCCAATGGTGCGAAGAACACGACACACGCCTTATTGTAGATGAAAGTTTTGTCGATTTCAGCGAGAATTGGCAACAGAACAGCCTGCTGCACAACGATATATTACGCCGATACCCCCGCATGATAGTCATAAAATCCATAAGCAAAAGCTATGGTGTACCGGGCATACGGTTAGGCATACTATGTTCCGCCGACGAAGCGTTGATAGCTCAAATGAAGCAAAACGTAAGTATTTGGAACATAAACTCATTCTGCGAATTCTTCATGCAGATATACAACAAATACGAAAACGACTATCACACTGCATGCGAAAAATTCATACAGGAGCGACGCAAATTCGAAGAGGAGCTACGAACAATAAAATTCCTGCGTGTAATGCCCTCGCAAGCCAACTATTTCTTGGCCGAGGTATTGCCCCCCTACACCGCCAACGGCCTTGTGCTGACCATGCTGAAAAAACACAATATACTGCTGAGAGACTGCTCACAGAAGATTGGTTTGGACGGCAAACAATACATACGCATAGCAGTGCGCGACCACAAGGACAACAGCAAACTGACAGACGCACTAAAACAGTTGAATGAATGAAAATCATATCACAAGAACAAATAAAAGAACTGAACATATCGCCCGCAACATGTGTGCAATGGGTGAAAGAGAGTTTTGCGCTCAAAGAGACAGCGCAATTACCTGCCAAGATAAGCCTGCACCCGCAAGGCAACGACTTTTTCAACACCATGCCCTGCATACTCCCGGCCCCACACAACTACTATGCAGTAAAAATAGTACATAGAATAAAAGGCGCATCGCCAACATTGGGCAGCGATATGTTGCTGTACAATTCCCAAAGCGGAGAACTATTGGCCATGCTCGATGCCGACTGGATAACCACAATGCGCACCGGCGCCGTTGCCACATTAGCCATTCAAACATTCCGAAAAAAGGCACCACACACCTATGGGATTATAGGATTGGGAAACACCGGCCGTGCCACCATACTATGCCTGTTGGAGTCGGAGCCCGACATGCCACATCACATAATTCTTAAAAACTACAAAAACCAAGCCGAACTGTTCATACAGCGTTTCAGTAAATACAACAATGTAACGTTCAGCACATGCAACGACACCGAGGAACTGATTTCGCAATCGGATATCATAATAAGTTGCATAACAGAAACCCAAGAACTATTATGCGCCGACAACAGCAAATTCAAGAAAGGCTGCTTAGTGGTGCCCGTTCACACCCGAGGCTTCCAGAACTGCGACCTGTTTTTCGACAAGGTATTTGCCGATGACACCGCCCACGTGCGTGGTTTCAAATATTTCGACAAATTCAAACAATTTGCCGAGATACAAGATGTCCTGTCGGGCAAATCCCTTGGACGCGAAAACAACGATGAGCGTATTCTAAGCTACAACATAGGATTGGGGCTGCACGATACGGTTTTCGCCATGAAAATATATGAACTGTTAAAAAGCACGGCACCACAAATAGATATAGAACGCGAAACAGACAAATTCTGGGTATAGAACGGCAAAAAAGATAAAAACACAAATGCGAAACACAAATATTATTCACATAAATTGCATAATAAACAAAAAATCACTACCTTTGCGCCGCCAATACGAGTTATTGGCTGACTCAAATCATTAACCCATTAAAAATAATTAAAAATGGCAACAAAAATCAGATTACAAAGAAGAGGTCGTAAACACTACGCATTCTATTCAATTGTAGTTGCAGATTCGAGAGCTCCACGTGATGGAAAGTTCGTTGAGAAAATCGGTACTTACAACCCCAACACCGACCCCGCAACAGTAGAACTCAATTTTGAGCGCGCATTGTATTGGGTGAACACAGGTGCTACTCCTACCGACACAGCACGCAGCATTCTCTCTCGCGAGGGTGTTTACCTAATGAAACACCTCCAAGGCGGTGTTAAGAAGGGTGCATTCGACGAGGCAGCAGCACAAGCTAAATTCGATGCTTGGAAAGCAGAAAAGACCAACGCACTCAACGGAATCAAGAACAAGAACGAGCAAGCAAAACGCGACGACAAGAAAGCTCGTCTCGAAGCAGAAAAAGAGGTTAACGCAGCCATTGCAAAGAAAGTTGCTGACAAGAAAGCAGCAGAGGCTCTTGCAAAAGCAGAGGCTGAGGCAGCCGCAGCAGCCGAGAATGCAGAAGCAACAGATGCTCCCGCAGCAGAGGCTACCGAGGCTCCCGCAGAGGCATAATAAAGCCATACTGCGAAAGTTTTTCACAAACCTCGTGAATATAAAACGACAAGGCATGCCTTGTCGTTTTATTTATTTTAGAAACTGTTTAAATTTCTAAAAAATATTTTCTTATAAATGCCATATCGTTTGTTTCGCCGTTTTTTATATTCAAAAATGCTTGTTTATTCCTTTTTTGCAGTTACATAGCCCGCTATGCTCCATACAAAAAATAAATAAACATCCTATTTTTGCTCTATAAAAAACTTGGCGATATAAATTTAAACAGTTTCTTATAATGGTATAAAAACAGCGGAACCCAAAGACAACAGAACTATTATTACGCCAATATTTGCATAGTTCATACTTTGCATTGAAACATAAAATACCTATCTTAGCACACGAAATAACAAGCGAATAACAAATAACAGATACACGAACCATGGAATTAGAAAAAAGAGCAGAAAGAGCAGTAGAACTTTTCAAGGAGGGATATAACTGTTCGCAATCGGTGGTAGCGGCATTTGCCGATATGTATGGGTTCACTCACCAGCAGGCACTCAAAATGAGTGCGTCGTTTGGCGGTGGCATAGGACGCATGCGTCAAACATGTGGAGCAGCCTGCGGACTGTTTTTATTGGCAGGATTGGAGACCGGCTGCACCGAAGGAAAAAACAAAGATGGCAAAGAGGCCAACTACAAATTGGTGCAGGAATTAGCCGAGGAATTCCGCAAACGCAACGGTTCCTTAATGTGCAACCAACTGCTTGGACTTGACAAAAACGCTCCCACCCCTGCCACCCCCGAGGCACGCACCGCCGAATACTACAAGAAACGTCCTTGCGTGAAGATGGTCGAAGAAGCCGCAAAAATTTGGATTGAATACCTCGCAAACAAAAAATAAGAGGCACTGCAAAATAACAAAAACCACACAGCAGCATATCCACGAGCAAAATACACACAGAAAAACTCGCCCTCATGAATTCATGATGGCGAGTTTTTTGTACTATATCGGGCAAGAAGCTATTTTACCAAAATCTTGTAATTGTTTACAATGTAAACACCCGATGACAAAGGCACATATATTAATTCTTGTTTCCGGCTGTTTTTTTACATAAATATAACCCTTGTATATATTTTTATTGAGATATATTTCGTACCTTGGCAGGAATTTTAATTGTGCAAGCATGAACTTTGAACTTATATCTGACTACACCCCCACAGGCGACCAACCCGAGGCGATAGCACAGCTTGTCGAGGGTGTAAACAATGGTATTGCGGCTCAAACGCTGCTTGGTGTCACCGGGTCGGGCAAAACGTTTACCATGGCAAATGTCATAAAGGAGATAAACCGCCCCACCCTGATACTGAGCCATAACAAGACATTGGCAGCACAGCTATATAACGAATTCAAAGGATTCTTTCCCAACAACGCAGTGGAATACTATGTATCGTACTACGACTACTACCAACCCGAGGCATACATACCCTCCACCGATACATACATAGAAAAAGACCTTGCCATAAACGACGAGATAGATAAATTGCGACTATCGGCAACATCGGCATTGCTGTCGGGACGAAAGGATGTCGTGGTTATATCATCGGTGTCGTGCATATACGGCATGGGCAACCCCTCGGATTTCTACAAGAATGTCATTGAAATAAGAAACGGCATGTTGCTCGACCGCAACGTATTCCTGCGTCATCTGGTGAGCAGCCTGTATGTGCGCAACGACATTGAGCCGGGGCGTGGCAATTTCCGCGTAAAAGGCGACACCGTCGAGGTGAGCCTTGCATACAGCGACCACGTGCTGCGCGTCACATTCTGGGACGACGAGATAGACGGCATCGAGGAGATATGCCCCACAACCGGAGTGCGCATAGCCGATTTCGAGGAGTACAAGATATACCCTGCCAACCTATTCATGACAACAAAAGAGAGCACCATGCGTGCCATAGCTCAAATAGAAAACGACCTTGCCGAACGCGTCGATTATTTCAAGGAGATAGGCAAGCCATTCGAAGCAAAAAGACTTCACGAGCGTGTGACATACGACGTGGAGATGCTACGCGAGCTTGGCCACTGCTCGGGCATAGAAAACTACTCGCGCTACTTCGATGGACGCGAGCCGGGCACACGCCCCTACTGCCTGTTGGATTTTTTCCCAAAGGATTTCCTGTTGATAATAGACGAGAGCCATGTGAGTGTGCCACAGATACACGCCATGTATGGCGGCGACAGAGCCCGCAAAAACAATCTTGTGGAATTTGGTTTCCGTCTGCCGGCTGCATTCGACAATCGCCCACTGAAATTCGAAGAATTTCAGGAGCTGACACATCAGGTAATATATGTAAGCGCCACCCCCGACGACTACGAACTGCAACAGAGCGAAGGCATCGTCGTGGAACAACTGATACGCCCCACCGGCCTGTTGGACCCCGTCATCGAGGTACGTTCAAGCAAGAACCAAGTGGACGACCTGATGGAGGAGATACAGCAACGATGCGAGCGCGACGAGCGTGTTCTCGTCACCACGCTCACCAAACGCATGGCCGAGGAACTGACAGAATATCTGCAAAAAAACGGAATACGATGCAACTACATTCACAGCGACGTCGATACATTGGAACGAATACAGATTATGACCGACCTGCGCGAGGGGCTGTACGACGTGCTCATAGGAGTAAACCTACTGCGCGAGGGCCTCGACCTGCCCGAAGTGTCACTCGTAGCCATACTCGACGCCGACAAGGAGGGTTTCCTGCGCAGCCACCGCTCGCTCACCCAGACAGCCGGTCGCGCTGCCCGTAACGTAAACGGCCTTGTAATATTCTATGCCGACAAAATTACACAAAGCATGCAACGCACCATAGACGAAACAGCCCGTCGTCGTGAAAAACAGATGGCATATAACATAAAAAACGGCATCACCCCCACACAGATAAAAAAACAGATAAGCAACGCACTTATATCGGAAAAGAAAGAGGGTGCAGCAGCAAAAATATACAACGAGGAGCTTGTCACCACAGCCATAGCCTGCGACCCCATAGTGGAATACATGACAGCAGAACAGTTGGAAAAAAGCATCGCTCGCACACGTCGCCTGATGGAAGAGGCATCCGACAAAATGAATTTCATAGAAGCAGCACAATACCGCGACGAAATGTTCAAACTGCAAGAACTATTAAAAAACAAAAAATAAAATGCGCAACATAATCATTGTTATTCCAATGATTGTTATTATATTTGCATTGCAATAACTTAAAAAGCAACGATTTACATCAAATAAGTGTTCGGGATTTACTATGTTTATGTGGTAAATTCCGAATTGCATTTTGTTTTAGCATGCACAAATTCGGTTAATTGTTGCCATTTTATTCGGCCAGTTACGGGAAATCACAACCATTCCATCATCAAACTATCTATTCGTTGGCTGTCGTGGAGTACCTCGTTATCACAGTCTGTTGCAATCTTAATTGTTGCTCAAATTACATACCCGACAGGCTATACTCCACAAATGGCTTGGTATAGGATAAAAACTATTAACGACAAAATGGGCGGTTCTTTTCAAATAAATCGTTAAGCAGATAGGATTTATATAGGCCTAAAAGTGCCTAATATATATAACGAGCAATAACTTGTGGTTTCACAAGTTATTGCTCGTTTATAGACAACCAAAATATTTTAATCCTTTTCGATATATTTCTTACCGCCCTGTATATACACCCCTTTTTCGGGTTTGACATTTAATTTACGGCCGGTAAGGTCATATATGGCATCATCTGCGCCACTATCACCCCCAATCAATTCTATACTAAGAGTTTTGCAACCCTCACCATTGCCATAGATATGAGTGCCATTGGCATCGTGCACGCAACGTATTTTACGTATATTGACACCGGTGCAACCTATACAATAACCAATTTCAATGGAATATAAAGTAACTTCACCTATACCTTCTATGAAAGAGATATCACCGAAAGGATAAAGGGGTTCATCTTCACCATATCTTAAATACACATCGCACACTATACATTTACGCGCTACACCATCGTTCCCTTGGACTGTTATTTTTTCACGAACAATGCACTTACGTTCAAATTCGGTAGGATCCTCATACAACATCGCAGGCTCAAGCATAAATTCATCACCTACCTTACGATTAAAATCAAAAAATACATATTCTTTATCGTCATAGCGGAAATAGGATACGCCGTTTTCATCGCGGGCAAGATAATACAGAGCCAAATCTTCGAGATTTTCTTTTGATGTTATATATACTTTCTTATAGCTGATGCCATCGACAACAGAATCGCCACGTACTATATATGTATTTGTAAGTGTATTATCACCGTCTTCGTTTGCAGGATAAAAAGTGTGGTCCACAACCCAAGTTTTTCCTTCCTCAAAGATAGGAAGGGACTGCGACATCATGTTGTCACCCTCGTCATTGCCATAGATAAGAGTGCCGTTGAAGTCGTGTACGCAACGCAATTTACGTATATCGACATCGGTGCAATCTATACAATAATCAAGTTCAATGGCATGAGTAATGTCACCTATACCTTCTATGAAAGACATGCTGCCGAAAGGAAAAAGGGGTTCAACTTCATCATATCTTATATACACATCGCACACTATACATTTACGTACTACACCATCACACCCCTCAACTGTGGATATTTCTTTTATTATACCTTTATATTGAACATTAGGACGACTCTCTACTGTTTCTATAACCAATTCATCACCTACCTTACGATTAAAATCAAAAAGGACATGTTCTTCATCATCTTCGCGGAAATATGCTACACCGTTTTCATCGCGGGCAAGATAATAAAGAGCCAAATCTTCGAGATTTTCTTTTGATGTTATATATACTTTCTTATAGCTGATGCCATCGACAACAGAATCGCCACGTACTATATATGTATTTGTTACATCAACTACTCCTTGCCTATAATAAGTGTGGTCCACAACCCAAGTTTTTCCTTCCTCAAAGATAGGAAGGGACTGCGACATCATGTTGCTGCAAAATGCAAACAAAATCAATAAAACAAGTATTTTCTTCATGATATTATAATTTAGTATTTTGCAAATATATTATTTTTTTTTTATAATTAAAAATTAATATATTATTCCACTTAATATTTCCAATTCTGCACCACTCGCCAATGTAAAACCAGAGTCTTTGTTATGTTTTATAGTTCCATTATTTTTTACTATAATTTTTGCACTATGTTCTGTCTTAAAAATAACATTATCAACACTACCATTATCAACAATCAATACCCCGCCATTTGACACTGTAATTGATACACCTTTATAAAACGTAACTAAGTTCGAAATTGTTAAACTTGCATTTTCACAAATTACCACATGATTGTACAAAAATTTACGTTCATTCCAAACAGTATCGGTTGTTATATATATGGTATCATTCTGTGGAATATTCTCCAAGCAATGTCCATATTCATTCATGGGGCCTTTTGTATAATCACTGTCATCGCCATCGGGTTCTTCCAAAGCCCAAGCCGGACAATGTGCAGGTTTTTCTCCTATGCCCCAAAAATAATATCCATCGCCATCATTATCGGTACATAATATATCATCGTTATCATAGACAAGGCTTGTTATATCACCAACCAATTTATATGCTTTAAACCTATTTAACATTAAATTATCTAAAATTATATAGGCATAGCCGTCTATACCCCAATCCTCGGCATACGAATTTTTAATAATCCATGCAGTTTTACCAACATGTTCGCTATTTTCATCAATAACTGTCCAAGCAGGATTTACATCCAAGTAGGATTCAAGCATTATACTATCTCCAATAGCAATTTCATTATATCCTACAAACAATACACTATGTCCGATAGCAATATTCCAAAAAATATCTACACATAATGGATTTTTAATAATTTCCTTTTTTAATTCATCATTGTTAGAATAATAGATTCTATTATAATTCTCAATTTTTATAATCTCTTCTGGTTCTAAACATTTTTCTACTGTATTATATGACGATGTAAAAGGATAGCAATCTTCTGTAACTACACCTGTGTTTTTTGCATAATTTAAAGCGTTGGATACATATCCGCCTTCAAAGCCAGGTTCATCAGTTGAATTCATAACAAAATCCAGTTCAGACAGGTCGTAATTCAAATTTCTATTAAAATAGAGGTTTATATAACTCTCTATAAGGCTTGCAGCAGCAAAAGCCCAACAAGTTTTTCTCACCTGTGCCTTAGGCGTTGTAATCCAATTTTTACCATGTCTGTTACGCCAATCAAAACTTTTTACGTATGTATTTGTAGGAGTGGCATCCCTTGTTGCATTTGTATTACCACCACTGTTTGGCATAACAAAGATACCCGATTTATAAAATTCAAAACCGCCCGTATTACAACTATCATTTGCAATGCCAAGAATAGCTTTTCTTTCAGCATATGGTTTTAAAGCCACTCCTGTTATACCGGCTATCCACAGTTTACCGTTTCTGATATTATAATTGTTTATAGCTTCAACTTTTTGTGCTACTTGTACTTGACGCAACGAATCGTTTCTTAACTCCGGAGCCTTATTTGGAGAAGAAAGTTCGCCATCGTGCATATTAATACTATACAAATATAAATTTGCATCTATAAGTATTATTTTTAAACAATGTGGAACAACTGAATCCAAATTGCAAGTTTCCTCACTGTAATTATTCCAATTAACAGTATCGTTTTCGTTATATATTCTTGCACTCTCAGCAACAAGATATTCATTTCCACATGTATCTTCCAATATAATTCTAACGAAACTATTTTCAGTTTCTTGGATAACGTCAGCTGTTATGGAAAGCCCATTTATTAAAGTAGTATCATTATTAATAAAAATAGTATCACTCCTTGTAAGTAATGTATTATGTGATATACTCCTAGATAATCTGCTTTGGGGAGTGAAAAAACTTTTTACATTATCGGCTGATATGCTTATTGGAACTAAACCTAAAAGCCACAAAATTGTATATAAATATTTTTTCATAGCTCATATGTTTATTCTGTCAGTATCATTCTTTTAGCTCCATTACTAACTCCATCGGTTACTAATGTATAGATATAAATTCCGGGAGTAAAGTCTGTTGATGAAATATTTATAATTTGTTCACCTCTATTTAAAATTTCAACAGAATGCTTTTGAACACCTTTTAAATCATAGAAATATAAAGTTGCAGTTTTTATTTTTTCAGGAACGTTTATTGTTATAGCTGTATTTATATTCCATGGATTAGGATTATTTTGAGACAAACTTATAACTGATGTAATATCTTCATTCTCTATATTTGTGTTAATAGCACGTGATTTATTCATCTTGACTACTGAATTGTCGCTTTTTAGAATTGCTATTTCCGCTTTCAATTCTGCAATACTCTGCACAAGAATCGGTATGAGTTCTGTATAATTTATGTATTTTTTACCATCATCCAAAGAGTATATAAGTTCAGGAAAAACTGATTCAATTTGGGAAGTAGAAAGAGAATAGTGCGCATTGCTTACAGATTGCACTATTCCATTATCCGAAACCTCGGTTGCAGTCATTGTTGCATTTTCATTAACTTGTTTTTGGTTCGTAGTTGACACAACTGAAAGCATTGCTATTTTATCGGATAGCTGTTCTATATTATCATTTATAGCAGTTGTACTTCTTGTAATGTCGGTACTGTCTCCTTCCACCAACCATCTCCCTGTATAACCATAAATAGCGGATATAGTGCCTGCAGTAAAATTGTTTGTCACATATACATTGCCATTAAAATAGCCTGCATACCTGCCACCAATCTGCACACCGATATCATCAACGTCGGATGTGCCATAAATAGCTGTTCCAAAATAATTATCAGCTAGCTTACCATAAACACCATAGTTATATCCATTTTCGGCCAATTTAGCTTCGCCCCAAACTCCGTATGCTCTACCATAGTTATATCTATTTCCACTAGAAGTTGTAGCTATACCTGCAACACCGACACTATAATGAGTGTAGAAATTTTGACTTTCGCCGTAAACACCATAACCCCATTCCGAGTTATAACTTGTTCGAACACCTTTTACACCTATTATATTATGGGTTCCGTTAAACGCACTCTCACCGGTTGCAGTTTCAACAGACGCAGTACCATCTGTTGCGACCTTAAATTGTGCTAAAGCACTAATACATGATACTAAAACAAGAAAAATTGTCAAATTAAGTTTTTTCATAATTTATATAATTTTAAAGTTAATATTCCACTTGAAAATCTCCCGAATATAGCATACCATCTATTTCTATGGCAATCGTATAGTCACCACACGATAGCGCAGATATTGTAATATGTTTTTCTATGCCTTTTTGTATAAAAAGGAATCCCGATTGCACAATGGAACTTGTTGAATCTATAACATAATAAGGAATATCCTCTAATGATATATAAGGACTATTCATTATTAATTCCTTGTTATCAATATCGTGTATTACCGTTGGCAAAAGTAGAGGTATGTCTATATTTCGCCTAATAGTTTCATTATTTTCAATAGTCCTATTATCCCCATCTTTATATAAAGGTATAGGTCTTTTTTCACTTTGTGAAAAACTATTTACGCTCACAAAAAGCAACATTGTGGTTATTACAAATACAGTTTTCATAATTGTTTTTTTCAAAATTACATGTAATAAATAAATTGGCATCGCTTTTTTTATCCGACTTCATCCAATTTTTTAAAATTTCGTAACTTATTATTATACAAATACTTAGAAAGCATGAAAAAGAAAATTATTAATATATACGGCTAAAATCATGCAGAAATTGTACTATATACAGGTTTTCAATTTTAATGGTTATTCAAACTTTTACTATTTTTACAAAATAAAAAACATAATTAATATGAAAATAAATAAACTATTAATTATCATAGCCTGCACACTCCTGTCGTCTTGTTTTAATAATAAAAAAAACAATGATTTGATAGACTGTTTTAACGATATTAAAGCTATGGGCGACACATGCCCTACTGCGGCAATACAACGATTGGATTCCATGTCGAATACAATAGCAGATAAATCGGAATATGTAAAAAACAAATACGATTTACTTAATATAAGACTACGCGACAAGGCATATATCACACATACAACAGACAGCGTGATAAAAAAAGTATGTAAATACTTTGAAAAAACAGGAACCGCGAAAGAAAAACAAGAAGCATATTATTATATGGGTAGTGTATATCGCGATATGCACGATAGCCCCAACGCAGTAACATATTTCCTGAAAGCCATTGCATTGGGCGAGGATTACAAAGAGATAGACACTACTCTATTCATTAACTCCTATTTACAATTATCGGGAATGTACACTTTGCAGATTAATGATAGTGCAGCATTAAATTCAGCGATATGTGCATTAAATATTGCAAATAAAATAAATGAAACAGATGCACGCCTTTATATGAATGTAGCAAGTTGTTATTTTAATATGAATGACACTGCTAATTATATGAAGTATAGTAAATATGCTTTAAATCAAATAATAAAGGAAGAAAGCGAAATAGTAAATGCCGATATAATAGCAAAACAAATGTGTGACTATGCAAAGCTTGACCATAAAGACGAAGCAGATTTTTGTTATTCCCTATTAAAACAAGTGCCACACAATAATCTTCCTCATAATTATTTGATAAATCTTGCTATTTATTATAACAAGTGTGTCAATACAGATTCAGCAGCAATTATCTATAAGGATTTATATAAAAGCACTGATAATATATCTCAAATATATAATTCATCGCAACAACTTGCAAAGTATTATTATAAGAAGAATGATTATAGAAATGCTATATTCTATGCTATTGAATTCATTGCCGCAAACGAAGCCGTAATAGAGCAACGAAAAGCAGAGCACACCACAAATGTCAATAATATATATAACTATAACAGAAAAAAGGAAGAATTCATACGTATAGAGCAAAAAGCAGAAAAAAACAAATTATACTTAACAATAGGAATATTTGCATTTATCATAATAATACTCTTTATAATCATATTGTTTTATCATCGCAAAAAGAAACTACTTGATGTAATTTTAAATAAAGAAAAAGAGATAAGCAATATTCAAGAATTAATTAATAAGCGCGATAATCAAATACGCAACGAAAAACAAAAACTAAGTCATAAGCAAAAGGAATTAAAAGAGAAAACAGATAAGAACAATGAACTTATTCTACAATTACAGGAGGCCGAAAATTCATTTAAAAAACTTATAGCACAAAATAAAGAATTAACAAGGCACATATTTATGGATAACATTCCACAGGAGAATGTACATATTATAGAAAAATGTAAAAAAACTATTATCGGCAAAGAAAACTTTGACGACAAAGATTGGAAAGAGCTTCTTGGCGTAATTGACAAACAATTTCCTGAATTTACAAATGAAATACAGGTCAAGTTCAAAAAAATCAATGAACCTATGCTGCGTATATGTTATTTGCTGAAAATAGGTCTGTCAAATCCTCAAATTACAAACCTGACAGGGTATCCTCCACAAACTGTTTGGGACAGGGTGAAACGCATAGAGAAAGTTCTGGGATATAGTTTTCACCAAGGCACTAAATAGCAAGGATATTCTTTATCGGCGTTTTATTACAATGGAGAACAATAGCATTGCGCCCACACACATGGGGTAATAGAGGTTTGGGATAATCTCCAACGGCGATATCGAGGCAAGCCCCGATGCCATTAACAGCTGTGCGCCGTAGGGTATGATGCCTTGCACAAAACACGAAGCGGTATCGAGCAGGCTGGCTGCCCTCTTTGGCTTGATACCGAACTTTGCAGATATATTGCGCGATATGTCGCCCACCGTAAGTATGGCTATGGTATTATTGGCTGTACACACATTGGCAAGCGCGGTGAGCAACACGATGGCACCCTCGGCAGAAGCTCGTGAACGCAGTCGCAGAGTAATTATTCTGATAAGGAAGTCTATACCGCCATTCACACGCACCACCTCCAATAGTCCACCGGCAAGCATAGTCACTATTATAAGTTCGCACATCGACGATATGCCCGAGCCGAATGCGCCAAACAGCCCTATGACATCGAATGTTCCCGACAATAACCCTATGGCTGCCGCAACAGCTATGCCAAGGATGAGCACAAGCAACACGTTCATGCCACACAATGCGGTGACAATGACTATGATATAGGGGATGACCCTTACTGCATCCATTATGGTTATATCACCACCGATGGCATCGCCCATGAATGCACCGCTGAACGTATAGAGCAACAAGGTTATTACGGCAGCAGGAAGCACCAAACGTATGTTATTCCTGAATTTGGAGCGCATGGAGCATCCTTGGGTTTGCGTGGCAGCTATTGTGGTGTCGGAGATAAATGACAGGTTATCGCCAAAGAAAGCACCACCCACCACAATGGCCACAAGCCATGCTGTGTCGCATTGCAAATGCGTGGCAAGCGCGGTGACCACCGGCGTCAGCGCCACAATGGTGCCCACCGAGGTACCTATGGACATGGATATGAAACAGGTGGCAATGAAAATTCCTGCCGGCAAGAATTCCTCGGGAACGAGTGCAAGGGTAAAATTCACAGTGGAGTCCACCGCCCCCATAGCCTTGGCTACGGCGGCAAAAGCACCTGCCAGAACAAATATCCACACCATGAGCATGATGCGCGTGTTTGCCGCTCCTTTGGAGAACATTTCGATGCGTTCGTTCAGACTATTGCCACGCATTATAGCCACTGCATACACCGAGGCAAACAAAAAAGCCGCAGCGATAGGTATGCGGTAAAAATCGCCGGCCACTATGGAACCTACGAAATATATGGTGAGCAACACCACAATAGGCGACAACGCCAACAGCCCTTTATATACACTCCTGCCGAACATAGTTTTTTATTTATATAATAAGAATATTGTAGGTTTTTTGGAAAGGTCGGGTATTTGTCCGCGCCATTCCTTCACTGTGAGCGTGCGCACGAACTCATCGTCGCAAGTAAGATTGGCTGCTATGCACAGTTTTGTTTGCGGCTTGCAATTACGCAAAATATCATCGACCATTTTATCGTTGCGATATGGCGTTTCTATGAACAACTGCGTTTGGTTCTCGGCATATATACGTTGTTCCAAACGATGCAACGCCTTGGCTCTTTCATCGGGTTTTATAGGCAGATAGCCATGAAAAGCAAAGCTCTGACCATTGAACCCCGATGCCATTACCGACAGGATGATGCTCGACGGACCAACCAGCGGCACCACTTTCAACCCCTTACGCTGTGCGATGGCAACGACATCGGCGCCCGGGTCGGCAACAGCCGGACAACCCGCCTCGGATATAACACCCATGGGGAAGCCATCGACAAGCGGTTGCAAGAATTTGGCAATATCCTGTGGCTTGGTATGCTTGTTAAGTTCGTAGAAAACCGAACCGTCTATATCGAATTGCGAATCGACCATGCGCAAGAAACGACGTGCCGAACGTACATTCTCCACAATAAAATGACGAATACCGGCAATCACCTCGGCGTTATATGCAGGAAGCACCCGGTGCGTCGATGTATCGCCCAAGGTGACAGGCAGAAGATATAGTGCTGTTTCCATAGTTATTATTGCATTTTGCCTGCGAAGATACTCAAAAATAAGCAGAAAACAGCTATCTTAGCAACCTAAAAGGCAAACATCATGAAGAAACTTGTTATATTCGATTTAGATGGCACATTGCTCGACACTGTACTCGACTTAGGAAAATGTTGCAACCATATACTTGCAAACGAGGGCTACCCCACCCACCCCATCGACAGCTACTATGCGTTTGTGGGCAATGGCATATCAAAACTCATTGAGCGTGCATTGCCACCTGCAACGGCAAGCGCCGAGGAGGCCGCAAGACTGCTGCCCACATTCCGCAGCTACTACGATATACACAAAGCCGATGAGACACGCCCATACGACGGGCTAACAGCCCTGTTGGAGAAACTGCAAAGTCGTGGCGTACTAATTGCCATTGCATCGAACAAATATCAGAAAGCTACCGAAGAACTTATAGGACATTTTTTTCCACAAATAGCCTTTGCAGCTGTGCTTGGACAACGTGACGGAACACCTATCAAGCCCCACCCTGCCATAGTACACGACATTATGGAAATGACAGGCGTGTGCCATAAAGAACAGATAATATATGTTGGCGACTCATTGGTGGATATGAACACGGCAAAAAACGCCGGTGTGGAGTCGGTTGCTGTGACGTGGGGTTTCTGTCCCAAGGAGCGACTTACCGAGTTCTGTCCCGATAATATTGCACACTCGGCGCAGGAATTGGAGCAGATACTTATGAGATAGCATTCCCCGGGAAAAAGCCATTCTTGCTCCCTTGCCACAGGCCTATCGGAGCAGTTTTTTAAACGTATCGGCTTTTTTCACATAGTAACGCCATAGCAAGGAAATATCCATTCTTTGCGGCAAGGGTTCTTTCTTTGCTTTATACAGATTTTCCATACGGTCTATCCTGTATAAATGGCGCACGCAATGAAATTCCCAACGCGCCGAAAGCACCGCTTTGAAATTGGCAAACGAGCCACCGAGAAGGAATTTAAAGGCTGCCACATAGTCGAGGAGCATGCGCACGAACATCACGTAGTGCAAATCCTTTTCGGGCAGATTTTTATACAGCGTCAGCAGGTTGTTGCGAAAATTCAGGAACGTCTTGCGAGGGTTGTTGTAGTTGAGCGTAGCACCGCCAATATGATATACCACGCTTTGTGGCACGCACACTATGCGTTTGCCTCGCGAACGCAAACGCCAGCATAGGTCCACCTCCTCCATGTGGGCAAAGTAACGCCCGTCGAACCCACCTGCGGCATGAAATTCGTCGGCACGCACCATGAGCGCGGCTCCTGTTGCCCACAGAATATCGCACTGTTTGTCATATTGTCCGTTATCGGGCTCCACAGTGTCGAATATACGTCCGCGACAAAAGGGATAGCCATAGCGGTCGATGAAACCACCGGCTGCACCGGCATATTCAAAGTGTGTTTTACGTTTGTAATCGAGCAGTTTGGGCTGGCATGCGACGATGCTCTTATCGTTGTCCAAACACAGCGTCATGGCATCGAGCCAGCCGTCTGTGACCTCGACATCGGAGTTCAGCAACACATAATATTCGGCCTTCACCATGTCGAGTGCGCGGTTGTAGCCCTCGGCAAAGCCCCAATTACGTTCAAATTCTATGACACGTATCTCGGGATAGCATTGTCGAAGCATGGCTATGGAGTTGTCGGTGGAACAGTTATCGGCAACAACGACATGCGCCCCCTCGCTGCAATCGAGCACCGCCGGCAGGAAACGTTCGAGCATAGCCACGCCGTTGTAGTTTAGTATGACTATCGCAATTTTCTTTCTCATAGCACCGAAACTATTTCTTGCACCGTAAGCGCCGATTCGTCGTCGTTGAAACCGCCCAAGCGCACCTTGACGAGCCTGTTCACCCAATCCTTGTTATATTCACATTCCACACGTATATAGTTTTCGGTGAAGCCTGCAATGGGCATTCCCGCACGCGGTTTCTCGAAAAGCACTATGGCCTCGGTTCCTATATGTCGTGCGTAGAACGCTTTGCGTTTTTGCTCGGATAGTTCTATGAGCAGATGACTGCGACGATGTTTCTCGGCAGGCGACACTGCCCCGTCTATTTTCAATGCCTGTGTTCCGGGACGTTCCGAGTAGCTGAACACGTGCAACTGCGATATGTCGAGATTTTTTATAAAATTGTATGCCTTGTCGAACAGTTCCTCGGTTTCGCCGCGAGTACCCACAATGACATCCACCCCTATGAAAGCATTGGGGAGCAGGCGTCTGACGGCCTCTATTTTGCGAGCAAAGAAAGCGGTATCGTAGCGACGGTGCATGAGTTTCAGAACCTCATCGCTACCTGCTTGAAGCGGTATATGCAGATGCGGCATGAAACTACGCGAGCGAGCCATATACTCTATTATCTCGTCGGTTATCAGGTTGGGCTCGATGGACGATATTCTGTATCGTTCTATCCCCTCGACAGCGTCCAAGGCACGAACAAGCGACACAAAACTCTCGCC
Source organism: Bacteroidaceae bacterium (assembly GCA_017416705.1). GTDB lineage: Bacteria > Bacteroidota > Bacteroidia > Bacteroidales > Bacteroidaceae > HGM04593. Next base: position 28,702 of record JAFQBG010000014.1, read on the forward strand.
TGTTGTTTTTCCAAAGTCGCCTATGTTAACTCCTGTGATAACAATCTCCTTGCCACCCTCGGCGGCTGCGTCGCGCGCTTGCTGTACAAGGTCGGCTATATGCGGATTGCGGCTTCGTCCGCGTGCAAACGGTATGGTGCAATAGGTACAAAAATAGTCGCAGCCGTCTTGTACCTTCAAAAAATAGCGTGTTCTGTCGCCACGTGAACAGGAGGGCACGAAGTTACGCACATTCTTCGAAGGAATAGCATCCCATACCGCCACATCGTTTTTTTCGAGATTGCCCAGATAGGTCAATATATCGCCCTTTTTTTCGATGCCCAGCACCACATCGATACCAACCTCGTCGGCAAGTTTCTGTGGCGACAGCTGAGCATAACAGCCCGTCACCACCACAAATGCCCCCGGATGCTGACGAATGAGTTTGTGAATAGCCTGTCGGCATTTTTTCTCGGCCTCCTGAGTGACGGCACAACTGTTTATGACACATATATCGGCCTGCTCGCCCCGACGGGCGGTTCTTATTCCTGCTTCTTGCAAAGTACGTTCTATGGTTGCCGTTTCCGAAAAATTCAGTTTGCAACCAAGGGTATAATACACAGCTTTTTTATCGCGAAAAACTGTTCTATCTATCATTGTAATTATCTATATAGGTAAACAAATGCGAAAATAGTATCTTTTTTCGAGAAACAGAAACCTATATGTTATAAAATAAGTCATACAGGTGCTAAAACCTATGAGGGTGCATCAAAAATTTGATGCACCCTCATAATTATGAATAGAACTCATTATTGTTTTTTGTTACATGGAATATTTCCACGAACAGAACAAATTCTTATACAACCAAACTGCAAATAAAAAAGAAGTTAGAACCCTAATCATCTGTCGTTAAGACAGATATTGATTAGTGGTCTCTAAAACTTCTTAGTACGATTAATTTTACTCAGCAGGAACAACCTCTGTTGCGACTTTACCGCTATCACCGGGAAGAGCAGCGGGCAAAACATCAGTAGCAGTAGCAGGAACTACGTCAGTAGCTACGATTGTATCGCAAGCAGCTGCCTCTGCGTTTGATTTAGAACCGTTTGCACCACAAGCAGTCATTACAAGTGCCAAAACTGCAACATAAATAAAATTCTTCATAACAACACATAAAGTTTAAAAATCTCGCCTACTCCCTTTTTAGCGTTTCGGCAACCTCTTTCCTCAAAACCGATGCAAAGTTACATTAATATATTTATATATTAACTTTTTTTTGTCTATTTTTATAATATAAAAGCATTATTTTGCATTTTTTCACAAATAAAAATATCAAAATGAGACCGATTATATAAAAATACGCATTATATGCAATTTTAGTTTATATAATGCTCTACAAAAACAGCAGATAAAAAAAACAAAACCGCACACGAACAAAAAAAAGGTAAATACAAAGACTGTGCATCTTGGAATTTTTCCAAGATGCACAGTCTTTGAAAATTAGTTTCGGATTTTAGAGAAGGACTTTATAGGATTTTCGTCCTGTTGCATCCTTAACTACCACAAGATAAGAACCTTGCGGCAATTTATCGATTACGATATTCAAGGACGATGTTGTATGCTCTGCAACAACAGAAGCGACTTTCACTCCACCTATATTATATACGTGGAATTCTGTTTCAGCCTCAATATTGCCACGGCATGACAATACACCATTTTCCGACACAAATTCATAGGAGAGGATGTTATCTATAATTTCTTCTACACCTGTTGCGTTCTTGTCCATGGGAGTAAAACGCAATGTGTAGCTGTATGTGCCACTCGAAGGCAATTGATACTCGCTAAGAGTGCCGGTATCTTGTCCGCAACTACCATTACCGATACCTTTTTGCAAACAATCGAAGTGAGCATAAGTGTCACCGGCTTCGAGTTCCCATGTATGTTGTGCATTTTTGAGTTCTACGTCGGTATAGGACAAAACCGAGAATGCGACACTACCCTCTGTCTCTACTTTTATACCATTACCGGTTTCGGGGTTCACAAGCATAAGATCACGTAGTCCCTCGCGATTTCCCATGCTCTGAGGCTTGGGATAGGGTTCGAACATATCCTCGACGGTTGTGATATAACGGCCGAGGAACGAGCCTGTAAGACGGTCTATGTAGTTTTCCCAAGGACCACGAGCGTAATATTCCACATGCGAAAACTCTTTGGGGAATGTCATAGCCATACCTATACGACGCAAATTTGTTATATTGGGCATGTATGTGGCATGCAGTTCTATAACGCCATTGCTATATATATCATATAGGAATGTGTAGGAGCAATTCTTACCGGCTGCCTGCACTTCGAATGTAACGCTCTTACCATCGGCACTCGTGGTGTATGTGACTGCCTTTGAATTTATGCCATTGGCTGCGGAATATTTGCTAAGTGTCTCTGTGGGTGCATCATTCTCGACCCAACGATAGTTTTCGTACTCGGGGCCGGCAATTATATTCTCCACACCGTTATATGCCCAACGGTTTAATGTTCCGTCAGATGCGAACTCGACCACCATTTTGTCGTTGGAGACAATGTAACCGCCATCCTTTGTCACTGTCAATACATCGTCTGTATTTTCAACATCGGCAAGCTGCGTGGGACGCTCTTGCAAAACATATTGTGCCGCCGCGATAGAATAATCGGCATCGGCCCACGATGCTTCCTCTTTAAGGCATACATTAACATTCAACAGTAGTTCACTGCCTTCGCCTGCAATTGTTTCATAGGGTATCTCCACATCGACTGTGGTGCCCGGTGCAGCAGCAGGCAATTCAATTTCACCGTTTTCAACCTCAACACCGTTCTCCAATACTGTATATTGCAGATAGAATTTGTCGAGCGATATGAAGTTATAGGTATTTTTTATTTGCAATGTTTTGCTATCGGCTGTGAACGAAGGGAATTTAATATACTGATATACGCTTTTTACTTCTGTGAGTTCGGGGCTCCATGCACGCTCTGCTGTCACAAGACCGTTATTCACAAAATTACCTTGGTGAGGACCGGGATAGTCGTAACCGGTACGATACTTATTGTAACCGTTAACTGTGAGCGTACCGTTCTTTATATCCTCGTAATCGTATATGGATTGATCGGCCCAATCCCAAATACATCCGCCAATACCATATCTACTGTTCTCAATGATATCCCAATACTCTTTCAAGTTACCTACCGCATTACCCATGGCATGAGCATACTCACACATGAAATAGGGTTGCTGACGATTGTTGTTATTGGCATCGTTCTGACATTCCGCAATACCGGGGTACATAACAGAATACAAGTCGGTAGGTGTGGTACCCGCACGAGTAGCTCCTTCATAGTGGATGATGCGGTCGTCAATATTACGCACAGCATCATAGGCATAATTAAAGTTTGTACCACCGTTGCTCTCGTTGCCAAGGCTCCAGAAGATAACAGAGGGGAAGTTTCGGTCACGTAGCACCATACGTGTGATGCGGTCGATATACTGAGCACGCCATGATTCGGCATCAGTGATGCCACCACTCCACTTATGGTCTTCCCAATTCTTGTGACATTCAAGGTCTGCCTCGTCCATGCAGTATATTCCATAGTAGTCCATCATGGCGTTCATCTTGGCCTGACGCGGATAGTGACTTGTACGCAGGGTATTCATATTGGACTGTTTGAATAGAATTATATCATTAAGCATGGTAGCTACATCCACTGTGCGTCCTGTTACCGGATGTGTGTCTTGCAGGTTCGCACCCTTGAAGAGTATGCGCTCGCCGTTGATATATACAAGGCTGTTTTTTATTTCTATATGGCGGAAACCATACTTGGTAGCAAAAACATGTTCCTCGTTTCCATCTGCATCTTTCTGTGCAACTTCTATGGTGTACAGGTTGGGTGTCTCAGCTGTCCAAAGTTGCAGATCGGTGAGAGCACCAAAGACAATGTCAACAGTATTTGTCACGTCCTCGGCTGTGAGCACAATTGTTTCTGTGTGCTCCTTAACAAGGCTGCCATCGGGAGCAATAAGACGAACTGCTACCGACTTGGTGGTAGCTATCGAGTCGCGATTGTCGAGTGTGAGTTGTACATACATACTACCCGAATTGTAGTTGTCTGCGGCATCAAGCGCAGCTGTTATGTAGTGGTCCGCAACGTGTACTTTGGGTGTTGCATATAGGTATACATCGCGATGAATACCACTCATGTGCCACATATCCTGTCCTTCGAGGTAGGAACCGTCACTCCAACGGAACACCTGAACACAAACGTTGTTCTCGCCTGAGCGCACTACGTCGGTGAGATCAAACTCTGCATCGTTGTTTGCTCCCTGTGTGTAGCCCACGTAGTGTCCGTTCACCCACACGTAGGCAGCACTGTATATACCATCGAAATGAATGAATGTACGCATCGAGTTCCATCCTTCGGGGAGTGTGAATGTGCGACGATATGAGGCAACCGGTTCGGGTAGTCCGTCTATCATATTAATGTAGGGAGGATTATCTTCAAAAGGATACTCTACGTTGACATAGTAGGGTTCGCCATAGCCATTCATTTCGAGGCATGAGGGAACTTCTATTTCATCCCAAGCAGACACATCGGCATCATCGGCCCAGAAAGTCTCTTTGCCGGGACGTTTCGATGTATCCTCGACGTAGTTGAGTTTCCATGTGCCGTTCAAGCTGAGAAAACGTGCATTCGTGGGGTCAAGCCAAGGAGTATCATAGCGTTTGTCGGCGCGCATGGCCTCGGTGCTTGCATAGGGCATATAGGTAGCATGCCCGGGTTCCTTGTTTTCTTCGAAGATGGTTTCGTCTTCCCAATACACTGCCATGGGAAGTTCGGCCGGTGTAATCTCGGTGAGTGTAAAGTAGGAATTATCCGCTGTGGCCGATGTACTCATCACCACCTTACGGTTCTCTACTGTGAGATAGTATGTGGCATTTGTCTTTTCGTGCTTACAGGTAATTTGATAGAGACCGTTTTCGGCATCTACAAGAGTAAATGTTATTTGCTGATTACGGTTGGTGTACGAAGCATTCCATAGTAAGGGTCTTTGCGCTGTCGATGTCAGTGCCATATCCATAGCCTTGGCTGCATACGGATTATAAAGTTGGTACCAATTAGCATCCTCGGAACTGCGTTTCAACTGCCAAGTACAATCCTCAATGGTGGTTTCCTCCAAAGGATCGGCATAGATGAGTGCTTCGTTTTCTTTTACTCCACGGTTACCCAACACATAGTTACTACCGTTGTGAGTGAGTATGTAGTAACGGTTCTTTATGGGGATGCAGGCATCGTGATGCTCGCCTGTTCCATCGAGTCGGAAGTAGGTAGCAGCATTTGTGAGGTCGGTAGCCATAAGCAAACTGCCATCATCCTGAATGGTTATTGCTTTCGTGGGGTCGGAAGCACAAAGCAACTGAACAAGACCGCTTTCATTGTCGGTTAGTTGTACACGAAAACATTGGTTATCGCTACATGTGGCATCCCACTGCAATAATTTTCCGGGATTGGCCGATGTAAGTGCCATGTCGGCAGCTTGACCGTAAACATGGTTATATACGAGGAATGTACCCTCGTCATCCACCTTATAGAATGTCCACTGCTGCCCTGCCGAGGTTTCATCAACAGCAGCCATTCCGAGGTATGCCCCCGGAGTGCCGCTATCGGCATTGGTCATTGCCCTGTCTCCGGCAGCCGACAATATACGGTATGTATATCCGTCGGCCGGTAGTTGGGCTGTCGCCTGCAACACAAAGGCTGCAATGGCGATAGTTAAAGATAAGAGTCTCTTCATTGGTATAATTTTTATATAAGAAATAATTAGTTACATGTATGTCGCAATAGTAATCACTTAATTACAATTTTCTTGCCTCCAATAATATAAATACCGCGAGGCAGACTTTCGACTGAACAGTTGAGACGCAGGCCTTGCAGAGTATAAATGGCTGTGTCTGCCTGTTTGTCCTGCTCGATGTCGTGGATTGCATTTACTATACCGTTGGTGTTCTGCATACCATCTTTTTGATATACACGCACCCAATCGAAACGTGTCTCGTATGTGTGGTTTATATCGGCATTGGCAGCCCATGAGCCGTTGCCCACACTTTGATTGAGAATAAGGTGGAAATGTTTGTCGAAAGGCCACTGACCTTGGTCAAGATACGATTGATTTGTCGATTTTGTATAACGTCCTACCTCCTTGCCGTCAACATACCAAATAAGGGTTGTCTCGTCCCACGCAAGAGCATAGGTGTGATAGCGGTCGTAAGGGATGCTTGTATTGAAGCTGGACTGTGGATTGTTTTTGTAGCCAAGGTCGTATGTCCAGTTGCTGTGAATGGTATGATAGGATTTTCCGTCGGTGTCAATGGCTTCCCAAATGTCAATTTCTCCACAGTCGGGCCAGCCGGCACTTTGGTCCTCGGGCATCATCCAAAAAGCAGGGAAGTTTCCTTGCCATGGATTGGTGAGAAGACGTGCCTCGACATAACCATAGGTAAAACCAAAGCAACCATTGCTCTTTATACCGCCGGTAATCATATCTACGGGATCATTCACTTTGTCGGGATTGGGAATGGCGCGGGCAACCAAATCGCCACCGTCAAGATAGATGACTTCCTCGCTGTCGCTAAGCCAACGATTCCATGTCGAACTGTAACGTTGACAACGTATCCATTTGTCTGCGTTGGGCTGTGATTTGTCAGCAGCATTGAACTCATCGCTGAAAACGAGTCTCCACTCAGTGTCGGCTTCACGCTCGAAGGTTGCATAAAGATTTACGTCGCCCTCTGTCATGGCTGCATCAATTACAGCCTTGCCATTCGTAGCAGTAACGAAGGTTTCCTGCCATTGAGCATTGCCATCGGCATCGTATTGTTCGCCATCGAGATTATGACCATAGCGCACTGTGACGCCATTGGCTGTGTAGCCGGGTGCTCCGCGCAATACAACTTCGAATGATTGCAAAGGAGTCACATTACAGGGCAAGGCTGTATAGTTTGTGCCGTCTATGCTACCATTCTCTGTAAATATTTTCAGCACGCCCGGCTCAGGGTCGGGACCGGTCACTTCGCCTTTGGGAACAATGCGAATTACGTAACTCGATGAACGGGTAAGAGCATCGTCCACTTCAAGACGGTTACCATTGACATTCCACCAACGCTCGCCCTTGAAGGCATTCTGTGCGGACTGAGTAACCTGTATAGAGCACATACCATCCATTGTAAGTATAAGATAGGTATTCCAATCGGCATAGTAGGCATTGGTGCCAAACACGCCATACTCGTTTACATAACGGCCATCGGCATCGCTTGTGAGCTTATAGTGGTTCTTTCCCGAGGGATCGATTGTGAAACGCCATTCCTGTGCATCACCCGGAGTTTCTACTACTTGGAAAGTAGGTGTACCGCCACTACCGCCGGGATTGGTATTGGTGAGGTAACGGTCGCCATCCATAATATAATAGACGTCGCGTGTTGAAACAATAGGAGCCTCGGGTGATTCGCCATTGACAGGAATGAGGTCGAATATGAAGTTATCGGGCTCGATGGTGGTGCTTTCTCCTTTTATCACGCGCGAACTGCTCACTGCCCAGAATTTGTTACCTGCGCTACCGGCATTCTGTATGCAATATTTGCCGTTGGCAAGACGCAATATATAATAGGTGTGCCATGCCGGGTCGTAAGGATTAGTGGTGTTGCTCACTGTGAAGACACCGTTCTCGTTTAGGTAGCGACCGTCTTGAGCATTGATAATCTTATAGCGACCTGTTTCAGGATCAATGGAAATGCGCCACTCCTGACGCTGCGGTTTCACGTCGTCGCGAGTATCTGTAAATTGTGGAGCATAGCCGGCAACGTTCTCTTGCATATTAGTAAGGTACTGACCTTCGTGCATTATGAAGTATGTACCGTTCTCTATCTCCTGCGCGGGGAATACATCTGTGCGATAGTCATAGATAGCTTTATATTCGCTAACGAGTGTAGCCAATGTGCTTTTTAAGAAAGGAGCTATGTGGTAGCTTGCCACTGCCGGACATGCTACACGAATAGAACCGGGGAAGTCGCGCGAGCGTATAGCGGCCTGTGCCTCATCATACTCTTGGTAGCGCAAATAGCTTTGGATGAAGTTTTCGGGTTGTTCCGCTTCGAGGGCATCGTACATGTTCATCAACTCCAAGCCTTTCTGTGCCATATAGCGCATAACTTCGCACCATGGAGTAATCTCGGTAACAAGGGGGACATTCTCGTCACACTCTATGAGCGTGGTGGCAGCATTTTCCAAAAGAGCAAAGTGGGCACGCATATCGGCAACAGCCTCTGCTGTCTTGCCTTGACTCATGTAGTTATCGAATGAGGTTTTCGCCTCGACAAAAGCGGGCGATTCATCGGTACGACGCAAACCATGCACATTGTTACCAAGGTCCACATTGTTTTCGCAGAAAAGACGGAATTCCTCGCTATGCTCAGGCATGAGGTACTTGATGGCACTTTCCCACGAAGCATCGGCATCGTAAGCAGTCATGTTCCAACAATAGTCGCCTATGCTGTAAAGAGAGACTTTGGAGGCCTCGGCATACTCCATGGGATTGGAAACAAAACCACCAAGCATAGATGCTATATCAAGGTCGTTACCCCAAGTGGGTCCCATAAGCAGATAGTCTCGGCAATAGTCGTTTACGGGGTAATTGAGCCAAATATAGGCATTTCGCTTGATGCGACTGTTGACCCACTCCATATCTCCCTTACCAATCATATCCACTACACTGTTGCCGGTCCACATGATGTGTGTCTCGCTGTCAAGAGTAGTACCCAAAGCATTGAGGTATGTGTCGCTACCACCGGTATAGGCCTTATTGTACTGTGTGGGACACATAATGATGGGAGGCACATCGTCGTGTTTCTTAACAAAATTCTCATTAAGGTAGTTAAGGTATTCGGCTTGCTTGTCACCCTTGCTCTGTTCGGTACCGCTTATATCATCGAAGAAGATGGAGAAAGCGCGTATGCCAAGAGCATACATCATTTCTAACTTATCGATAGAAGCTTTTCGGTCGGCATCGGTCCACTGGATATCACCACCCGGATGCATGGCCCACACGAACCTTACCTTGTGTTTGGCTGCCGCAGCCGCCAACTCGCTGAGACGCTGTGCTTGATCGTCGGGATAGGGTTCGCGCCAACGGTCACGATGATAGGGGTCGTCTTTTGGACCATATATGTATACGTTCATTTTGGCACGACCAAAAAATTCGAACAAACTGTTTCGGTCGGCATCACTGTAAGGATTGCCATAGTAGCCCTCCACAAGTCCACGATCGGCTACATCAGGCCAATCGGTGATGGTCACAGTTTGTACATCGGGCTGAGCAGCTATCTGCAAATAGGTCTGTACACCGTAGTATGTACCCACTGCATCATTGCCGGCAATAACCACACCATCGGCAGATACAGCAAGGTAATAGCCTTCGGTCTTCTCGGGGATGAGGTTTTCATAGGCTGCTACTGCTGCATCACCACGCTCACCAATGACAAGTGTCACCGTACCACCATCGGTAGTAAAATGTTCGGTAAGCAATGCCACTGCATCGGCATCGGCATCATCTGCTCCCACAAGATTATAAGCAACAGTGTTGTCAAACGCATTGGTTTGTTCCCATGTCGTTTCTTGTGGTTTGGGATAAATCTCGGTCTGTTGCGCCACTGCACCTGCGACAGTGAAAGCGAACATAGCGAAAAGAAGAAACTTTTTCATATTATTTGTTTATTTTATTTAATATCTCACAATTTCGAAATCCTTATGTACATTAAAGAAGGCTTCACTATCTACTTCTGTATTCTGTGGTATATAGGCTACCTTCAAGTTGGGACAGTCGCAGAAGGCATAGGCCTCAATGCTCAATGTACCCTCGGCAACGTATAACTCCTCTATGGACTCGGCATTGTCTACTACACCCTTTTCAATTTTTTCCACGGCTAACATTTTCAAGCTTTTCATGGCCGATGGAATAACCACTATCATGTTATTCTCTTTGCTATATACAACACCCTCATAGCTCTTGAAATATGTGCTATTGGGGTCGACGTGAATATACTCCAAATTGGGTGCGTTAACCTTTAATCCCAAGATGTGTCCATTGGCTACATCGGCAAATATCTCGATATTTTTACCAACATATAATTCCTTTATATTTGGCGATACATAGTTGGGGTTTAGTTGAGTAATCTTAAATCCTTCTATGCTATATGGCACTACAAGCACTTCCTCTTCGCTTTCGATACTGCGCACGTTGAGTCTTGCATTGGTATAATCATACTGGAAATTGTCGTCTTCGAACAACTTGGCATCGAGCGAAGTAGGCATGAATGTACTTGCATACGAAGTATAATTGCTCATCTTTTGATAACGGTTATTGGTGGGGTCGCTAACATACCATGTACCATCGCAGTTAACATAGTTCCAAGCATGACCGCCCTCGGGAATAAATCCGTTACAGATAAGAACAGGTACTCCCTGACCATGAAGCATTACAAACAACAAATTGGCATAGCCTTGACAAATACCCTGCTTGGTTTTGAATACGGGATAGGGATTGTTATCAACTACACCGCTTCCATTTTCATATTCGAAACGGTATTTAAGATTACTTGCAACCCAGCTGAAACACTTGTCGTAAATTGCTTTCTGCGTGGTGAGCCCTTTTACCAATTCGTCTGTGAATTCCTTTATTTCTTGGTATTCATCGTCGGCAATCTGCACACTACCCATTGTATTGGTACATTCGATGCCGGCCTTTGTGAGCAGGTCGTAAACGTTCTTAGCCAGTTTGGTTTTGTTACCATCCCAACCGGGAGAATAAACCAATGAGACAGCATTGTCGGCTACGGGGTATTCCGGTGTAACAACAGGAGTAAAGCCCATGCTGTATATTTCTTCTACACTAAATTTTAAAACTCGCCCTTTGGAGAGTGATATATACATTGTATCAACAGACTCTTGCGCTGAAAGTGTTGTCACTAAAAGCAATAATGAAAATATGAATACTATTTTTTTCATCGTTTGAGGAATTTAAAGGTTGTTTGGTTATAGGTGATAAGATAGATGCCGGTAGGCAATGATTGTAACGATAGATAGGCACAGCCATCGATGTTTGCAGTGGCAGAAGCAAGTTGCTTACCACTGAGCGTATAGAGACGCACCTGACTGTCGGTTTTCAGTCCGTTGATGCTGACACCGTTGTCCGAAAGTTCTACGTGACTGACAGCAGTCTTGTCATCGGTCATCTCAACGTCCTCGATGGATGTGGGCATTGCGTCCAAAAACTCGAAACGTTCGACTGATACACGAGGAATGGTAGCCTCTTCGGTATCCGATACAATCATAACGTCCTCATCAACGAACGTTATTAAAGGCCGCTCGTTCAGATAGAAACAGATATTTGTACCGTCCTTCATCAGCACACTCAGTATGCTACGTTCTCCTGCGTGTAATGCAACAGAAAGAAGAAAGGCAGTAAATGTAAAAAGGATTTTTTTCATGGTATTTTGAAATAATTAATAATTATTTTATCACTTTTGTACCGCCGGAAATATACACTCCATGCTCTGTAATATGATTTACTCTACGACCTGCCAAGTCGTAGAGCACATCGGATTTATTTTCTGTGCTTACAGAATTTATGCTTGTGGGTGTCTTGATGTCGGTCTTCTGGAACTCCCATGTACATGCACCCCAAAAAGGTTTCAACAGTATATACTGCCACGAAGCAGGATTGGTATACCAACTGTTGTTGCCGGCTGCATCTATTATACATATACCGGTTTTACCATCAAGAGTACGTTCTTCGAGTGTCCAAGCATACTCCTTACCCAATTTGATGGCTTGCTCACTATTGTATGCAACAGGATAAGCCGCGGTACCTGTGGCCTTATTAATAAGGTATATAGTTCCGCCGGGACGTTTCTCCACGCTCCACAAAAAGTGGTCGCCGTCGGCCTTGTCCATGGGTGCAACGATTTGGCTGCTGCTATTATATGCGGCATACTTGCCGAACCAAACGTTGCACAGATAATAATAGTACTCTTCGCTGAGACTGTGCGCTATTCCTGTGCGCTCCATTTGTTGAAACTGATAATATAGTGCCATATAAGCATTATACTGTTCCTTGCTTACATTGCCGTTGGCAAGTGTCTCCTTGGCAGGAGTAATAACTTGGCTATTTAGAAAATCAAGTGCTTCGGTGGTAGGCTGATTAGCTTCACCAATTTTTGCAGTAATGATAATAAGTTCGCACTTATCTACCAATCCTTGCAACCACATAGTATAATCTGTAACTTCCTCAATTCGCCATGTGCCGTTGTAGCAAAGAGCGGCCTCATCCTTGGCATACACATCGCCGGATAGTTCGGCACTAAGACGTTTAACACTACCGGTGACAGCTGCATTATACCCCTCTACTGCCGATATAACCACTACACCGGGGATATAGCTGTAATTGCCGGCAGCAATGGTAGCCTTATCCACACGGAGGGTTGTACCATTGTCAGTCATCTTGACGGCAGTGTTATAGTCTCCCATGGTGATTTGCAGACCGCTATAAAGGTTGGTAAGCAGGTAACCGTTCTCGGTTGGAGTGAACTGCCACAATTCTTCGGGTTCGGTCTGTGGTGTATAGTGGAAACGCACACCCTCGCCCTTTTGGTACATCGATGAACCTTCGTATTGACGTTTGAAATAAGTCGAAGCCGATACTATACGATAGATTTTCCCTGCCTCGGGCTGTACAATGGGAGCAGCCTTATAGGCAGCGATTGCCTCATTGAGTGCGGTTACGTCATCGCCTGTCGTGGCACTAAGTGCTGCTTGCAAAGCATCGTACTCCTCGGCGGCAGGATAACCCACTCCACCGCGAATACTGTTTGCAAGAATATCTTCGGCCTCCATCACAGACTGCTCGGCCGGAGTATATTCCTTGGGTTCAATATAGTGTTTGGCATAGGTGTAGCCAAGTTGGTCGAGTATTTCGTCGTGCGATTGCAGACGACGATAGAAACTCACCCAATTCTTCTGACTATCGGGTAACCAACCTACTTCGGCCAATGCGAGAATACGGGGCAAAAGGCAGTATTCCAATTCTTCGTTATCGTTGAGTGTCTCGGCCCAAAGGTTAGCCTGCGGACCCCAACAGAATTCTTCCATTCCGCTTAAATATGCCACAGGATTGAGCGAATATACTCTTTCCAGAGTATTCACTCCCCAACCACCATAATAGGGTTCGTCGATGAGTGCATCGGCGTCGGACACCTGTGGGAAGTCTATGTAAACGTGTGAATAAGGACACATAACGCTCTTGAAACCCAAGTCGGCAGCATTCTTCGAAAGGCTGCCACTTGCATTCCATGCCATAATGACAGGGGTTATAGTGTTATTGCTGTCCCAATGTGCAAGCACCTCGTCCCAAACGACAATATCCTTGCCATATTCGTCTTTTAAGAAACGTCCGAGTTTCTCAACCAACCACGACTGCAATTCATGGACACCTGCCAATCCCTCTTCCTGTACGCGACGCAGGCAGTCCTCGTTATTCTGCCACTGCTCTGTCGGACATTCGTCACCACCCAAGTGGATATAGGGGAAGGGGAATATCTCGGCCACATGTCCAAGCACACATTGCAAGAAATCTATAACTTCGTCTTTACCCACATTCAGAACATCTTTCGATATACCGCCGTCAATACGCACTTCGTATTTTTTTGTGGGGTCGCAACTTAGTTCGGGATATGATGCCACTGCTGCCACCATGTGTCCGGGGAGGTCTATCTCGGGAAGAATGTCTATATTACGTTCGGCAGCGTATGCCACAATCTCACGTAAATCGTCCAATGTGAAGTACATGCCACGACCATACTCGGTGTCATCGAAGAATTTTTCTCCATCGCCATTATTGGTGAATGAACCGGCACGAATAGCACCTACTTCGGTCAGTTTGGGATACTCGGGTATTTCGATGCGCCAACCTTGGTCATCGGTGAGGTGCCAGTGAAAACGGTTGAGCTTATAAAAAGCCATTATGTCAAGTACTTTCTTTACTTCGTCTTTATCAAAAAAGTGTCGGGCAACGTCCATCATGAAACCACGATGTTCGAATTGCGGTTTGTCCTTGATTGCGACAACAGGAACACTCCACTCCACATCACATTGCTCATCGGCGAAAAATTCGCGTGGCAACAACTGTATCAATGTCTGCAAAGCATACAGTTCACCACCGAAACCGGATGTCTTAATTTCTATACCGTTCTCTTTTACTTCGAGCGTATATCCGTCGCGTGGAAGTGCCTCATCGATGCCAAACCATATTTCGCCGGCAGCAGCTGTCGCAGTGGCTTTCTTCACTGCAAGTTCTATACCCGATGATTTTTTCAATTGTGCTGCAAAGTCCTCGATATGAGATAGCATTTCATCGCTACCATAAGCAATGGCAGTCAGTTTGGTAAAATCGAATGTAGCACTGCCCACCGTAATCTCCTGTGGATAAGGAATCAAGGAAATTTTCCCCATATTTTCAAATACTGTGGCATCTACAAACTTCACAGGATTGTTCTGGTCGCCATTATTCCACAAACCGGCACCGCGGTTATCGTTGGGACCACCCCATAGGTTTATCGAGATGCTCGAATTGCCCCAAGGATGAACTTCGTAGCCCTCGCCCGAGGCTGTGATGGTGAAACGGTTCACTCCCGCAGCCGAAGCCGAGGATTTCAGTTTCTCGTTCAAAGCAGCCGAACTCACGTAGAGCATATACCCTTTTTTATTGGTAAACTGATAGCCGTCCGTAGAGTTACCCGTTACTTTCCACAACTGAGCGTCATTGCCAACAGCAGCCCCCACAGAAATTTCGGCATCGGGAGTAGTTGCCGTAATAGCCTTGCCGCCATTTACAAACTGAATGAGATACCATACCGTACTCTCATCGGTACTTAGCGTGGGGAACTCCTGCGCGAGTGCCCCTTGCATACTCATACATAAAATGAGCAATGCAAAAAAATGTTTTTTCATTAAAATATTTTTTTTATTAATTTATGTTCATAGGCTTGTATTCCTAAAATATTCTACAAAGTTATAAAAATTTTTAATAACATTCCAAGCCTATCCTTTGTTTTTCCGATTTTCGAAAAAATGGGGGGGGTATTGCATTGATTATCAACAACATACAAAACGTATTAAATTTTATATAATTATTCTTTTTTGATGGTAATCATTGGTCTGTGTTTTTCTCGAAATGCAGCACCTGAATACTTTAAGGAAACAAGCAAACATTTTTGAATGAATACAAAAAAAGCGTGGAACGAACAATTTTGTATAAGAAAATAATTTTTAGAAATTTAAAAGGCTTCTAAATATCCAATTTAATATCCAATAACATAAAAATTATTGTATAATAAGCAAAATTGCTTTACTTTTGCACACTAAACCAAACAAAAACCGACAAATATTTTTTATGAGAAGATTTCTAACCATTATGGCAACAGCGTTAATTGGCGGCAGTGCCCTCACCGGTTGCGACAGCAACAATAAAGAACAGGCACCCATAGGACGTTCGCAAATGAAAATAGAAAATGGAGTTATGACACCCGAGGCATTGTGGGCCATGGGACGAGTGAGCGCACCCACCGTTGCGCCCGATGCAAGCAAAATCATCTACTCGGTGGGCTATTACAGCGTACCGCAAAACAAGAGCCACCACACGCTGCACATAATGAACCCCGATGGCAGCGACAGCCGACAGCTGACAACAACAGCAGCCAACGAGACAAGTGCCGCATGGATAAAAAACGGCAGCAAGATAGCCTACCTGTCGAACGAGAGCGGCAGCAACCAAGTGTGGGAAATGAACCCCGATGGCAGCGAGCGACGTCAATTATCGAACTGCGACAGCGACATAGAAGGCTTCCTGTTCTCGCCCGACGAGACAAAGGTAATACTAATAAAACGCATAAAGACAAAAGAGACAACAGCCGACATCCACCCCGACCTGCCGCTTGCAAAAGGCTTTGTGGTGGACGACCTGATGTACAAGCATTGGGACGAATGGATAACCGATGCCCCCCACCCCTTCGTGCATGAATTTGACGGCAATGCCATAGGCGACGGAACAGATATATTGGAGGGCACAAGCTACGACTGCCCCAACCGCCCGTTTGGCGGAATAGAGCAACTTGCTTGGAGCAACGACTCGAAAAAAATAGCATATTCATGTAACAAAAAAACAGGACGCGACTACACAGTGAGCACCGACACCGACATATATCTGTTGGATTTAGAGAACAACACCACAGAAAACCTATGCAAGATAGATGACAGCCGCAGCAACTACGGCTACGACACCGCGCCCTCGTTCTCGCCCGACGGCAACTACATAGCATGGCTCAGCATGAAACGCGACGGCTACGAAAGCGACCAAAACCGTTTGTGCATAATGCACCTGAAAAGCGGCGAACAGAAATACCTTACCGAGACATCGTTCGACAGCAACGTCGATAGCTACTGCTGGGCGCACGACAGCAACAGTCTGTACTTCACAGGAGTGTGGCATGGAGCATCAATGGTGTACAATGTGAACCTTGCCGGCGACGTCAAGAAACTAACCGACGGCGACTACGACTACACATCGGTGGCACTGCTTGGCAACCGACTGGTAACCACACGTCAATCCATGAGCATGGCCACCGAAATATATGCCATGGACGCCATGCCCGGTGCCGAAGTAACACAACTGACACACGAGAACAAGCATCTGTACGACCAAATGACATTTGGCAAAGTGGAGGCACGTTGGTGCAAAACAACCGATGGCAAGCAACTACATTCGTGGGTCATATATCCTCCCCACTTCGATGCAAGCAAAAAATATCCCACCCTGCTCTTCTGCGAGGGAGGCCCGCAATCACCCGTAAGCCAATTTTGGAGCTTCCGTTGGAACTTCCAGATAATGGCAGCCAACGGTTACATAATAATAGCCCCCAACCGTCGCGGCCTGCCCGGTTTCGGCATGGAGTGGAACGAACAAATAAGCGGCGACTATGGCGGCCAATGTATGCAGGACCTATTTGCCGCAATAGATGACTTTGTCCAAGAGCCATACGTTGACAAAGAGCGACTTGGCTGCGTGGGAGCGAGCTTCGGAGGATTTACAGCCATGTGGATGGCAGGACACCACGACAAACGTTTCAAAGCATTCATAGCGCACGACGGTTTCTTCAACATGGAACAGCAATATTTCGAAACCGAGGAAAGCTGGTTCACAAATTGGGACTTAGGTGGCGCACCCCACGACCGCACCGCACAGACACAACGTTCCTATGCCAATTCGCCACATAAATTTGTAGATAAATGGGACACCCCCATTCTGCTCATTCATGGCGACCGCGACTATCGCATATTGTCGTCGCAGTCCATGGCTGCATTCAACGCAGCGCGTCTGCGCGGAGTACCGGCGCAACTGCTGTTGTTCCCCGACGAGAACCATTGGGTGCTGAAACCACAAAACGGCATATTGTGGCAACGCACATTCTTTGCATGGTTAGACAAATGGGTGAAGAACGCAAGATAACAGTTCCATATAAAAAAAAACACAATATACATAAAAACACAATATAAATGAAAACTACACTTAGAGATTCGGCATCGGCACGCTGGTTGGTACTGATGCTATTGGCATTGGCCATGTTCTGTTCATACATATTTATGGACATTCTATCACCAATCAAGGATTTAATGCAATCGACACGAGGATGGGACTCAACCGCCTTTGGAACCATGCAAGGCTCGGAGACATTCCTTAATGTTTTTGTATTCTTCCTTATATTCGCAGGCATCATTCTCGACAAAATGGGAGTAAGATTTACCGCGCTCCTCTCGGGTGCAGTGATGCTGATTGGTGCCACTATCAACTGGTATGCTGTCACCGATATGTTCATAGGCAGCTCGCTCGAAAACTGGTTCAACAACAACCTAAACTACATTCCCGGATTTGACGAGCTGGGAATATCGCCATTCTATGCAGGGATGCCTGCATCGGCCAAATTATCGGCTGTCGGATTTATGATTTTCGGCTGCGGTGTCGAAATGGCAGGTATCACCGTCAGTCGTGGTATTGTAAAATGGTTCAAAGGACGTGAAATGGCATTGGCAATGGGTTCCGAAATGGCACTCGCACGCTTGGGCGTTGCCACTTGCATGATTTTCTCGCCCGTTATTGCCAACATGGGTGGCAAAGTAGATGTGTCGCGTTCGGTAGCATTCGGTGTACTGTTGTTGCTCATAGCACTTATTATGTTCATTGTATATTTCTTTATGGACAAAAAGCTCGATGCACAAACCGGTGAAGCAGAAGAAAAAGACGAACCCTTCCAACTAAAAGACCTTGGACAAATTCTGACAAGCAGCGGTTTCTGGCTCGTCGCGCTTCTTTGCGTGCTCTACTACTCGGCCATATTCCCCTTCCAGAAGTATGCAGTAAATATGTTGCAATGCAACCTTACGTTCAACGAGGTTCCGGCCGACTCATTTTGGGCAAGCGAAACGGTTGCCACACTCCAATATATTATAATGTTGGTGGTTGCCGGTGCGTCATTCGCAAGCAATTTCATGAAGAAAAAAAGTGCCGAGTATGCTTGGACATTGGTAGCCATTGTTTTCCTAATAGCCTACTGCTATATGGGCTACGAGCGTCAGAGCGCATCGGCTGTATTTGCAGTGTTCCCCCTGCTGGCAGTAGCTATCACACCTAAATTAGGAAAATATGTCGATTATAAGGGTAAGGCTGCCACCATGCTTGTGATGGGTTCGATACTCCTTATAATATGCCACCTTACTTTTGCTTTCATACTGCCCATGTTCAAAGGCAGTGCCGTTGGTGGCTTCATTGTGGCATATATCACAATCCTTGTATTAGGCGCATCGTTCTCGCTTGTTCCTGCATCGTTGTGGCCCAGCGTGCCCAAATTGGTTGACGCACGAATAATAGGTAGCGCATACGCTCTTATATTCTGGATACAGAACATCGGTCTGTGGTTATTCCCCATGCTCATAGGCAAAGTGTTGGACAACTCAAATCCCACTATTGTAGAGGGTTTGAAAAACGGCACAATAACCCCCGAGCAGGCTGCTGTATCGTACAACTACACCGCGCCACTTGTGATGCTGGCGAGTCTTGGCGTAGCGGCGCTGATTATTGGCTTTATCCTTAAAATTGTAGATAAAAAGAAAAAATTGGGCCTTGACGAGCCAAATGTAAAATCATAAATAAGATTTAAAATACAAAGCAAAATATAGCAAGCCGATTGGCTTGCTATATTTTTTACTCCATAGTGTATAATAAAGGCCGACGTTCTTTGCCACCCTATTCCACCATTGCATAACACGCCACGCTGCAATTTTCCAAATTAAGACGCTGTTTTAATGTATATCGCCAAGTTTTTATAGAGCAATAACAGAGGGGTTATCTGTTTTTTGAAGAACGCATAGCCGGCTATGCACCCCCCAAAAAAAGAAAGAGACCAACAAACATTTTTGAATATAAAAAACGGCGAAATTAAAAGTTTTGCACAAGAACACATAAAATGTAGATTTTTCTGCAAAAAAATTGTAATTTAATTTCGGCAAAAGTAAAAAAAGATATATATTTGCCAACCGAAAAATTAAACACCAAATCATTCACAAATATAAATAATAAAAAAATGACAAAAGCAGAGGTTGTTAACGAAATTGCAAAAAAGACCGGCATCGAAAAGACAGTGGTTCTTTCAACGGTTGAAGCATTTATGGATGTTGTAAAAGAGTCATTATCAAACCACGAGCCTGTGTACTTGCGCGGTTTTGGTAGTTTCATTATAAAGAAAAGAGCAGAAAAGACTGCACGTGACATTCACAAGGAGACTACACTTATAATTCCGGCACACGACATACCGGCATTTAAGCCCGCAAAAACATTTGTTGCAGACGTAAAGAAATAATATTTAATTCATTAACTTATAAATTTTAACAATTATGCCCAGCGGTAAAAAGAAAAAAAGACATAAGATGTCAACGCACAAGCGTAAAAAAAGACTGAGAAAGAACAGACATAAGAGCAAGAAATAATGTCTGAATGAATACAGAGAACAAACTTGTAAGACAATGAAAAGCATACTGCAAGTTTGTTCTTTGTTTTAAGAAACTAATTAACCATTAAAAGAATTGTGACACACGAACTCTTTGTAAACGTTCAGCCCGGAGAGGTCTCCTTTGCCATCACCGAAGACAAGCAATTGGTAGAATTCCAACGGGAGGAGCAAACAGTATCATTCACAGTAGGCAATATCTACTTGGGGCGTGTAAAAAAAATAATGCCCGGGTTAAATGCCTGCTTTGTCGATGTGGGTTCCGAGAAAGACGCATTCCTACACTATTTAGATTTAGGGACACAATTCTACTCTCTACAAAAGTATTTAAAACAGGTTACCAGCGACAGAAAAAAGTCATTCCCCATGTCCAAGGTTGCTTTGCAACCCGAAAAAGAAAAAGAGGGCAACATATCGGAAGTCCTTCAAACAGGACAGGAGATATTGGTTCAAGTGACAAAAGAGCCCATAAACACAAAAGGGCCTCGCTTGACATGTGAGCTATCCTTTGCAGGGCGTTACCTTATACTTATTCCGTTCGAGGACAAAGTATCCGTTTCATCAAAAATCAAATCGCCCGAGGAGCGCACCCGTCTGAAACAACTGCTGCAAAGCATCAAACCAAAGAACTATGGTATCATAGTGCGCACAGTGGCCGAAGGCAAACGAGTAGCCGAATTGGACGCCGAACTACGACACTTGGTAAACTGTTGGGAAACACTTATTGAAAAAACACAAAAAAGCACCAAGCCCCCCACGCTGGTTCACGAAGAGTCGAACCGCACAGTGGCATTACTACGCGACCTTTTCAACCCCTCTTACGAAAGCATACATGTAAACAATCAAGAGGTATGGCGCGAAGTAAAAAACTACGTACAGCAGATAGCACCCGAACGTGCCGACATTGTAAAACTATACAAGGGCGAACTACCCATATTCGACCATTTTGCAATTACCAAACAGATAAAATCATCGTTCGGACGAATAGTATCATTCAAGGGAGGTGCTTATTTGGTTATAGAACACACCGAAGCGCTCCATGTTGTTGATGTGAACAGTGGCAACAGAGCGCGTAACAACGCAACAAACCAAGAGGACAACGCATTGGAAGTGAACTTGGCAGCCGCCGACGAACTATCGCGACAACTACGTCTGCGCGACATGGGCGGTATCATAGTTGTCGATTTCATCGACATGGACAAGTCGGAGAACCGTCAAAAGCTATATGAGCGCATGACACAGAACATGGAGAACGACAGAGCCAAACACAACATACTTCCGCTCACAAAATTCGGCCTCATGCAGATAACACGTCAAAGAGTACGTCCTGCCATAGACATGCCAACCGAGGAAAAATGCCCCACATGTTACGGCAAAGGGAAAGTACAATCGTCGATACTGTTCACAGACACGTTAGAGAGTAAAATTGATAATTTGGCAAACAACCTTGGGATACGCAAATTCACTTTGCATGTACACCCCTACGTTGCAGCCTACATAAACAAAGGTTTTATATCCCTTTATCGCAAATGGCAAATGAAGTATGGTTTTGGAATTCGCGTCATTCCCAACCAGAGCCTTGCGTTCCTTGAATATCATTTCATTGATGCTTCGGGCAAAGAAATTGATATGAAAGAGGAAACTGAAATTAAGTGACAACGCGTCACTACCCCATTATAAAATTATGCCGAGCGTTAAAAAACGCTCGGCATAATTTTATATACGCTTTATTATGTTTTTTTAAATTCCCATAGCCTTTTTCATCTCGGCAATAAGGGCATCGGCTTTTGCCGAAGCTGCCTCGAACTCGTCGCGAGTGTTCATGACACCCTTTGCCTCCATATAGAATTTAATTTTAGGCTCGGTACCCGAAGGACGTACAGATACTTTGTTGCCGCTCTCGGTGAAGTATTGGAGTACGTTCGATGTTTCGGGCATGTCTATATCTGTTACATTGCCATTTACGTCGGTCTGCTTCAATGCTTTAAAATCCTTGTAGCATACAACCTTCTCGCCTGCCATTTCATTTAGGGGATTGGCGCGGAAGTTCTCCATCATTTGGCGTATTTCGTCGGCACCGCTCTTTCCGGGCTTAACGACGTTCACTGTAACCTCCTTTGAGAAACCATACTCCACATAGATGTCCATCAACAGCTGATAGAGGCTCTTGCCGTTATCCTTGGCCCATGCGGCAACCTCGGCTATGAGGCTGCAAGCCGACACTGCGTCTTTGTCGCGGCAGAAGTCCTCGGCAAGGAAGCCGAAGCTCTCTTCGCCTCCACCAATGTATTTTGCTATACCCTCGTTGTCGCGGATGACTTTGGCTATCCATTTGAAACCGGTGTAGCAGTCGTACATTTTCAGATTGTTTTTCTCGGCTATGTTCTTTATGACTTCGGTGGTTACGATGGTCTTTACAACAAATTCCTTGCCTGTCATCTTGCCCAATTTTGTGTATTGGGTGATGATGTAGTAAAGGAACATCATACATGTTTGATTTCCGTTGATTATCATCCACTCGCCTTTGTCGTTTTTGCACGATATTGCAAGACGGTCGGCGTCGGGGTCGGATGCCATGACAAGGTCGGCATCTATCTCTTTTGCCAGATTGATGGCCATGGTCATTGCCTCGGCATTTTCGGGGTTGGGCGATACCACTGTGGGGAAATTGCCATCTTTTATCATCTGCTCCTGAACGCAGTGTATGTTGTTGAAGCCCCAACGACGTAGCGATGCGGGGATTAACACTCTACCGCAGCCATGGATGGGGGTATAGACGATTTTCAAATCCTTGTGACGTTCTATCACTGCGGGGTCGATGATGAGCGAGTGTACGGCATCGAGGAATGCATTATCGACGTCCTCGCCTATTACCTCGATGAGTTCGGGGTTGCCTTGGAATTTTATATCCTCTACTTGTACTTTCTCGACATGGCTGATGGTGTTTACATCGTGCGGCGATAGCATTTGTGCGCCGTCGTCCCAATAGGCTTTATATCCGTTGTACTCTTTGGGGTTGTGGCTGGCTGTTATGTTCACACCGCTTTGACAACCCAAATGGCGTATTGCGAAGGAAATCTCGGGGGTGGGACGCAAATCCTCGAACAGATATACTTTTATGCCATTCGCCGAGAATATATTAGCCGATATTTCGGCAAACAGACGGCTGTTGTTGCGACAGTCGTGACCCACAACCACCGATATTTGGGGCATATCTTTGAAACACTCGTTCAAGTAGTTTGCCAAGCCTTGTGTGGCTTTGCCCACTGTGTAGATGTTCATGCGGTTGCTACCTGCGCCCATAATACCGCGCAGACCGCCTGTACCAAATTCAAGATCCTTGTAGAATGCGTCTATCAACGGGGTTTTATCCTCGTTTTCGAGCATTGCCTTTACCTCTTTTCTTGTCTCTTCGTCGTAGGCGGGAGCTAACCACGATTGGGCTTTCTCGGTCACCATTTTAATTAATTCGTTGTCCATAAGTTATAGTTTTTAGTGTAATGTCCTAAATATTAAAATTACATTCAATTTCGTAAAGATATATATTTATTTTAAAAGCAATGGGTTTTAAAGAATAAAATATACTATTATTTTTTATTTTGCCTTGGGGACAATGTATTTATCTCCTGTTTGTCTTATAAGTTCTTTTTTGTATTCGTCGGGATATCCGGGACGTATCACCGAAGCACCTATTCCTGTCTCTGTACGTTTGAAACGACCATTTTGTTCGGGTTTCACCACAAAATCGTTGTATTTGACTATGATATATTCGCCAAATTTTTTCCATTCTGCCAGAGCGGTCTCGGCTGTTTCGCATGTGAAGTCGTTGAGTATGCTCATGGCATATTTTGGCGATGCCTCGATGCAGGCAAGCACCTGTTGTTCCACTGCCTTGCTACGCTCATATATGTTGCTTTCTATTTCGCTCTGTACTCGTTTCATATCGTCTGCCACAAGCGAGTATTTGGGATAAATCATATTCGACACCCAGTTGAACACCCAGAATGAGGACTCCCACGAGAATGTCACAGGGTCGGCATTCTTGGCGGCATAGCAATTGGGGATGGTTGTAGTACAGCAATAGACGGGGGTGTACACTATCATATTGGAGTCGTCGGCACCGAACCACATGACACCGCCCACCGCATTGGGCATGTAGTTACGCATTTGCGCCACGAAGGTAAATGCAGTTTGGAATGTCGATATGGGGCGTTCGTTGAAATATTCCTTGCCATCGTACTTATAGCTAAGGGGCGATAGTCGATAGGGCATGTTGTAGATGCCACCGCCAAGGTCGGTTGTGACATCGAACGGAGTTCCCTCGTAGTGGTCGCGCATGCCTTTCTGTACATCCTGCAACGACAAGGGGGCTTTGGGTTTCAGATATAGCGGCATGGGGGTTGCTGTGGCATCGCCCGACGCCCATGCAAGGTATTTGTTCATATCCTCGGCTGCATACATATTGAAGAAGCTCCACACGCGAGCGTCGCAGTAGCGCAAACCGCCGAAATCGGCAGGACAGTATGCAGCTGCAAAGTCGAAGTCTTTGTCGTCGCCGCTGTAATAGCCTTGCTTGCGTGCAAATTTCACGACGTCTTTTGAGTATAGGACATTTTCCTTGTCGCTCATGTCGAATTTGCGTATGCGTGCTTGGTTGGCATGCGCCGATATGCAGTCGTCGGGGATGCGTATAGCCACCCACACTGTGCCTTTCTCGACACTGCCCTTGCTTATCATTTCCAAAATCCATGCCTCGTTGGCATCGGCAATGGAAAAACTCTCGCCACTGCTGTAATAGCCATATTCGTTGGTGAGCGATGTCATCACCTCGATGGCCTCGCGTGCTGTCTTGGAACGTTGCAATGCTATGTATATGAGCGAGCCATAGTCTATGATGCCTGTTGTATCGACAAGCTCGGCGCGACCGCCGAAGGTTGTTTCGGCAATGGCCACCTGATGCTCGTTTATATTACCCGCCACGTTGTATGTATAGGGTGCTTCGGGGATGGAACCGAGGTATTTTCCGCTGTCCCAATCATATATCTCGCGCATTGTCCCTTCGGGGTGTTGCGCTGCGGGAAAATGTGCCACGAAACCACTCATGCCAAAGCTATCGGCACTATACGATATGAACACCGAACCATCGGTAGAGGCTTTCTTGCCCACAATGAAATTGGTGCATGCCTCGGCAGCCTGCGCTACAAGCAGTATTGCCGCTAAGAATAGAAGATTTTTTTTCATAATTTGTATTGTGTTTTTTGTGTTTTCTAATTAAATAAAATTCTTTCATCGGCAGCGTACGACTTTGTCAAACACCGTAGTATTGCCGCAATTATCTGTTACTGTTAATTGGAATGTATGCTTGCCCGGGGCTATTTTGGCTTTTTTGGTGTTGCATGTGAGACGACCACGCATGCCGTTGTATTCCACCAAAACGAATTTGCCGTCGATGGTCCCTTTGAAATTTTTTATGCCACTACCCTTGTCTGATATTGCAAATGAAAGCACGCCGCTTTGTTCCCAACGTTTTTCGTTATGTGGTTTCACTCGTGGCGCAATGGTGTCCACTGCTACATCGTAGCTGCCTAACACCCGGATGCTTGCTGTGACCTTGCCGTTCAAATAAAGGCCGCCCACGCTCGAAGCCCCTTTGCGTGTTATGCGTCGCATGTAATATTTTTCGGGCGATATGCTTAGTGTGTCACTCACATATATGCTCAGCCGCGCTTTGTTCCTTAATGGGTGGACGTCCATTTTGTAACGAGGCGAAACGGCGTCGGGTGCATCCTCTTCGCTTATTTGCAAGAATATATTTTGAAACAGTTCGCCACGAGGTATCTCCAAATGCATCCTTTCGTGGAATATTTCGTGGCTCATATACCATGGCAGATAGTTTTCGGTAGCGATGGCATGCTGCGGCAATGCTCCTTCGACACCTTGCACATGAAACAGATAGTTGCTGACATTTCCATGATAATCGCCCAGACGATACTCCACTTTGTAAAGACGCTGTTCGTCTATATTCACCCAACCGCGATTTCCGTCGGCCGAAAGCAACGGCAGCGGGTTGTTATCCAATATATATGAACGCAGGAACCATTCTCCGGTATTGTGATAGCGGTCGTACTCGGCCCAAGCATTTACAAGACGGGTGTCGGCCATGGCATAGCCGTCCATCCTGCTGCTGAACCGCAAGGAGTCATCGACATATAGTTCTATGGTATATAATCCGTAGCGGTTGTGCGTGCCACTCATATAGTCATCGGCCTTTACCGAGAGGCCAATATGCCCCCACGCCGTCACGGTGTCTCGCAGCGTTGTGCCGCTTGTTTTTGCCACATAGGGGTGCGATGCGCCGTTCACCATGCCCATTCCACAGCGAGGGGAGAACATAACCGAATGGGCTACCGGTGCGACATCGTCGCTCAGATTTTTCTTATAAAAAAGCATGGGGTTGACAAGGGTATCGCTGTCGGCGGTGCGCACCTCGAAATGCAGGTGCGGCCCAAACGAATAGCCGCTGTTGCCCGAGTAAGCCACTATATCGCCCTTGCTCACAGGAAATTCGTCGGGAGAGAATTTCACATCCACTGCAAAGGCCTCGTCGGCATATTGCACCTGAGCTATTTTGCGTGCGACAGCAGGCAGAAACCTATCCAAATGACCATAGACCGTCATGTAGCCGTTGCTGTGAGTAACATATACCGCACGCCCGTAACCACCCGAGGATACGGTAGCCCTTGATATATAACCATCGGCAGGGGAATAAATAGGCTTGCCCATAGCACCCTGTGTCTTGAAATCGAGACCGGCATGGAAATGGTTGGAGCGCAGTTCGCCAAAATTACCACTGAGCAATAGAGGAAAATCGAACGGCACACGTAAAGAGAGGCTATCGCCATTATGAGCATAGAGCAACGATGGGCTCCACAGCAACAGGAGGAAAAATATTCTCGATATATGAATTTTCATTTTTTTATCAGATGTAATCGTTTCAACAATACATTGAAAAGTCCCGATTTTGTTTGCAGAATATAGGTGGATATGCCAAACGATATAAGCACAAAAGCCACGCCCGATATCCAATAGACAACACCCTCTTTCAGCATCAGCAACAACAATATGGAGAGCGCAAACAACGGCATCTGCAAGATATAATAGACAAAAACGTTGCGCGACAATTTGAATTTATATTTACACCGCGCTATCGCATATACAAAAACAAAATCGATGGTATGAACAAGTGCCAACCCGGCACCTATACCCCACATGCCACATACCGAATAGCCCATGACCACCAACGACACCAACAGGATATTATACACCAGCTCCAATGCGACAAATGTCATGGTGTCATTGTTAGCCAACGGAAGAAACGATATAGGATATGTCATCGTGCGCATGAACATGCCGAACATGGCCAGCTGCGCCATGGGTACGGCGGGGGCAAAATCGCCGTCGTATAATAGCGGGATGAGTATGGGCAAGGCAACAATAAATGCAATGAGCAACGGCGACTGTGTGAGCATCTGCACCTCGACCTGTTCATTTATGATTCTGTCGCGGATGAGCGTTTTTTGCGCCACGCCCGACAGACGGGGGAAATATTCGGAATCCATCGAAGCAAACAACACACCCGGCAGCAATGCCATCATGGCAAAGCCCGTATTGAACAAACCGGCAGTGGTTCCATCGCCCACATTCGACAGCAGGGTACACACAAGCCACATGGCACACGTCGTAAGTATCGAGGCATAGATATACCCTGCTCCCATCCTTACCATATCGAGCCCCTGTCTTAGAAGAGCAAAAGAGAAAGGCTGTACTTTATAGGCATAATGCGGCAAGGAAAGGTATAGCAATACCGTCATCTGCATAAAGGCTATGATGAATATGGCAGGAAAAATTCCAGCCAAGCCCATGGCAAAATAGAGAATGACAGCCACCAATGCCGATATAAATGCCGTTATGAAATTATACACCGCCACCTTGGAAAATTGTTTTATGCCGCGCAGAATAGCGAGCTCGCCACCCGACACAGCCATGAAAAGCACCACCGGCGACAGCAGTATAAAACGCGACAGATAGTAGCTGTTCTGACCAAACATCCATTTGCACATAAACGGCGACAGGAGAATCATCAACAGCATACCTGTAAGGCCTGTAAAAACAGCAATGCTACGTACAACCTTGACACAATGCACAACAGATTGCTCCGAAGCATTATCGAAGGTATAGGACATTTTGCGAATGGCACTGAACGAAAGGCTCAGATTGGTACATTCGCTAAACATCTGTATTGTACGATTGAACAACGCGATAAGGCTTAAACCGGCAGTTCCAAGCAGCACGCTTGCAAATTTATTACGCACCAAATTAAGAAACATCGAAAGCCCATGAGAACCTCCAAACATCCCCAAATATTTAAGCACACGACGATAGCCATCGTACTCTTTATTTTTATCCTCGTCGGTATTCATTACAATGTAGAATATATCAGAATACGGAATAACAATTATCCTACGCGAAGATAATAAAATTACTCCGTAAAAACAGCTATTTACATGCACAAATAACAATAGTATATAAATTTATAAAGAATGACGAACAAAAAAACGGCTTATTTTGCCCCATTATATTTTAATTTTGTATCTTCGCAAATAAATTTAAAAAAGCGCATAGCAAACAGAATGAAACTAAGTATCATTGTACCGGTTTACAAAGTAAGAAGACACCTGCAAAACTGCATCGAAAGCATTTTGCAGCAAACCTACACCGACTACGAACTGATACTTGTCGATGATGGTTCGCCCGACAACTGTGGCGCTATATGCGACCGGTATGCACAGGAGTGCGACAAAATAAAAGTCATACACAAGAAAAACGGCGGATTATCGTCGGCACGCAATGCCGGGCTCACAATAGCCCAAGGCGAATATATCACATTTGTCGATGGCGACGACACGATAGCCTCGGGCACATACTATTACAACATGCGCATACTCATGTCGAACCCCGACATTGACATTCTGGAATACCCCGTAGTGGAACATTACGAGTCGCCAAACAGTCGCATAATATCCTTCAAGCCACAAAAAATATCGGGTAGCGAGAAGATTTTCGTCGATTGGGTGCAACGCAAAGGCTACGAACACAATTATGCCTGCAACAAGATATACAAAGCCGACCTGTTCTTTTTCATAAGATACCCCGAGGGCGAAGTTTTCGAGGACACATTGGTAACCCCCACGCTCATAGAGAGCAGCCGCACCATGTACTACTCCGATGCCGGTTTCTACTATTACTACGACCACGAAGGCAGCATATCGAACACCCACTCGTTCAGGTCGCAATATTACAGATACAAGAACCTTGCACAGCTCTATTTCAAAGTAAAAGAGCAATACAAAATGGTGCCCGAGAGCCACGACATACTACTGAGAGCACTCGACTGCCTAACCGACCTGCTACGTTGTTCCGACGGCGACAAAGAGGGCTACAAAGCAGCCTGCAAACTGCTAAAAAACGAAAAAATGTCCATTTCGACATTATACAACAAAGATATTCCATTGCGTAAAAAAATTAAATATACCACATTTGCCCTGTTTGGCACCACATTCCATTGTCGCTTGTACGCAATGTTGCATAAAAAACTTTGTTAACAAGAAGGCCATGATATTTTTGTCAATAGTAATACCCCATTACAATCTTGCGCGCGAACTGCTTATGCGTTGCATTAAGAGCATTTGCGACCAAAATATACCCACCGAGGAGTATGAAATAATCGTCGTGGACGACAATTCATCGGACCCTCCGACATGGCTTAACTCGGCATTCGAAAAAGAGAACATACGCGTAATTGAAATAGAGCATGGAGGGCCCGGGGCAGCACGTAACAAAGGCATCGAGGAAGCCCGCGGCGAGTACATACAATTTATAGACGCCGACGACTGCCTGCAACCCGACAGCCTCGACACATGCCTTGACATAATACACACCGAGAAGCCCAAGATATTCCGTTTCAGATATAAAATATGCACCAGCGAGCACGCCGCGCTCTCCAACGCAAACAACAAAAAAATAAAATACAGCAACATCATAAGCGGAGCAGCGTTCATGGCAAGCAACAACCTGCCGGGCAGCCCATGCCTCTACATATTCGAGCGCGAGGTAGTAATAAAAAACAATATCCGATTTGCCACCGGTGTGTATCACGAGGACGATGAGTTCAACACCAAACTGCACTATCACGCCACAAGCCTCATAGACAGCGACGCCGTCATATACAACTACTGCATACGGAAAGGCTCCATCACATCGAACAGCAACCCCGAGTTTGAGAAAAAGCGCATAGAGGACCTGTTCCTGCTATTGCAGAGGCTTAGCGCGTTTCGCAAGGAGTGTCAAGGCAGCAGCAACACCATTCAGAAACGTGGCATAGACCGCAAAATGACAATGCTGACCGTTGACACCATAGTGAACCTGCTCTACAACGGGCAAAGCGCAAAAGAATTATCGAAACTATGCAATACACGCCTGCGACCGTTAGGGCTATACCCCCTACCCCAAGCAAGCTATTCCATTAAATACAGAATATTCCGCATATTGGCAAACAGCCCGTTAGGGCTATTCATACTACGATTAGTTGTTCCAAAAAGAAAGCCACACAAAAAATGAAAATACTGCTCATAGGAGAATACAGCAACGTACACTGGACATTGGCCGAGGGGCTACGCTCGCTCGGGCATACAGTATGCGTAATAAGCAACGGCGATTTCTGGAAAAACTACAAGCGCGACATATCATTGACACGCAAATACAACCGTTTATCAGGCATAAAATACCTCATAAGAACCTATCTGTTGCTGCCACAATTACGCAACTACGACATAGTACAATTCATAAACCCAATGTTCCTTGAACTAAAAGCCGAAAGAATACTCCCCATATATCGCTACCTGCGTCGTCACAATAAAAAAATATTCTTGGGAGCGTTCGGTATGGATGCCTATTGGGTAGAATGTGCAACAGCCATTCCCCCAATATTCCGTTATTCCGATTTTAACATAGGCAACAGAAAAATACTCAACAGCTACACATGCGAACAAATAGCCGACTGGCGCGACACCCCAAAAGCCGCCCTGAACCGCATGATAGCCAATGAATGTAATGGAATAATAGCCGGCATGTACGAATATCACACCGCCTACAAACAAAAACACAACGACAAGCTCACATATATCCCCTTCCCAATAGAACCGGAAGAGCAGATACAAGAGCCATACACCCCCAACCGCAAAGTACGATTTTTCATAGGCATACAACGCAGTCGCAGCCAATACAAAGGCACCGACATAATGCTACGCGCCTTGGAAAGGCTACATGCCGACCACCCCGAAGAATGTGAAATACTAAAAGCCGAGAACGTACCCTTCGCACAGTACAAAAAAATGGTAGATGATTGCGACGTATTATTAGACCAACTATACGGCTATTCCCCCGGCATGAACGCCCTACTTGCATTGGCAAAAGGAAAAATAGTCGTTGGCGGAGCCGAAGAGGAATGTTATGAAATTTTAGGCGAAAACAAACTACGTCCCATGGTAAACGTAATACCCGACGAACAAGACGTTTACAACAAGCTCGAATGGATATTAAAAAACAAAGAACAAATATCCAAAATGCAACAAGAGAGCATAGAATATATTAAACGACACCACACACCGCTACACGTTGCACAAAAATACCTTAAATTTTGGGAAGAGCGATAAGATATTTCCACCCCGGGCTTTGAACAGAGTACAGATGACAGATTACAGAGTACAGATAACAGAGTACAGAGAACAGAGTAAAATTACTTGCTATAAGTATTTGTCAACTCCCTCCGCATTAGTCATCCGACTAATGCTCGTCCCTCTTCCAAGAGGGACAGCTATATTGTTTTGCTGTTCAATCCACCAAACATTTGTAAAATTCTCCCTCTCCGGAGAGGGAGTGGCAGCGACGCAGTCGATGACGAGGGAGTGGAAAACAAGATAACAGATAACAGAGTACAGAGCAAAGTGAAAAATTCCATTTGCTATGCAATTTAAAATTTTTCTTTTACAAATTAACTATTTTTTTGCTTAGCCCCCAGAATTTGCAGGTAAGCCGGCATGTGTACTAACCAAAAAAAAGAAAGGCACCGGCCTTTCCTTGGTAGCGCCTACGGGAATCGAACCCGTGTTCCATGCGTGAGAGGCATGTGTCCTAGCCACTAGACGAAAGCGCCATAAAATCTTAAAAAACAAGGTACGACACACACGCGCCATTCTACCTTTTTGGTAGCGCCTACGGGAATCGAACCCGTGTTCCATGCGTGAGAGGCATGTGTCCTAGCCACTAGACGAAAGCGCCATCTGCAAAACAAGTTGAGCGGAAGCTGGGGGATTCGAACCCCCGGTACGGTAACCCGTACGGCAGTTTAGCAAACTGCTGGTTTCAGCCACTCACCCAAACTTCCATTTAGAAAGAGCCTCAACCCTTATTTTGCGTTGCAAAGGTAAAATCTTTTTCCGAGCCATGCAAATATTATCATAATTATTTTTCAAAAAATTGTATTTTCGATAACATATTCTTACCTTAGCACAATGTAATACAACAAACAGGCTAAGCCATATAGAACAATGAAAATAATCCGTTACGACAGCAGCAAAAAAAACGAATGGGACAGTTTTGTAGATAAAGCAAAAAATGCCACCTTCCTACTCCTGCGCGACTACATGGATTACCACAGCGACCGTTTCACCGACTGTTCGCTAATGGCATATAACGACAAAAAGCTATGCGCCCTACTCCCTGCCAACATAAAAGCCAATGGGAGCATAGTGTCGCATGGCGGGCTCACATACGGAGGGCTTGTTTTGGAGCGCGACACACACGCCACCGACGTTCTTGAAATATTCCAAGCCATGGCAAAATACATGAAAACGGAATTAGGAGCCAACGAACTGATATACAAGCCCATACCCTATATATATTGTACACAACCGTCGCAAGAGGATTTATATGCACTGTTTCGCATGGGAGCGACATTGGAAAATCGCACCATATCCACCACGATATGGAACACCGCTCGGCAACCATTCAGCCAACTGCGACGTCGCAAGATTGCATGCGCCAAGAAAAACGAACTTACATTCAAGGAGAGCAACGACTACAAGGCATTTTGGGACATACTAACCCAAGTATTAAGCACACAGCACGGCTGCACCCCCGTTCACACTATTGGCGAGATAGAATTATTGCATAGCCGTTTTCCCAATAACATAAAACTATTCACTGCCGAAAAAGAAGGGGTTATAATAGCCGGCACCGTAGTGTACGAAACACCCCTTGTAGCACATTTTCAGTATATAGCAGCATCGCCCGAGGGGAAAGCATCGGGCGCACTCGACGGCATGTTTGCCCACCTGATAGAGCATGTGTACACCAATAAAGAATATATCGACTTTGGCATTTCCACCGAAGAGGGCGGACACACACTTAACGAGGGGTTGATATTCCAAAAAGAGGGATTTGGTGGCAGAGGCATAGTGTATGACACCTACCGAATTCTACTATAAACCGCTCAATAGGTTTGTTTATCGCTCTTGTTTTTCCATTTTTCGAAAGGTATTTGCGCCTCGTCGGGCAGTAACTCGCCAAGCGGTTTGCTGCGTTCATTGCGTGGCAGCACGAACTCCTTGTATATAAAGGAATCGTCGAAACCGGCATTGGCGGCATCGTCTTTGTCGGCACCATAGTACACAGCGTCTATACGTGCCCAATATATGGCTGCAAGACACATGGGGCATGGCTCGCACGAGGTATATAACACGCATCCTTGCAGACTGAATGTACCCAATGCCAAGCATGCCGCACGTATAGCCGATACTTCGGCATGGGCGGTGGGGTCGTTGGAGGCTGTAACCCTGTTTACACCTGTGGCTACCACTGTACCATTGCGCACGATGACCGCACCAAAAGGACCGCCACCGTTATCGACATTTTTTGCAGCCAATTCAATGGCCATGCGCATAAAATAGGAATGTTCCATAATATTTATTAGATATAAATAGCGAAAATTTTCCGTACTCGCTGTAAAATAATAAATCAGGTTTTATTTATCTCGCTCGCCTGTTGGTAATAAAAATAACAGCCATGCGTTTGTTCACAAACAACACGAAAATAAAGAAAAAAAACAGAATATGCCTGCATTTCATATTTTTTAATGATATGCAGGCATATTTATATTATTCCGGCGTTATTCCGTTGTGTGTATTATGAGCCTAACTAAAAAAAAAAAAATTAAACAGTTTCTTAATAAGTTGCTATTTTTTGCCGATGAAATATTTATCTATGTAGTCGAAGAATTGTTCTTTGTACATATCGCCTATGGGCACATATACATTGCCGTCATAGACGATGCGCATGCGGGATACTTCTTTTACTTTGCACAAATTCACTATATAGCTCCGGTGTACGCGCATGAACATATTTACAGGCAAGCCATCCTCTAATTTTTTCATGCTTAGCAGTGTCACAATGGGACGCGGCTCGCCCTCGACGAATATGCGCACATACTCGCTCATGCTCTCGATATATTTTATAGAGTGAATGGGAATACGCAGCACGCGATAATCGGACTTCACAAATATGGCGGGCTCGCCATCGTCTGTGGCAATGGCGTTGCTCTCGGCAGCCTGTGCCATATTGTGTAATTTATATACTTTATTGGCAACCTCGGCAAATTCCTCGAATTCAAATGGTTTCAGCAGATAACCGACTGCACCTACTCTGAAACCGTCGATGGCATATTCGGAATAGGCTGTTGTGAACACTACCATGGGTGGATTTTGCAAATTCTGTACAAATTGCATTCCGTTCACCCCCGGCATGTTTATATCGATGAACATCACATCGACATTACCCGATTGCAGAGCATCGGATGCCTCGTCGGCATTAGAGCACTGTGCAACACACTCCAAAAAAGAGAGCCGCGATACATACTTATACATTTGTGCAAGAGCCAAAGGCTCGTCGTCAACTATGATACACTTCATCATGGCTAATTGTAATTTTTAATAAAACATTATAGTACTTATCATCGCGACTTATATTCAGAATATATTTATCGCCATATAACAATTGTAATCGTTTTCGGGTATTTTCGAGGCCCACCCCATGTTCGGGGTTTTTGTGGTTCCATTGCTGTTTTTTTGCCATTGTATTGCGGCATTTAAATACCAATTCGCCTTGGATTATATTTATAGAAGTCTCTATAACCGATTCTTTGCCATGCGCCACACCATGCTTGAAGGCGTTTTCCAAAAACGATATAAACAGCGACGGTGGCACACATATATCGTCACATTCGGAGGAGAAATTGGTTGTAACCGTCAGGTTCTTATCGTATCTTAGACACATAAGTTCTATATATCCCCGAATGAAAACTATCTCCTTGCTAAGTGGGACTAATTTATCCTGCGTTTCGTAAAGCATGTAGCGTATCATTTTCGATAGGTTTATTATGGATTTTTGCGCTTTTTGTTTATCCACATCAATGAGCACATGAATATTATTTAGTGTATTCATGAAAAAATGCGGATTTATTTGGAATCTAAGGTATTGCAATTCAGTTGTCAATGTTTGCTGTTCCAGTTCTTTTATTTTCCAGTCACTACGTATTTTGACAAAATAGAACTTGACGAAGCCGTTTAGCGTGATAGCGAGAACAACTAAAATAAACGTAATGGCATCGGGCTCTAAAATAAAATCAATAAAGCGTAAGCCGCCCGGTCGGCCGGGATGAATTTGATATGTTCTATTATTGGCATATATGTCGTGTACGGAAAAACGGGCATTTTCGTATTTGTATTTCACCCTGATTCCCGGTCCGCCACCTACCCTGTCATGACGAGGCCCATGACCAACAGGGTGAGGCGGTTTGTTGCCATTTATAAAACTCGGCAGATGCTTAGGTTTCTTAGGTTGAACGTAATTATCGGAGACGGCACATGCCACGACAATAAAAATCGTAAGGAACAGAAAATACAAGAACCATCTTTTCTTTTTTATCAGGAAGGGCAACAATATGTAATTATTGACCAAAAACAACAAAAAGATAGGTAGCAAGAAAAGCCAAAAACGATATACGTTGTTCCATTCTATGATATCGCTGCCACCCGACAATACATATTCCGAAAAAGGGGCGAGCAGAAGCACGCCCCAGAAAAAGAAATATATCAGGTATTCCAAACGGCTGTTTATGACTCTTGCAGACATTTAATATTTATATTTTCTTATTAAGAAACTGTTTAAATCTATAAAAAAGGTATATAAAAGAAACCATTCAAATTCTTTCGCTAAAAACAGAATGAACAAAATTTAAATGGTTTATAATCCTTTGCAAGATTGTTATTTTTCTTTTATAATAAAAAACTATTCTACAAAATCATAAATTCACTCAACAAGACTAACTCATTTCACTGCCTTAAAGCTCATGTCAAGGCCCATTACCGAGTGAGTGAGTGCGCCTACCGAAATAAAATCGACGCCACAGAGGGCATAGTCGCGCAATGTATCGAATGTGATGCCACCCGACGATTCTGTCTCGTAACGGCCTGCAACCATCTCCACTGCACGACGTGTTTTTTCGGGCGAGAAATTATCGAACATGATGCGGTGCACACCACCGGTGTCGAGCACCTGTTGCAGCTCGTCGAAACTACGTACTTCGATTTCTATTTTCAAATCCTTGCCATGCTCTTTGCAATATTCTTGGGCACGTGTAATGGCATTTTTTATTCCGCCGGCAAAATCGACATGGTTGTCTTTTAGCAGTATCATGTCGAACAGACCTATTCGGTGGTTTGTGCCACCTCCAATGCGAACGGCCTCTTTCTCCATTATGCGCATGCCGGGCGTTGTCTTACGTGTATCAAGCACGCGTGTGTTTGTGCCTTCGAGTTGGCGAGCGTAGCGACGTGTCATTGTGGCAATACCGCTCATTCTTTGCATGACGTTCAGCATGAGACGCTCGGTCTGCAACAACGAACGCACACTGCCTGTTACATACATTGCTATGTCGCCTTTTTTAACCTCGGCACCATCCTCTATAAGCACCTCGACCTGCAATGCCTCGTCGAAACGTTTGAATATCCTTTTTGCCATTTCGACACCGGCAAGCACACCGTCTTCTTTTATCAGGAGCATATTCTTGCCCATTGCATCGGCAGGAATGGAGGACAACGTTGTGTGGTCGCCGTCGCCAATATCCTCGGCAAATGCCAAGTCTATAAGTTTGTCAATAAGTTCGTCTTTTATGTTCATGATATTTGATATTTTTTCAGTGCGAAGATATATAATTATGTCAAGCGAAACAAACCCAACCAATGTTTTTTATTATCTTCGTCCGCAAATTAGCATAAGCATATAGTCATGAAAATTATCCTTTTGGTTGTAGGACGCACCGTTGACAACAATATTATTGCCGGAATAAATGAGTACCAACAAAGAGTAAAGCATTTCACTCAATTCGACATTGATGTTATCCCCGAACTTAAAAACGCTCGCAAGCTAAGCGAGCAACAGCAAAAAGAACAAGAGGGGGAGCTGATTGCAAAATACATGGACAGCGGTGACTACGTGGTATTGCTCGACGAAGGCGGAAAGGAGTTCCGCTCCAAGGAGTTTGCCTCGTGGATAGAGCACAAACAGAATATTTCGACAAAAAGGATTGTGTTCGTGGTGGGCGGGCCTTACGGGTTCTCGCAAAAGGTATATTCCTTGGCGAATGAGAAGATTTCGCTATCGCGCATGACGTTTTCGCACCAGATGATACGTCTGTTGTTTGTGGAACAACTATACCGGGCCTATACTATAATAAACGGGCTTCCTTATCACCACGAATAAGGAACAAGCGGCAGGCAGCAGGGGTTATTCCTCATCGGGAGCATCGACATATTGGAAACAGCCTGCATCGGCGGCATTGGGCAAACGCTCCACCCCATCTATGTCATAGGGGTATAGCACAGAATAGTCCGACGAGGATATGCCGCGAGCCGATGTACTGTCGGTCAAATGAAAATCGTAGGCAAAAACATCGTGGTCGATAAGAGCAAAATGCTCTTTTGCAAACGGATGCTCCTCTTTGTCATCGTATATGATATTTATAAAATTCTCGTTTTCCTCCTGCACAGTATTTATGAGCGACGATACAAATTTATAGTTAATGCAGTTGGGGATGGTGTCGCCAAACTCACTCAGATAGCCCATCAGTTCATCCTCCTTGGAGCCCGTTATGATGCAATTGGCAAATAAAGCCTCGCCAAGGGGTGCCGGCGCACCGTCAATGGAGTTATGCAGAGCAAGTGCCACGTCGCGCTGTTTCCACACATAGAAATTGGCTATCGTGCAATGGATGAAACGCACACTGCCTCCAATAATTTTCACGCAATTGCCCCGAGCATTTGCTATGAGCGAATTGGCTACATCGACACGGCTCATGACTGTTTCGAGAGCATTTCCATCGAAGTTTTCAAGGCGCGACGAGAGTATGCTCAGACGTTGTTCGTCGGTACTGCCCGCCTGCACTCTGATGCCATATTTGGCGCTATGAACGTCGCAATATACAAGCGAATTGCCATTGCTTTCTGGAGCAAATGTTATTCCGCCCCACTGCCCGGGTATTCTGTCGTAGGGCAAATAATCGAACATATTATCGGTACGGTCGCCACGGAACACTATGGGGTGTTCTTTGGTTCCATGCGCTATTAGCGTGCCGCTTATCTTGGCTTCGGCATCCTTATGAAAATAGAGCACGCTGCCCGGTTCTATTGTCAGAGTGGCACCCGGAGCCACATGCAGGCTGTCGTAAACCAAATAACCTCCCTTGGCAAGCGTGGCATCGGTTCCATACACTGCACCGCGCAACAGTTCCACATCGCGGCCGTAGGCAAGCAGGGTTACATTCTGCTCCACACCGCTTTCGAGCATAAATTGCAAGGAGTCGGACACCATGAGCGGCGCGGATTGTCCGTGACGCTCCAACGTAGCCTCGACAAAAACATACAGGCTGTCGTTCTTACGAATTTCCAAACCTTGGATATCGTTGCCATACTGCCCATCGACGTTAATTCTGAAACCCGACTTTTCACCGTTTTTGAGCCTTACATTGCTTATATTAAGCGACGAGCCGTTACGGTTGTACACTTTCATGACAGCGGTGGGCGTGCCCACCGAAGTGAATATTGTATCGAACGACAGGGTGTCGCACGAGAATTCCAAACGCAGAGAGGGGTCGGACGAAAAATCGGCATCCTCGTTGCATGCAGCAACAAGGAATACCGATAGGAGCATTATATATAACGTAATTTTTTTCATTTTCTTCGTATGGGTAGATTTTGTATCCATCAAGGGAGTTTCTCTTGATAATAACGAAGAAAAATATGTTTTATTATGCAAGCGGCACATTCCTGAGTATTGCACACAGATGTTGCCAGAAACGCTCAGTGGATGCTATATCGAGTTTTTCGTCGGGCGAGTGCACTCCTCGCATGGTGGGACCGAACGACACCATGTCGAGGTGCGGTGCTTTTTCCAAGAACAATCCACATTCAAGCCCCGCGTGTATGGCTTTTATTTTAGCATCGGCACCAAACAACTGTTTATATTGTTCGCATGCCACATGCATGATTTGTGAATTCATATTGGGTTTCCAACCGGGATAGTGCCCTTTGGTGGTAACCACTGCTCCACCCAATTCAAAAGCACTGCGAACCACTTGCGACACATTGTCGCGTGCCGACTCGATGGAACTGCGTTGGCTTGTTGTGACTTTTATGCAGTTGTCTTTATCTATGCGCACCGATGCCAAGTTGCTCGATGTCTCCACAAGGCCGGGAACATCCTGACTCATGGCAAAGACACCGTTAAACACCGCATTCAACGATTTTAATAGTTTCTCGGTTGTTTCGTTGTCTATGGCGCGATGAGTGGGCTCGGTACTTTGAAGCACGAATTTCATATTGGGCTCGGTGACGCTGTATTCCTCTTGTACTTCGGCTGCAAACAGATTAAAATCGACACGCACGTTTTCCTTGTCGGCCGACTGCACTGCAAACACCGCATAGGCATCGCGTGGAATAGCATTGTGAAGACTGCCACCGTTTATATCGCACAAATAGAACTCATATTTTTGAGCTATGCGACACAGAAAACGGTTCAGCAGTTTGTTTGCGTTGGCACGCCCCTTGTTTATGTCATCGCCCGAATGTCCACCTGTTAATTGCGATATTTCGGCTTTCATAAAGAACAGGTCGCCCGAAATATGGTTCCACACAAAACGATAATCGGCATAATTGCATACACCGCCGGCACAGCCTATGAAAATCTCGCCCTCGTCCTCGGAGTCGAGGTTTATGAGGATATCGCCCTTCAACATATCGGCCGATAGCGCCTGCGCCCCTGTGAGCCCGGTCTCTTCATCGACGGTGAACAAACAATTCACAGGACCATGCTCCAATGTGTCATCGGCAAGCACCGCCATGGCAGCAGCAACGCCTATGCCGTTGTCTGCTCCAAGCGTTGTGCCATCGGCACGTAACCATTCGCCATCGACAACAAGGCGTATTGGGTCCTTCTCGAAATCGTGAACAACATCTTGACGTTTGTCGCACACCATATCCATGTGTCCTTGCAGAATAACGGTTTTTCTGTTTTCGTAACCGGGGGTAGCCGGTTTCTTTATAAGTACATTGCCGGCATCATCTACAATGGTTTCAAGCCCCAAGCCTCGGCCGAAATCTCTTAAAAACATAGAAATTTTCTCTTCGTGTTTGGAACCATGCGGTATTTCGCAAATTTGCGCAAAAAAGTCGAATAAAATACGAGGGTTTAAATTCAATTTTTCCATAATATATACATTTACTTTATTTTAAAAAATTGTTAATACGCATTGTTTTATTGTAAAATATTCTTAAATAACAGCATTATAAAATGTTTTTCTCGTTTTTTTGCCACTATTTTAAGAAATTAAGGCAATAAAAGTAGTATCTTTGCAGATATTTATGCGTTTGCAAATATAACAAATGGCAAGTAAAGAAAAAAGTTTATCTTTTTTGAAATTTAAACTGTTTCTTATTATAGGCCCATGTATATATTATATGTAGAAATATATTTAGTATGTTGAATACAATAATATTGGCAATAATAATTATTGCGATAAGCGTTGTCCTATTATCGATAACAATAATAATAAAAAAGAACGGTCGCTTTCCCAACATACATGTAAGCGGGAACAAGGGACTAAGAAAAAGGGGTATAAAATGTGCCCAATCGCAAGACCGCGATGCACGACGCCCCAACCCCATGGCAGTAAACGAAAGTAACAAGCAAGCAAAACATTAAATAATTATAAACTATGAAAAAAATCAACGTATTGAGAATTGTAATGGCATTTGCCGCAATACTAATCTTTGCACAGTGTGCTAACAACGTAAAAGAGACAGCGTCACAAAGCACAGCACCTGCCACAACAGAGAGCGCACAAAGTTTAAAGATAGCCTATGTTGACATAGATTCTCTCCTGAACAATTACAAATTTTCGGTGACACTGCGCAACGAGATGCTTCGCAAGGGCGAGAACATGCGCATGACACTGAGCGAGAAAGCAAAAGTCATACAAGCCGACATGGAGGATTTCCAACGCAAAATGGAAAACAACGTCTATGCAACACGCCAACGCGCCGAGGAAGAACAGACACGCATATTAAAAAGCCAAGAGGACTATGCACGTTTGGAGCAACGACTTGTAAACGAGCTTTCGGCCGAGGAGCAAAAAAACAATCTGATACTTCGCGATTCTATAAACAATTTCCTGAAAGACTATAACGTTGCAAATGGTTACGACCTGATACTAAGCCGCATGGCCGACAACATACTACTTGCAAACGAAGCACTCGACATAACAAAAGAGGTTATAGACGGACTGAACGACAGATACGCAGGCAGCGATAAATAAAAAACATTCACACACTGCGATGTGTTTTCAATAAGAACAGTAGGGAGCTTTGTAACAAGGCTCCCTATTTTCATTCAGTCGGTTTGACCGTTTTACTCACCCTAAAAAAACATAACGATGGAAAAGTTCAACGATATAATAAATGGGGAAACACCCGTACTTGTGGACGTATTTGCACACTGGTGCGGGCCATGCAAGGCTATGGCACCCATTTTGAGCAATCTGAAACAGTCGATGGGCGACAAATTGCGCATACTGAAACTGGACATAGACAAAAACCGCACCATAGCCGACAGCTACTCGATACAGGCTGTACCCACGCTGTTACTGTTCAAAAACGGCAAAATGGTATGGCGAGCATCGGGAGCGATGCCCATGAACGAACTGCAAGCAAACATAGAAC
The DNA here is from genome assembly GCA_017416705.1 of Bacteroidaceae bacterium. Taxonomy (GTDB): domain Bacteria; phylum Bacteroidota; class Bacteroidia; order Bacteroidales; family Bacteroidaceae; genus HGM04593. Next base: position 71,309 of record JAFQBG010000014.1, read on the forward strand.
GCTTTATCTGAGGCATATACGTGCATGCCGCGTCATAGACGCTCGGGCAGCCAGCCTCCACCGGGCAGATTACGTCCCGAATATCCTTCGGTGTCGGCATGTGGCATGTGCGGCGGCATAGCATCATGCCTTTTTGCATGCTCCGGAAGGAGCGGGAAGCCATTGCCACTACCGCGGTCATGCGAGGGCGCAGGGTGCCCTCCTTCAACATCCGCGTTCTTCCCCGACATAGAGAACACCGACACCAAAGTATCCTGCCTCCACGACACTGTGGCAATGGCACTGCCATTGCCACCATCGACAAAGAGGCCGTTGCCCAAATGACGCGCACCAACAACAGTATCGCAAACAGACAGTGTGTAATTGCCGGTGTCAGTTAGCGAGGGCGACGAATAGGTGAACACCGCATGCTCCATGGAACGAGGCAGGCGATAGGCGCAAAGCAGACGCCCGGCACCGTCCTGCACCGATATATATTTACCACGGGTAAAATTCATTCCGGTGCATGCAGCCAACGATTGCGTCGAGGCATCGCTCAATGGGACAGCAGGGGAAGAGCCCATACAACCACCCGTAGCAACCAATGTGCCACCTGTTATTGCAAAACGAGCATTGTCACAGACATCCAAGCCTTGCTCGGGCTCGCTGCTGCCATTGGCAATGAGCAAGCCACCCGCTATTGTCAAACTGCCGTTGCTGTCGATGGCATCGTTCGTCACCGAATAGGCATACAGACGTCCGTCATTCATAAGGAAATCGGCTCCGCAGTTCACTGCGTCGTCATAAGCATATACATATATGGTGGTCGATTTGCCTGTTATTGTCATATTGCCTTTCGACTCTATACCCTCGCAATGCTCGCCCTTGCCATACACAAGAACCTCGACAAGACCGCCACGAATAAGCATCGAGCTATCGCATATTATACCTTTTGCCGCGGTACAGGCATGGGGATTTTGGTCGTTTACAATATCATTGCCGTTATTCTCGACAAGCAAGGTGCCGTTATCCATTTGCATATGCCCACCGCAAACGACACCCCTGCCGCCATTGCCGCTGTTTCTCAACAACACAAAGGCATTATCTATGTACAGATGTTTATTTGTTTTTATACACGCCGCCGCTATATATTCCTGTTTTTGCGGAGAATAGATGGCACCACCCGACGATGCCACATCCAACATACCGCCGAGCAGATAGGCCGATGCTTTCATATTCAAGCCTCGCGCTGCATCGCCACTGACAACCGCCTTTAAATTTCCGCCGTACATATATATATTATTGGCTTGAACGGCATCGCCTTGTTCGCCTATACATTGCAAATTCACATCACCCTGCATCATGAGCAGATTGCCCTCTTGCGATTTCATGGCATCCTTTGTGGCCTTTACCTGAACATATCCCGATGCAATAACTATACCCTCATTGGCAACCAGAGCATTTTCGCGAGCCGCCTCGATGGATATATTTGCACCCGTCACAGCAAATTCCCCGGTGCAGTATATGGCATGGCGACGTTCACCGCGCATAGCTATGTTTCCCGATGCCAACACCGCTGTTCCATCTACAAAAACAGCAGCCGCATCGTTGGGCGAACAAACGGTGTCGCCCGGAATACCGTCCATTAAATAACTTGGGAAACGTCCTATGGAACGCAAAAAGACAACGCCGGGCGAAACAACCGAAATGGTATTCTTGTTTCGCGACAGCAGTTTCAACGACGAAAACGAGAGCAATGGTTGCTGCGTACTCGCCAGTTCGAAAGAGCCATCATCCGATGCTCCCGACAGACGATACTCCACGCCGGCAACAGAAGAATGTACAGCCACGTGTGCCCCACTCGTCTGCACCCTGACGCCTTGTGGCACGCCCGACACAAGAGCAGTATCGTTCATATATTCAACATTTACAACCGTTGTGAAACTGTCGGTTGGCAACTGCAATTCCGATTGTAATTTGGGCATTTCGCCGGGTATATCGGGTATTATAGATTTCTTTTTATCCACCGACAGCGGGTTGCTGCATGCCATGGCAAATAATATAAACAGGTATGCTATTTTTCTCATTGCATTATTTTATTGTACATTGTGACAAACGGGCTGCATACACAATTCCTGCTTTGGCTGTCAGGAACAGGTTATACATATTCGTTGATTAGGACAAATTTACGCCAAAATAATTAAGCAGCTGTTTAAATTTCGATGCAAATTTTCCTATGCAAACTATCGGTTCCGCCGTTTTTTATATTCAAGGTTACATAGCTTGCTATTTCGCCGTACAAAAAAGCATAAAACTCGTGAGCCACGATTATGGCTCACGAGTTTTATGCTATATCCAATATTCGGCGTGGATTATTTTTTAGGTGAATAGAACTTGTGCGGTGCTATCATATTTTCGGGACGTAGCAACTCGTCGAGTTCCTCTTTTGTGAGCAGTTGCTCTTCCAGCACCAAGTCATAGACGCTGCGATTTTCTTTTAGCGCACGCTTTGCTATTTTTGCCGAATTCTCGTAGCCGAGCGTCGGGTTCAAAGCAGTGACAATACCTATGCTACCCATGACAAGCTCGCGGCAATGTCCTTCGTTGGCTGTTATGCCATCGACACACAGTGTCCTGAGACGCGACATACCTTTGAGCAACATACGAATGGATGATATTATGGCATGTACCAACACAGGCTCCATTACATTTAGCTGCAACTGCCCTGCTTCGGCTGCAAAGGTCACAGTAAGGTCGTTGCCTATCACTCTGAAACAAATTTGATTAACAACCTCGGGTATCACCGGATTTACTTTTCCGGGCATGATACTTGAACCCGGCTGCATTGGGGGCAAATTTATTTCGTTCAAGCCGCAACGCGGGCCGCTTGACAACAAACGAAGGTCGTTACATATTTTTGACAATTTCACCGCCATGCGTTTCAACACCGACGAATACATGACCGAGGAGCCTGCATCGGGAGTAGCCTCGACGAGGTTTCCTGCAAGCGTAAATTGACGTCCTGTGATATGAGACAAGGCATCGACGCAGGCCTGAGCATATCCCGGCTCGGTGTTAATACCTGTTCCTATGGCTGTTGCTCCCATATTTATCTCCAAGAACAATTTGGTGGCCTCGTTCAAACGCGTTATCTCCTCTTCGAGGGTAACGGCGAATGCCTCGAACTCCTGTCCCAGCGTCATGGGTACGGCATCTTGCAACTGCGTGCGTCCCATTTTCAGAATACCTTCGAATTCCTTGCCTTTTGCTCGGAACGACTGAACAAGTTTGGCCAATTCGGCTACAAGGTCGTCGTTGTGATAGATGAAACAAAGTTTAAAGGATGTGGGATAGGCGTCGTTTGTCGATTGCGACAGGTTCACATGGTCGTTGGGATGACAATATTGATATTCGCCTTTTTTATGTCCCAAAATTTCGAGTGCCCTGTTGGCAACCACCTCGTTTATATTCATATTTGTGGATGTTCCGGCACCACCCTGAATTAGGTCAACGGGGAATTGGTCAACCAGTGCGCCGTTCATTATCTCCTCGCAAGCCTGCTTAATTGCATTGCCTATTGAAACGTCGAGCGTACCCAACGATATGTTTGCATGTGCAGCAGCCCATTTCACTTGCGCCAATGCTTTGACGTAATAGGGATGGTCGCTAATTGTTATACCGCTTATTTCATGAAAATTCTCAATAGCTCGCAGGGTTTGCACTCCGTAATAAGCATCAGCGGGAACTTGAATCTCGCCTAACGAATCGTGTTCAAGACGTGTTTCCATTATAACATTTTTTTAATTGTAAAATAAAGTTGTTTCACTTTGTCACAAAAACAGCCTTTACCATGAAAAAAAGGCATATTACTTGCAGCAAGGCAAAGGCTAATATAAGAATTTTTTTCTTTACCTTGGATAAAAAAACTCTACTTTTTGCAAAAAAATACGGATAATATAAATTACGGCATGTGCTTTTTGGGTTATTAAAAATTTATTGCTTGCGACTGCATGCCTTGGGATAAAATATCACGCTTTCACTCAACTTGCAAAATTTGAGTGAAAGCGTGATTAACAGGATTTATTGTTTAATTACTTATTCAGCATTGCATGCATGGAGGCTGCCGCCTTGCGACCGTCGCCCATTGCCAAGATAACAGTGGCACCGCCCCTTACTATATCACCACCTGCAAATATTGTAGGTATGGACGATTGCATGTTGTCGTTCACTGCAATAGTATTTTTGCGTCCGAGTTCCAGCCCTTCGACCGATGTGGGAACAAGCGGGTTGGGCGAAACGCCTACGCTCACCACTGCCATATCGATGTCGATGGTTTCGATGGCACCCTCGATGGGAACGGGCGAACGACGTCCCGACGCATCGGGCTCGCCAAGCTCCATTTTTTGCAATACAATCTGTTTTACACAGCCTTTTTCGTCGGCAATGTATTCTATGGGATTGTGCAATGTCAGGAATTCCACGCCCTCCTCTTTGGCATGCTTGACCTCTTCGAGACGGGCAGGCATTTCGGCTTCGGAACGACGATATATTATCATGGCTTTCTCTGCTCCCAAACGCAATGCGGTGCGCACCGAGTCCATGGCGGTGTTACCACCGCCGACCACTGCCACACGTTTACCTATGTGCATAGGGGTGTCGCTTTCGGGGTTCGAGGCATCCATCAGGTTCACACGGGTAAGGTACTCGTTCGACGATAGAATATTTATGGAGTTCTCGCCGGGGATATTCATGAAATTGGGCAAGCCGGCTCCCGATGCCACGAAAGTACCTTTGAAGCCATCCTCTTCGAGCTGTTTTATGGATATTGTTTTTCCTATCACGCAGTCTTTTACAAATTCCACGCCCATTTTGCGCAGTGTCTCTATTTCGGTTTCGACAATGGCATTTGGCAGACGGAATTCGGGAATACCGTATTTAAGAACGCCGCCTATTTCGTGCAAGGCTTCGAACACAGTAACCGAATAGCCCAATTTTGCCATGTCGCCTGCAAATGACAATCCGGCAGGGCCTGAACCCACAACAGCTACTTTTATGCCGTTCGATGGGGCAACGACGGGCACTTCGTTCAACCCGTTCTCGCGTGCGTAGTCGGCTGCAAAACGCTCCAATGCACCAATGGCAACGGCTTTATGACCCATTTTCAGGTGGATACACTTCGACTCGCACTGTTTCTCTTGCGGACACACGCGACCGCATACAGCCGGCAACGAACTTGTCATTTTAAGCACTTTGGCGGCCTTGCCAAACTCGCCACGTTCTATATTTTTTATGAACGAGGGTATTTTAATGCTCACAGGACAACCCTCCATACATGCCGGATTGGGACAGTCGAGGCAACGCTGCGCCTCTTTTTGCGCCATTGCGACTGTAAGCCCCTTGTTTACCTCTTCGCGTAATTTTGTTGCGCGGTACGAGGGCTCCAACTCGGGCATTTCGCAACGCTCTATTGCTGTTCTTTCCTTGGGTTTCAATGCCGCACGCAGTTCGGCTCGCCATGGTGCGTTGCGGTCGGTTAGTTCGTCTTCGCAGGGGGTTGCAACAGACACTTCGCTGTGTGTATATTTGTCCATTTCCTCCTGCTCCTCGCGTTTAAACGAGCCAAGGCGTTGCATCATACCATCGAAATCGACTTTATGTCCGTCGAACTCGGGGCCATCGACGCAAACAAATTTTGTCTTGCCATCCACAGTGACACGACACGCACCGCACATACCTGTTCCATCGACCATGATGGTGTTCAGCGATACTTCGGTGGGTATTTCGTGTTTTTTTGTCAACAGACAGACAAATTTCATCATCACCGCAGGGCCTATGGCCACACATTTATCTACTTTCTCGCGTTTTATGATGCGCTCGACACCCTCGGTCACAAGTCCTTTGTCGCCGTAGGAGCCATCGTCGGTCATTATTATAACCTCGTCGGAAACGGCGCGTACCTCGTCTTCGAGTATTATCAAATCTTTTGAACGACCTGCCAACACCGATATAACTCTATTACCTGCCTTTTTCAGGGCTGTGGCAATGGGAAGCATGGGGGCTACACCCACACCGCCACCGGCACAAACCACCGTACCGAAATTCTCGATGTGTGTGGCTTGTCCAAGCGGACCGACAACGTCTGTTATATATTCACCCTCGTTCAGTTCGCACAGGCGCGACGAGCTCTTGCCTACTTTCTGCACAACGAGTGTTATCAAGCCTTTTTCGGCATCGGCGTGTGCAATTGTCAAGGGGATGCGCTCGCCTTTTTCTCCTATTCTTACTATGACAAAGTTTCCGGCACGATAGGCCTTGGCTATCAATGGAGCCTCGACACGCAGACGAAAAACCTTCTCGGAGAATTGTTCTTTTGAAACGATTTTAAACATTTTGCCGTATTATTTTTGCTCTATTCGGGAGCTGTTATTATCAATTCTGTAATATTATATTAGGGGTGGAGTTTCTACTCCTTGAATAATAGACAATATTTTTGTCGGTTAATGTCAGTCTATTATGTCGAAACCGCAATAAGGCACCAAGGCTTTGGGTATGCGTATGCCTTGTGGCGTTTGGTTGTTTTCGAGCAAGGCTGCCACTATACGCGGCAATGCCAATGCCGAACCGTTCAGCGTGTGACACAATTCGGTTTTCTTGTCGGCATTGCGATAGCGGCATTTCAAACGATTGGCTTGGTATGTGTCGAAGTTCGATACCGAACTTACTTCGAGCCAACGTTTTTGCGCCTCGGAATATACCTCGAAGTCGAAACAGAGTGCCGCAGTGAAACTCATATCGCCGCCACACAAACGCAGTATGCGATAGGGAAGTTCGAGCTTCTGCAACAGGCCCTCGACATGGGCCAACATCTCTTTGTGCGACTCCTTGCTATGTTCAGGGGTGTCGATGCGCACAATTTCCACTTTGGAAAATTCGTGCAAACGGTTCAAGCCGCGTACATCCTTGCCATAAGAACCTGCCTCGCGACGGAAACACTGTGTATATGCACAATTTTTTATGGGCAACTGTTTTTCATCGAGGATAACATCGCGATAGATATTTGTAACGGGAACCTCGGCTGTCGGTATCAGATAGAAATCGTCTATCTGACAATGGTACATTTGTCCCTCTTTGTCGGGCAGCTGTCCTGTTCCGTAACCCGAAGCGGCATTAACCAATGTAGGGGGCATCACCTCGATGTATCCTGCCTTGCGTGCCTCGTCGAGGAAGAAATTTATTAGTGCGCGTTGCAATTGCGCTCCTTTGCCTTTGTACACGGGGAAACCGGCACCGGTCAGTTTCACGCCAAGGTCGAAATCTATCAGGTCGTATTTTTTTGCCAATTCCCAGTGAGGCAGAGCATTCTCGGGCAGTTCGGTTTGCACACCACCCTCTTTCTCGACTACGTTATCCTCGGCTGTGGCACCCTCGGGTACTTCATCGTAGGGAATATTTGGAATGGTATAGAGTATTTCCTGCACTTTGGCTGCTGCCGCATCCATTTTATCTTGCAGTTCCTTGGCTTTCTCTTTGAGCGTTGCAACCTCGGCTTTTACCTTTTCCACCTCGTTCGTTGCGTTCTCTTTCATCAGCTTGCCTATCATGGCTGCATGCTGCTTGCTTTTAGCAAGTGTAGCATCCAACTCGGCTTGCGTTGTACGACGTTCGCGGTCGAGTGTCAATACCTCGTCAATAGTCTCTTTTGCATTTTTAAAATGCTTTTTTTCAAGGCCTTTTAGTACCTTCTCGGTATCCTGACCTATTACTTTCAGTGTTAGCATATTATTGTGAATTTAGTATCTGTTTAATTTTTATTTTTGTGGAAACCATTTGAACAGCCTGTTTTGCACTACAAATTTGGCGATAAAATTCAAACGGTTTCACGTTCTATTTTTTGTTTGTTACAAATATCCTGCAAAAATACAACTATTTTTCCTGTTTAAAGAGTATTTATCAAAAAAAAGGAAACAAGTATATAAGAAACTAATTAAATTTTTAAAAATCATTTTTTATGCAAACAGTTTCTGAAAAATAATATAACTTTTTCATCGGAAATATTTTGTCGGATTAAAGATATTTACTACCTTTGCACTCCGAAAGCCATTACACTACATTTGTTACCAGCAAAGTATAAAAATTTAAAAATATAGCACAATGAAAAAAGACATCCATCCCGCAGGATACCGTCCTGTTGTATTCAAAGACATGTCAAACGGCGATTGTTTCCTTTCACAGTCTTGCTGCAACACAAAGGACACCATTGAGTTCGAGGGTCAAACATACCCCCTTGTAAAACTCGAAATCTCAAATACTTCTCACCCCTTCTACACAGGTAAAGCCAAGCTCGTGGATACCGCAGGTCGCGTAGATAAGTTCATGAGCCGTTACGGTAAAACAATGAAGAAGTAATTTCAGAAAAATTCAATAACAGGGTGTATTAAGTTTTCTCTTAATACACCTTTTTTATCCCCAAACAGCCACAGACAATATCTCGTATGCGCATGAAAAAGATTTTTATATACATATTAATATTATTATCGGTAGCATGCAGTCACGACGACGGCCCGCTAAACCCCGACGAAGGACCGGCGGTAAATCCCGAAAATATCAATGCCAACAACCATGGGGGATATTCTACACGCATCGAGATACCCCGAATACAGGAGGGTGACATATTCGTGTCGCATTGCACCACCGTCAAAAAGAAGGAGAACATAACTTACAGTTTGGCCCAATGTCCGCAACGCAAGCACAGCAGATGGACGGCATTCACATTCGACGCAAGCAACCGCAATATATCGTGGAGCCGAGGCGACTGGGACCACACCGAGTGGCATGGCGACCCGTTCCAAGCCGACCCCGAGTTGCCAAGCAACTGCGTCATGACCAAGCAGGAAATAAACGGCAACGGTTTTGTACGCGGACACTTGGTGGCTTCATACGACCGCGTATATTCAAAAGACGCCAACGAACAGACATTCTACTACTCCAACATGTCGCCCATGCGCAGCCGATTTAACACCGGACGTTGGAGCGACCTCGAAGGCTTGGTGCAAAATTGGGGACGCGACGAGGATTTTTGCGATACCTTATATATTGTAAAAGGAGGCACTATTAACCAAGGCTTCTACGAAAGCAAAGGCACATGCCCCACTGTCCCCAAATATTATTTCATGGCACTACTGTGCCGCATGAACGACAAATTCAAGGCCATAGGTTTTTGGTTCGAGCACAAGGATTACCTTAGTGGCAGTGTAAAAAGCTACTCCATGAGCATCGACGAACTGGAAGAAAAAAGCGGCATAGACTTTTTCTGCAACCTGCCCGACAACGTAGAGGAAAAAGTAGAAAAACGTCATTACCCCGACCAATGGAAGGGGCTGTAAAAACTATTCACCAACAGGGAGCCACTGCCGAGGATAATCGGTTATGACACCATCCACATCGAGCGCAGGAATATCGTGCGGAGCATCGGGCGACCATACTTTCACAGCCTTACCCCTGCTATGGATTTCATTCACAAGCGACGGCGTCAGCGCCTTGTAGCAGATGTTGAACGACGATATATAGTCGTATTTTTCGAAATTGAACAACGACAATCCATTATCTACGATGATTGGCAGGAACGGGATTTTCAGGGCTATTATTTTTTCCAACGGAAACGGATGGCCCAGCCTGTGCAAATGACCAAGCAAGGCATCGTCCAACGACTGCACCGACACCCACCCTGCCGCCTGATACAACGCCACCTCGTTTATCAGCGCTTTGGCAAATTGTTCGGCATTGCAGCTGCATTTGGCATCGAGGAGCAAACGACACCTGCCCCCGACCGTTTCGAATGCCTCGCCCAAGGTAGGCATGGCACCCGCACACTGTTGTTGCAGTTCGCTCAAAGTGGCATAACAGACGCACAGCATGGCACCGTTTGCCGCACGTACCTTATCGTCGTGACAAAGCACCAGTTCGCCATCGGCAGTCATCCGCACATCTATTTCTATCTCGCTCACACCGGCCGCCATACATTCACGAATACCTGCAAGGGTATTTTCCATAGCCCCCACACCGGCACGATGAGCCACCACCGTCAGACGCTCCAACCGCTCATTGCTCACTCCTTTTTTACAAAACAGATAATATCCGAACATACTGATAAATGCTCCAAACAGAACAATTGTTATTAATGCCTGCCGTTTTCTCATTGTTTTTTCTACAATAAAAAAAGAAAAAGGCAAATTGTTTTAGACACTGCTTCTAAATCTTCATAAATACAACCACGCCACAGAGCAGCAAGCCTCATTTGCGTTTGCGCAAGGCTTTCAATGTCGTAGTTGCCACCACGCCATCCTCGTAAAGCCCTGCCACTTTCTGGAATGTACGCACCGCTTTTATTATGGCACCCTCGTACAAGGCTCCTCCGTCGGCAGTGAATATTATATCGTTTTCGTCAAGAAAAAGACGTTTCACAAGGATATTGGCCAACGACCTTACATCGGCACCGGAGTCGCCGCGCATTATCACCCTGTCGCCCAATTTATATTTTGCGCCGCTGTACACTATCTTATTTTTCTTTTTGCGCAGCGCAGTCGTATCTTTTTTGGCTATGACACGTTTTTTCTTGGCCGCATGCGACGATTTCTTTTTCTTACCCGTCACCGGCTTTTTCTTTTCGCTCAGCCGCACCGCAGGCGAGGCGTCCCTTTTCAACGACACCCCTTGCCTTAACACACGCGCTGTGCTATCCTTGCGTTGATAGAACTGAGCCGTTGCTGTTTGCGACATAGCACACAACAACGCCACGAATGAGAATATGAAAATCCTATTTTCCATTCAGGCATTTTTCGAAAGAGAGGGGTACCGGCGTCTGGAAACGCAAATATTTTCCTGTAACAGGATGTTGGAAACAGAGGATATAGGCATGCAGGGCGAGCCTTTTTATAGAATCGTCCTCACTGCCATACTTGCGGTCGCCCACAATGGGATAGCCTAATTGAGCAAGATGCACGCGTATTTGGTTTTTGCGCCCTGTTTCCAATTCAAGCTCCACCAGCGAATAGCCGTTGCTCTTGGCTAAAACATTGTAGTGCGTAACGGCATATTTTCCGCCGTTATCGACCGGGCTCGAATGTGTCACGAAATGCTTGTCTTCGGTGAGCCACGAACGTATTGTGCCACGCTCATTCTCCATCTCGCCCGACACCAACGCCACATAGCGGCGGTCCGTCACAAGCTCCTGCCACCCCTGCACAAACGACTGCTGAGTCTGCACATCCTTGGCATACAGCATGAGCCCCGAGGTGTCGCGGTCGAGTCGGTGTACAAGGTGCGAAGTGTTTCGCCCACCCCCCTTTTCGAGATAACGGTTGAGAACCGTTTGCACCGTCTCCTGACGGGTGTTATTACTCATAGACAGCAGGCCCGCACGCTTATCGACCACAAGCAGATAAGGATCTTCATATACAATATCTATGTCGTTGCTGTGGAATGACATTTTGTGCTTTGAACGATCTATCTGCACCACCTGCCCCGGTCGCAGTTCGGTAAGGGGAAACGTGGTTATGGTGTTATCCACAAGCACCACCCTGTTCACTATGAGCGCCTTGGCCTTGTTTCGACTGATGCCATACATTCTTTCCATTATAAACGGAAGCAGCTGCACATTCTCGACCACCTTGAAGGTGAGCATTTTGGATATATTGTTTTTGCGAAAATTGGACATATTCCGAATTATTTATTCCTGTTGTTTTTAAATCCTTTCAAATTATATATTCACCACACCACGGGCGTCGGTTTATTTATTTTCTTTTTTCAAGAAGAACGACATTCTCGACATGGTGAGTATGAGGGAACATATCGACAGGCTGCACTGCCACCACTTTATAGTCGTTGTCGAGCAACGACAAATCGCGTGCCTGAGTAGCCGGGTTACAGCTGACATATACTATCCTGTCGGGAGCGGCAAAAAGAATGGTGTCGATGACATCGTTGTGCATTCCTGCACGTGGAGGGTCGGTGATAATCACATCGGGACGTCCATGCTCCTGTATAAATTCCTTTGTCAGTATATCCTTCATATCGCCTGCAAAAAACAGCAGATTGTCGAGATTGTTAAGCTCGGAATTCACTCGCGCATCGGCAACGGCATCCTCGACATATTCTATTCCCACCACTTTTTTTGCTTTACGAGCCACAAAATTGGCTATCGTACCGGTACCGGTGTATAGGTCGTACACAATCTCATCGCCGGTAAGCGCAGCAAAATCGCGTGCCACTTTATATAGGTTATACGCCTGACGACTGTTTGTCTGATAGAACGATTTAGGACCCACCTTGAAACGCAGCCCCTCCATCTCCTCGAATATGACATCCGTACCTTTATATGTATGCACTTCCAAGTCGCCGAATGTGTCGTTACATTTATTATTAATAACGTAAAGCAACGACGTTATCTCGCTGAATTCATTTGCTATATATTCCAACAGATTGTTAAGCATGGCCATTGCCGCATCATCGACCACTTTGGCCTGAATGAGCAGCATTATTTCGCCTGTGGCAGATGTTCGCAGCATGATATTGCGCAACACGCCCTCTTGTGTACGCAAATCGAAAAACGGGATATCCTGCTTCGCTGCAAAGTCGCGTATGGCATTGCGTATTCTATTGTTCAGTTCGGGCATTAAAGCACACTCCTGAATATCGAGCACTTTATCAAAGGCTCCGGGAATATGAAAGCCAAGAGCGTTCATATTATCATATGTCACATTACGCTCCACCTCGTCCCAAGTGAGCCATCGCTTATTACTGAAAGTAAATTCCAATTTATTGCGATAGGCACGCGTCTGCTCCGAACCTATTATAGGCATCACATCGGGCAGTTCCACCTTGCCTATACGTGTGAGCGCGTCCACAACCTGCTGTTGCTTATATTTTAACTGATGCTCATACTGCAAGCATTGCCATTTGCAACCGCCGCACACACCATAGTGTCTGCAAAAAGGAACGGCACGCAACGACGAATACTCATGGAATTTCACAGCCTCGCCCTCGGCATAACTATGTTTCTTGCGACGCAGCTGAATGTCCACGACATCGCCGGGCACAACAAACGGCACAAACACCACCATATCGTTAACACGTGCAAGCGACTTTCCCTCGGCTGCGACTCCTGTTATTTCAATTTTTTCGAGCAGCGGTAACGCTTTTTTCTTTCTCGCCATTATAAAAACTTTTTTTGCATATTATTTTCCGACTGCGAAAATACATCTAAATTCCCGATATTCTATATTTTTAAGTTAATAAGTTCATTTTTTAATATTTTATGCTCAGAATTTTTCTTTTCACGCTTTATTTTACGAACATTTTTTTTTACATTTGCAAAACAGAATAGGCTCGTCTTGCAAGCGGCGAGCAAATTCAACGTATTAGATATATATAAACATTTAACTATCAATAACATAATAAACTCAAAGATTTATGACAGACAAAAGAGTCTATACCTTTGGTAACGGTAGTGCCGAGGGTAATGCAACAATGAGGAATTTGTTAGGAGGTAAAGGCGCAAACCTTGCAGAGATGAACCTAATAGGCATCCCCGTTCCTCCCGGATTCACTATCACAACCGAAGTTTGCAACGAGTACTACAAACTTGGTCGCGAACAAGTTATCGAACTGTTGAAAGCAGAGGTAACCGCCGCTGTTCAACACGTAGAGAAATTAATGAATTCCACATTTGGCGATCCCAAGAATCCTTTGCTTGTTTCCGTTCGTTCGGGAGCTCGTGCGTCTATGCCCGGTATGATGGACACCATCCTCAACCTTGGTCTTAACGACATCGTAGTAGAAGGACTTGCAGCTAAAACCGGTAATCCCAAATTTGCATGGGACTCTTACCGCCGTTTTGTACAGATGTATGGCGACGTTGTGCTTGGTATGAAACCCACAAGCAAAGAGGAGATAGATCCGTTCGAGGCCATCATCGAGAAAATCAAACACGAGAGCGGTGTTGTACTTGACAAAGATTTGAGCGTCGATGATTTGAAACGCCTTGTATCCGAGTTCAAAGCCGCTGTTAAACAGCAGACAGGCAAAGACTTCCCCACCGATGCTTACGAGCAGCTATGGGGTGCTATATGCGCCGTATTCGAGTCATGGAACAACGAGCGTGCCATCCTCTACCGTCGTATGGAAAAAATTCCCGATGAGTGGGGAACAGCCGTTTCGGTACAAGCCATGGTATTCGGTAACATGGGCGACACATCGGCTACCGGTGTATGCTTCTCGCGCGACGCAGCTACCGGTGAGAACCTTTTCAACGGAGAGTATCTCATCAACGCACAGGGCGAGGACGTAGTAGCAGGTATCCGCACACCCCAACAAATCACCAAGATTGGTTCACAACGTTGGGCTGTAATGCAAAACATCAGCGAGGAGGAGCGTGCTTCCAAATATCCTTCAATGGAAGAGGCAATGCCCGAGATATACAAAGAGCTTGACGCCATCCAAACACGCCTCGAAGACCACTACAAGGACATGCAAGATATGGAGTTCACCGTACAAGAAGGCAAACTATGGTTCTTGCAGACACGTAACGGTAAACGTACAGGTGCAGCCATGGTTAAAATCGCCATGGACCTCTATCGCGACGGCATCATCGACGACAAGACAGCGCTCAAACGCATGGAGCCCGAGAAACTCAACGAGCTTCTCCACCCCGTATTCGACACAGCTGCACTTGCAAAAGCAAAAGTAATAGCAAACGGTCTTCCCGCATCGCCCGGTGCAGCAACAGGACGCATCGTATTCTTCGCCGAGGACGCTGCAAAATGGGCCGAGGATGGTGAAAAAGTTGTTCTTGTACGTATAGAGACCTCTCCCGAGGACCTCGCAGGTATGGCAGCAGCACAAGGTATCCTGACCGCTCGCGGTGGTATGACATCGCACGCAGCCGTAGTTGCTCGCGGTATGGGTAAATGCTGTGTATCGGGCGCAGGAACACTTGTTATCGACTACAAGAAACGCACCGTAACAGTTGACGACCTTGTATTGAACGAGGGCGACTATATCTCGCTCAACGGCTCAACAGGTCAAGTAATAGAAGGCAAGGTAGAGACAAAAGCACCCGAGCTCAGCGGTGATTTTGCCGAGCTTATGGATATTTGCGACAAATACACCCGTTTGGCAGTTCGTACCAACGCCGACACACCCCGCGACGCCGAGGTAGCACGTAATTTCGGTGCAACAGGTATTGGTCTTTGCCGTACCGAGCACATGTTCTTCGAGGGCGAGAAAATCAAAGCAATGCGCGAGATGATTCTTGCCGAAACACTCAAAGAGCGTCAGGTAGCACTCGACAAACTACTCCCCTTCCAAAAAGCCGACTTCGTTGGTATATTCCGCGCAATGGCAGGCCTTCCCGTCACAGTACGTCTTCTCGATCCCCCTCTCCACGAGTTCGTACCCCACGAGGCAAAAGGTCAGCAAATGTTGGCCGAGGCAATGGGCAAGACAGTAGAGGCAGTTCAACGTCGTGTTAAGTCACTCGAAGAGTTCAACCCCATGTTGGGTCACCGTGGTTGTCGTTTGGGTAACACATACCCCGAAATCACCAAGATGCAAACACGCGCCATACTTGGTGCCGCACTCGAATTGAAGAAAGAAGGCATTTCGGTATATCCCGAAATCATGGTACCCCTCGTAGGTATCATCACCGAGTTCGAGGAGCAGAAGAAAGCCATCGTAGAGGCAGCAGACGCTCTATTTGCCGAGGTTGGCGACAGCGTAGAATACAAAATCGGTACAATGATTGAAATTCCTCGCGCCGCACTCACAGCCGACCAAATAGCACAACAAGCAGAGTTCTTCTCATTCGGAACAAACGACCTTACACAGATGACATTCGGTTATTCTCGTGACGACGTTAACTCGTTCCTCCCCATCTACTTGAAGAAGAAGATATTGAAGAACGACCCGTTCCAAGTACTCGACCAGACAGGTGTAGGCCAACTCGTAGAAATGGCTACAAGCAAAGGTCGTGGCGTGAACGCTAACCTTAAATGCGGTATCTGTGGCGAGCATGGTGGCGAGCCCGAGTCAGTTAAGTTCTGCCACAGAACAGGCCTTAACTACGTTAGCTGCTCACCCTTCCGCGTGCCCATCGCACGTTTGGCTGCTGCTCAGGCTGCTGTTGAGGAATAAGCAGAAATATAACCACAACAAAAAAAACAGTCAACCATTTTGAAGTGAACCCCAAAGTTTGGACAAAAAACTTTGGGGTTTATTTTATGCGTAAGAAACACGATCACCAAGCATTGCTCAAATACATGCATATGCTTGAAGATGGATATTCCATCAAACATATCGAAGACAATTATGGTA
>JAFQBG010000015.1 GCA_017416705.1 Bacteroidaceae bacterium
AATATGTATCAAAAATATGTGGAAATTTGGGAACCATCAAAAAGCAGCCTGAAAGTGTTAAATTATAGAATATACTGATAATTAAAGGTTTATGTTTGGTTATTTCTGAATAGTTTTGGTTGTTTAGGGTTTCTAAATACATTGATAGAACGCCCAATATCCTATTGTAGTAAGCCCTTCTGGTAAAGTTATGCTTGTAAGGCCGTGGCAATATTCGAAAGTGCCGGTTTCTATTGTCGTTATACCATTGGGTATGGTAACGCTTGTAAGTCCACTGCAACACGAGAACGCACCGCTTCCTATTGTGGTAACGCTATTGGGTATGGTTATGCTTGTCAGGCCGGTGCAACCACTGAACGCTCCTACTCCTATTGTAGTAACACTATAAGCCACACCGTCATACTTCACCGTTTCGGGGATTACAATATTGCCGGTGTAACTGCCACTTGCGCTTTTTACCACCGTGGCGAGTTTTGCTTTTGTAATAAATTCATAGGTGATACCATCTACAGTGGCGGTTGTTTGTGCAATTGCCACCATGCTGCACAGCAGCAGTGCCGCTGTTGTCAACGCTTGTTTCAATTTGTGTTTCATAAGATTATGTATTTAAATTAATAAAAGGTTTTTAATAATTTAAAGCTTATAATCCCACGCATGGCAGCCACAGGCAATGCACAAAAAAAGACGTGAGACCTATTGCCTTACGTCCATCAATCTGAAGGTATCGCCAAACACCGCAACGGAAATGAACATATAAGAAACAACATCCCACGCCGTGAATATATACACATGGGCTATGCTTGGAATGTGCATAGCCTGCATATACAACACAGAATGAGCAATGGTTACTTTTTGTCCTCCGTTAAATTTTGGCGATTTTACAGATTTGGACTTAAAGCAATTTTGCTTTTATGGGTTCGTGGGTTTATCTCCACGAACTTTGCAAATATACGTTTTTTTTGCACAATGCCTCTGTTTTTTTTATTATTATTTCTTTTTGAACAGTTTAATGTGTTATATTCGCATTTGGATTTATATATAAATAATGTACTATGAAAAATTTTCTTCTACTAATTGCTATTTCCGTCCTGATTATTTCGTGTGGCAATGGAGGCAAAAATAATACAGTGGCAGCCGCCGGCGACTCTGTTGCGGTGCAACAGCCCACTGTGTATGAGCACGAGTATTTGGTGAAGGTTGGCGATGTTGCCCCCGACTTTACTCTGCCACTTACCAATGGCGGGGAATTTTCTTTGTCGGCGCAACGTGGCAAGGTTGTCATGTTGCAGTTCACTGCAAGCTGGTGTGGAATATGTCGCAGGGAAATGCCTCACATCGAACAGCGTATATGGCAACCAAATAAGAATAATCCCGATTTTGTGCTTGTTGGTATAGACCGCGAGGAGACAAAAGAGGTGGTGGATGATTATGTGGCAAAATTGGGTACTACCTACCCCATGGCGTTGGATACCGTAGCCGATGTTTTTGCAAGCTATGCGTTGCGCGAGTCGGGCATAACACGCAATGTGCTGATTGGTCGCGACGGCCGTATTGTGAAACTGACCCGTCGTTTTGTCGATGAGGAATTCAACGACCTTGTTGCTGCCATTGACAGCCTGCTTGCCAAGTGACGGCAGCGTGTCCATGGCATTAAATATAAAAAAACTCCGATGTTCATGAACATCGGAGTTTTTTTATATCGGTTTATGATTGCTGTTCTTTATTCGGCGCTTTTGCGACGTATGCTGCGACGTTTGGGTGCGGGTGCCTCTGCTGCCTGTTCTTGCTTAACACCTGCAAGCTCGGGGTCTATCATGATGCGACCGCAGTTCTCGCAAACGATGATTTTTTTGCGCATACGGATATCCATCTGACGCTGTGGGGGTATCTTGCTGAAACAGCCGGCGCATGCGTCGCGCTCTACATAAACTATACCCAAACCGTTGCGCGAGTTCTTGCGTATGCGTTTGAACGACGATAGCAGACGGGCTTCGATGGTTACTTCGAGGTTACGAGCCTGTTCACGAAGTTTCTCTTCCTCGGCTTTTGTCTCTGTCACAATCTCGTCAAGCTCGGAGCGTTTCAGGTCGAGGTCTTTCTGACGTTCGTCGAGCTGTATTTTTGCTCTGTCGAGTTCTTCGTTTTTTTGTTTTTCGTTGTGACGGGCTTCGTTCAATTTTTTCTCGTTGTGCTCTATGATGAGTCTGTTGTACTCTATCTCTTTGTTCAGCAAGTCGTATTCGCGGTTGTTGCGCACGTTGTTTTGGTCTTCGGTGTATTTGGCGATGCTTCTGTTGGCTTGCTCGCTCTCCTCTTTTATTGCAACGATGCTCTCGCGAATAGTTTTAATATCGTTTGTGATATTCTCGATACGTGTTCCCAGACCTATTATCTCGTCTTCGAGGTCTTTTACTTCGAGGGGAAGCTCGCCACGCAAAATTTTTATCTTGTCAATTTCGGAAAGTATTGTCTGTAATTGATACAGGCTTTTCAATTTTTCTTCTACTGTTAGTTCAGTGGGTTCTTTCTTTGCCATTTTTATATGATTTTAAATTAATAGTTATATGCAATTTATTGGGTTGGTGTTTATTTTTGTTGTTTTTATTGGTAGTTGCGGATATGCTCCTGAAATTATATCTTTGAAAATTTCGGTGGTATATTGCTCGCTTTCGTAATGGCCTATTATTGCGTATATCATTTTGTCGGTATTGTCGAACAGTTCATGATAACGCGCCTCGCCTGTTATGTAAATATCTGCGCCCGATGCAAGAGCGGCATGGGCAAATGAGGCTCCTGCTCCACCGCATAGTGCTACTTTTTTTATTTTCTTGCCGCGTAGTGCGGTGTGTTTTACGCACCCTGCATTGAATATTTTTTTTATGTTCAGGAGGAATTCTTGCTCGTCTGCCTCTTGGGGAAGAGTGCCCACTACCCCGGCGCCGACATTGTTCCATTTGTTTGACAGTGGGTATATGTCGTATGCTGGTTCTTCGTAGGGGTGTGCTTTTATTAACGCCGATACTACCCTGTTTTTTATATATGATGGCAGTATTGTTTCTATGCGTGTCTCTTTTTCGCTGTGCAGATGCCCTATTTCGCCACAATATGGTGTGCAATTGTTGCCGGCGCGGAATGTGCCTGTGCCCTCGATGTTGTAGCTGCAACAGTCGTAGTTGCCTATATTGCCGCATCCTGCTGCAAAAAGTGCTTCGCGCACTTCGTCGGCCTTTGACACCGGGACATATACTGCCAATTTCAGCAGGCTCTCTTCCTTGGGGACAAGCGTTTGAACATTCTCCAAACCTATCTTGCATGCTATTCGGTGGTTTACACCGCCTTGCGCATTGTCAAGGTTGGTGTGTGCCGAATATATTGCAATTCCTTTGCTTATGGCTTTTATGACGCAACGCTCCACGCTATTGCTGCCGGTTATTCTTTTTAGCGGTTTGAATAGCAGCGGATGATGGGATATGACAAGGTTGCATCCCAACGCCTCGGCTTCGTCTATAACTTGCTCTGTCACGTCAAGACACAATAAAACCCCTGTCACTTCCGCTTCTGTTAATCCAATTTGCAATCCGGCATTGTCGTATCCATCCTGCAACGGCAGAGGCGCGAACATTTCAAGGGTATTCGCTATCTCTTTAATTGTAATAGCCACTACTTTTTATATTTTCGGCAAATTTACTTATTTTTTTTGATATGTCAAAACGGTTGCTTGTATTTTAGTTTATTTAGAATTTAAATCAGTTTCTTAACCATTTTTTCTTAGTATTCTACCTTGTTCAATATGCCGGTGAGGGCTGCTATGGCTATCCCGTAATTGGTTATGGGGATGTCTTGTGCGCGTGCCTGCCTTATGCGCGACAATACATGGCGACGTGTGAACATACATGCTCCGCAGTGTATTATGACATCGTATTGTGTCAGGTCGTCGGGAAAATCGTTGCCCGATACTATGTCGATGCTTATATCGTTGCCGAATTTTTTGCGCAGCAACATGGGTAGTTTTACGCGCCCTATATCTTCGTTTTGCGGTATGTGCGAACACGACTCTGCTATGAGTATGCGGGCATTTGCGGGTAGTGCAAGCAGCCTGTTTGCTCCTGCCACAAACTCCACAATGTCGCCCTTGTGGCGTGCCATGAGTATCGAGAACGATGTCAGTCGGGTTTGTGGCGGTGTCAGTTCCTGTACCTGCTTGAATACTTGCGAGTCGGTTATTATGAGCGATGGAGGGGATGACAATAGCGATAGTGTCGATGGCAATTCTTCGGGGGCGCAACATAGTGTTATGCAGTGTTTGTCCAGCAAATTACGCAGTGTGACCACTTGCGGTTGTATCAGTCGTCCTTTGGGTGCTTGGGCGTCTTGTGGCATCACCAATATTACGGTGTCGCCTTTTTTTGCCAATGAATGGGTTATATCGTCGGTGCTGTCTTCCTTCTTGTAAATATCGGCAATGTCGCTTAGCAGCGTGTTTATCCCTATGTTTTCTTTTGCCGATATGGGCGACACCTTGTTTTGCAATTCCTTTTCCCATGCTTCTACCGCTGCGTTGTGGCCGCCTTGCTCGGTTTTGTTTAGCAAGAAAATATAGGGAATATTCGATTTTTCAAATCTCATTTTCCACTCTATTTCCATTTGGGCATTTTGCGGCATATCCGAAAGCACTATCAATGCAAGGTCGATGCGTGTTATCACTTTCAGCGTGGATGCTATGCGCATTTTTCCAAGCTCGCTTGTGTCGTCGTAGCCGGCGGTGTCACCAATAACGGTTGCCCCTACTCCGGGCAGTTCGATGTTTTTCCACACAATGTCGGTGGTGGTGCCTGCTATGTCCGAAACAATGGATATTTGTTGTCGGGCTATGGCATTTACAAGGCTCGATTTCCCACTGTTGCAACGGCCGAATATTCCTATGTGATAGCGATTGGAGCGTGCTGTGTCGTTCATGATTTTTAATTGGAAACGGTTTCTTAAAATCTGAAATCTCTTTCGCCGTTTTCTATGGCTGTTAAATATCGTTGGGCTGTGGCGCGTGCTTTTTCGTTGGGTATGGTTTCTGTCAGACGTTTTATCATGGCCTCGGCTTTTTCGCGCACTTGTGGCGATGCGTAGTCTTTTATATATTCTTTCAGTGTCAGCAGTGCGTTGGGCAGGCAGCAGTTTGCTATCTGTCCGTTTTTTAGCAACGACATGAAACGGTCGCCTGTGCGTCCTTCGCGATAACAGGCTGTGCAGAAACTTGGTATGTGGTCGAGGTCGAGCAACCATTCTACTATTTCGTCGAGTGTCCTATGGTCGGCAATATCGAATTGTGCCGAGTTCTCTTGTTCGCTTTCTTCGTGCACGTAGCCTCCTACGCTGGTGCGCGAACCACCGCTTATTTGTGTTATTCCAATCTCCAATAGCTTGCCACGACATTCGCGACTTTCGCGGGTCGATATTATCATTCCTGTATAGGGCACTGCTATGCGCAATATGGCCACTATGCGGTAGAAAATATCATCGGGAACGGCATTTTTGAAATCGGCGGTGTCTATGTCGTCGGCCATGCACAAACGGGGTACGCTTATTGTGTGAGGCCCCACCCCGTAGGTTGCTTCAAGATGTTCGGCGTGCATCAGCATGCCTATGAAATCGTAGCGATAGGTTTCCAAGCCAAACAACACTCCAATGCCCACATCGTCTATGCCGCCTTGCATGGCGCGGTCCATGGCTTCGGTGTGGTAGGCATAATCGCTCTTGGGGCCTGTGGGGTGCAACATCTCGTAGTTTTCTTTGTTATAGGTCTCTTGAAACAGTATGTATGTGCCAATTCCGGCATCGCGCAGACGACGATAATTCTCGACTGTGGTGGCTGCGATATTTACATTCACACGACGTATTGCGCCGTTTTTGTGTTTTATGC
The DNA here is from genome assembly GCA_017416705.1 of Bacteroidaceae bacterium. Taxonomy (GTDB): domain Bacteria; phylum Bacteroidota; class Bacteroidia; order Bacteroidales; family Bacteroidaceae; genus HGM04593. The sequence continues at coordinate 5,915 of JAFQBG010000015.1, forward strand.
CGTATATGGTTTTTATGCTTTCGAGAATATACTCTATGGGGTTGTGCAACGGGTGTTCGCCGGCTTCCAATGCCAAACGTTTGTGTCCCATGTCTTGCAGGGCGATAACCTCGTTGCGTATATCCTCCTGCGACAATTTTTTACGTCGTATGGTCTTGTTCTTGGCGTGATAGGGGCAATATACGCAGCCATTTATGCAATAGTTCGACAAATATAGCGGTGCGAACATCACTATGCGATTGCCATAGAAACGGTGTTTTATCTCGCGTGCCAAAGCAAATATTTTTTCTATGTATTCGGGCTGGTTGCACTCCAACAAGATGGCTGCTTCGCGGTGTGTCAATCCTTTGCAGGCACGTGCTTTTTCAAGAATTTGTTCTATGAGCTCGCTGTTTCGGCTGTTTTCTGTTGCATATTGCATGGTACTGCGTATTTCGCTATCGCAGATAAATTCCTCGGCTTTTTTCGATTTTATGTCGTACATTTTTTTGTCTGTTTTATATGTTTAATAATCGCCTCTGGCATAATTTATGTGGTAGCCTATGGCGTTTAATTTGTCTTGCAGTAATTGCAGTTGTTGTGCCGATTCGCTTCCATTGATTTTTTTGTTGTTGTATATGGAATATTTTTCTCGCACACCAATTGGGGATAGGTTGGGCATTATTACATTGGCTCCGGCAAGTATGGCACGTTCACTGCCCTGCTCGCTCAATGTGGACAACGCTGTGGTTGCCGGTATCAACGCTTTGGGAAAGCGCAGACGCAACAAAGATACAATAAGTATTGTATTATCGACAGAACCGGCTGCATTATTTTGAAAAGGAGTGTCTGTCGATGGTATGAACGGCCCTATGCCTATCATCTGGGGATGTAATTCTTCAAGGAATTGCAAGTCGGCAATAAGGTGTTCTGTGGTTTGCCCCGGCGAGCCTATCATCATGCCACTGCCGGTTTGAAAACCCAATTCTTTGAGCTTGAAAAGACAGCGACGGCGGTTTTGGGCACTCATGGTTTGGGGGTGCAACGTGGCGTAATGCTCTTCATCGCGCGTTTCGTGCCGCAGCAGATATCGGTCGGCACCTGCATTGCGAAAAGCAGTGTACGCATCATCGCTCCTTTCGCCCACCGACAACGTGACGGCTTTGTCGGGAAATTCTTTCTTAATTTTTTCCACTATATCGGCTATCCATTCATCGTTTTGCACAGGGTCCTCGCCGCCTTGCAGTACAAAGGTATTAAATCCGCTTTCGGCACCATTGTGGCAGCATCTGAGAATATCCTCGTGCGACAAACGATAGCGTTTGGCATGGCTGTTGCTGCATCGCAATCCACAGTAGTAGCAATTGTTTTTGCAGTATGAGCTGATTTCTATAAGTCCTCTTATATATATGCCATTGCCAAAATGTTTTTTTGCCACACGCACCGCCTCATTACGCAAAAAATCTTTTTGCGTTGCAGTGAGCGACGTCAGCAGATAGTGCCATGTGGCATATTGCACGTTGGCTCCCGATGTCAGTTCCTCGACTATTTTTTCTATATCACTCCCCGACATTTTTTTCATTGTAATTACACTGTTGCAAAAATAATTATTTTTGCAACAGTGTAATATCGAGTTCCCCTTTTTTTATTTTAATATTTGCGATAAATCGCGAATATAGCCTGCGCTCACTGTGAAATAACAAAGCAAGCCTTATATTTTTCTGTAAATAACATTTGTTATAATTATTTTTACTATTTTTGCGAACAATCCCTTTTAAACACAAAAACCATGGCATATAATAACAATGTAATGTTCGTAAGATATCATCTGTTGGCCGAACTTGTCAAGATGTGGAAGGAGGACAATCTGATTAACAAGATTGACCGTATGTTGCTCGAAATGTACCCTCGCAAACGCAACCCGAAAGGACGTTGCTGTGTGTACAAGGAGCGTGCCGTTATGAAATACAAAACAATGGCGATGCTTGGGTTCGACATGACCGATGAAACAGACGAGGGCGAGCGTCTTAGCAGTTATGTACAGCGCATGCTCGACCGTGAAAAACCCGACACCAAACGAGGCATACTGAGCGTAATGGACGAGGCGTGCTCTTCGTGCGTTAAAATAAACTACGAGGTGACACACCTGTGTCGTGGTTGCGTAGCGCGTCCATGCTACACAAATTGCCCCAAGGATGCAATATCCTACGACAAAGACGGCAAAGCACACATCGACCACGACAAATGTATCAGTTGTGGAAAATGTCATCAGGCATGCCCCTATCATGCCATTGTTTACATGCCCGTTCCTTGCGAAGAGGCATGCCCTGTGAAAGCAATATCAAAAGACGAATACGGCATAGAACATATCGACCCTGATAAATGTATTTATTGCGGAAAATGCTTGAATGCCTGTCCCTTTGGCGCAATTTTCGACCAATGCACAGTGTTCGACGTACTAAAAAGAATAAAAGCCGGTAAGAAAGTAATAGCAATGGTTGCCCCCTCGGTGCTTGCACAATTCGGCAAACCGATGGAAAAAGTATATGGTGCATTCAAGGCATTAGGCTTTACAGATATCATAGAAGTAGCCTACGGTGCCGAGGAGACAACACGTCGCGAGTCCGAAGAATTTAAAGAGCGCATGGAAGAGGGCGAACCATTCATGACAACAAGTTGTTGTCCCGCCTACGTGAATTTAGCTCGCAAGCACATCCCCGACCTGCTTAAATACGTTTCCACCACGGCATCGCCCATGGTGTACACCGCACAATATGCTCGCGAAAAATACCCCGATGCAGTGAACGTATTCATTTCGCCATGTGCTTCCAAAAAAGCCGAATGTCGCGAACACGACACCGTTGATTTCGTTTGGACATTCCGCGAATTCGAGGCGGTACTCGAAGGATACGGCATCAACATAGACGAATGTGAGCCATATATGCCGCAAGAGGCAGCCGGAGTAGATGCTCATGGATTTGCAAAAAGCGGCGGCGTCTTCACAGCCGTTAAAAACTATATAGGAGAGGCAAACCTCGAAGGCCTTGTAATAGCCGACCTTAACAAAAAGAATATCGCGCTGCTGCGAGCCTATGCCAAAACAGGAAAATGCCCCGGCAAGATGGTCGAAGTAATGTCCTGTCCCGGAGGCTGCATCACCGGTCCATGTTCATGCACCGACAGCAACGAGGCATCGCGACGTTTCGATGCGGAAATAAAGAAAAAATAGAATAAAAAAATAAAAATGGGGAGCGCTCGAATTGCGAAGCACCCCATTTTTAATTTAAGGAACAGCTAAAATCCATATTGCCACATTATTTTACAGAACAAAACAGAAAATCCCCTGTTTTTTCAGTGGCGCAACGCCCGCTATAAGAAACAGACAAACAGTTATATAGGAAAATTATTTTATAAATTTAAACAGCCTGTAATAATGTGGAATATAAAATTTGGCAGAGAAGATATATTTACATATCTTCGCAATATAATTACACCAAAAAGCCTGTTCGGCACATATAGAGCAAAATAAGCAAATGATAGAGCGTCATATAATTCTCGAAGGTATTGAGCCTGTAACATTCTACGGAGCAAACAATGTGCATTTGCAAATGCTCAAAAAGTTATATCCGAAGTTACGCATTATAGCTCGCGACAATATAATAAAAGCCATGGGCGACGAGGATGAATTGGAGCGTTTCGAGAAAGTCATCAACCTGCTAAGCGAACATTGCGTAAAATACAATAGCATAAACGAAGAGGCAATCATAGACGCAGTAAACGGCAAACGCGCCGACAAAAGCACCGACAGCAACGTCATAGTATATAATGTAAACGGTCGTCCTATATATCCACGTAGCGAAAATCAATGTCGTCTTGTGCAAGAATTTTCAAAAAACGATATGATATTCGCCGTAGGCCCCGCCGGTTCAGGCAAAACATACACCGCAATAGCATTGGCAGTTCGCGCACTTAAAAACCGCGAAGTACGCAAAATAATACTCAGCCGTCCGGCAGTGGAAGCAGGGGAAAAGCTCGGTTTTCTGCCCGGCGACATGCGCGACAAGATAGACCCCTATCTGCAACCCCTCTACGATGCCTTGGAGGACATGATACCAATGGCCAAATTAAAAGAATACATGGACCTGAACGTAATACAGATAGCTCCATTGGCATTCATGCGCGGACGCACGCTGAACGATGCCATAGTCATACTGGACGAGGCACAAAACACCACACAGCAGCAAATAAAAATGTTTCTCACCCGCATGGGAAACAACACAAAAATGATAGTAACAGGCGACCTCACCCAAATAGATTTGCCATCCAAGCAAACATCGGGACTCGTGCAAGCCTTGGATATACTGAAAGACGTACAAGGCATAGGCTTCATCAGACTGAACAAAAAAGATATTGTACGACATAAATTAGTCACCAGAATAGTAGAAGCCTACGATGCCTACGACAAAGAAAAAAACATAAATACCACACAAAATTAATTGCATGGTAACAGATAAAAAACAACAATTAAAATATACGAAAATGGCAAAAGCATTAACAAACACAGAATTTAAATTCGAGAAACAAAAAAGCGTATATCATGGCAAAGTACGCGACGTATATGATATCGACGACGACAAATTGGTAATGGTGGCAACCGACAGAATATCGGCATTCGACGTAGTGCTTCCCAAAGGAATACCCTACAAAGGACAAGTCCTAAATCAGATAGCAGCAACATTCCTCGACGCCACAGCCGACATAGTACCCAACTGGAAATTAGCAACCCCCGACCCCATGGTGACCGTAGGATTGAAATGCGAAGGATTTCGTGTCGAAATGATTATACGCGGTTACCTTACAGGTAGCGCATGGCGCGAATACAAAAACGGTTGTCGTCAACTATGTGGTGTAGCCCTGCCCGACGGCATGCGCGAGAACGAGAAATTCCCCACCCCCATAATAACCCCCACGACAAAAGCCGATGCCGGACACGACGAGAACATATCGAAGGAGGAGATAATAGCACAAGGCATCGTTAGCAAAGAGGACTATGAGCAGATGGAGAAATATACCTACGCACTGTTCCAACGAGGCAGCGAAATGGCAGCCGAGAAAGGCCTTATCCTTGTCGATACAAAGTATGAATTTGGCAAACGCGACGGAAAAATATATCTGATAGACGAGATACACACCCCCGACTCATCGCGCTATTTCTATGCCGAAGGCTATCAAGAAAAATTCGAAGCAGGAGAGCCTCAAAAACAATTATCCAAAGAATTTGTGCGTCAGTGGCTCATAGAAAACGGATTTATGGGACGCGAAGGCGAACAAGTACCCGAAATGACCGACGAGTATGTAAACAGCGTATCGGAACGCTACATAGAACTATATGAACATATCGTAGGCAAGCCTTTCGTAAAAGCCGACACCGACAACCTTCATGCAAGAATAGAAAGCAACATACAAAACTATTTAGGATAAACTGCTGCATAAATACAAGCAGATACATAAAAAATCTATTGAGGCTGTGTCAAAAATATTTTGGCGTAGCCTCATAAGTTTTAAGCAAATAAAAAAATGAAAAAAATATACGGAATAATAGGATACCCCTTGGGGCAATCGGCATCACCGGCATTTTTCAACAAAAAATTTGCCGACGAAGGAATAGATGCAGAATACATACCATTTGAAATAGAGGATATAAACCAAGTACAAAAAATAATAGACGTGCACCCCACCCTGTGCGGTTTTAATGTCACAATACCATACAAGCTCCAAATAATGGATTATTTGGAAAGCATGAGCCCCGAGGCAAAAGCCATACAAGCCGTAAACGTCGTTAAAATCACCCGCGACAGCCAAGGAACACCCCATCTGACAGGCCATAACAGCGATGTGATAGGCTTCACCCGTTCGTTGCAACCACTTGTCGAAGGCAAGCATAAAAAAGCCCTTGTCTTAGGGACCGGCGGTGTGTCAAAGGCCGTCGCATACTCCTTGCAAACGTTAGGCATGGAATACATAATGGTGTCGCGCAAAACAACAAAAGACGCCATAGCCTATGAACAATTAACCGACGAGATAATGTCAACACACACACTTATAATAAACTGCACGCCATTGGGAATGGTAGGACATGGAATAGACAAATGCCCCGCCATCCCCTATGAAAAACTAACAGAGCGCCATCTGTTATACGATGTGGTTTACAACCCCGAGGAGACGCTGTTTCTTAAAAAGGGAGCAAGTAGGGGCGCTACAATAAAAAGCGGATACGAAATGTGGTATCTGCAAGCCCTTGCATCGTGGCAAATATGGAATGAGTAAAAAAATAACACAAATAAAGCCCTGCAATAAGAAAATAATCCTTGGAATTTTAAATAACTTCTAAGATATAGCAAAAAAAACTATTTTTTATTTTTCTATAAAATAAGTTTTTACTAAATTTGCACGCAAATAATCGAGGAAAGATGCCAGAGTGATCGAATGGACCGGACTCGAAATCCGGCGTACGGCATTGCCGTACCGTGGGTTTGAATCCCACTCTTTCCGCAAAAATAGGCTTAGCTTGTTTCAATAAGCTAAGCCTATAAAGCATACATGCCACTAATAATCTGGCAAGGAGGCACTGCAAATTACCTGCGGCATATTTTGTCCGATATTCCTCTGTTTCTATTTTTTTGGGTGGGCAAATAAAAAAGCTATAACCCCTGTTGTTATAATGAACAAATGGTGTTATAGCTAATATAGGAGCGGTAAACGGGGGTCGAACCCGCGACCCTCGGCTTGGGAAGCCGATGCTCTACCACTGAGCTACTACCGCAGTATTATTTCGATTGCGAATATACAACATTTATTTTTTATCATGATGTTTTTTCATCAAAAATATTGCCCGATTGCCTTATTTGGTAAAAATGATAGACAGCATGGTGATTATCTGCGATATTGTCACACTGTTTTAGGCAGGGGAAGGCGTTTTTTGTTTTATTGAACTTTGTACTTTCGCGAAAAGAAAGTAATTTTGGGAAATATTATACCGATAATGCTCAGACACATATACATACTACTGCTGTTTGTTGTGGCAATCCTTAACTGCGCATGCAGCAAAACATCCTTGACCACCACGCTCGACAATGTCGAGGATATTATATTTGTAAATAAGGATAGCGCAGCCGCCATTCTCGATGGCATCGGTTTGAATAAAACGAACAGTAAAACGGAGGTTGCACGCTACAATCTGCTACGTGCATTGCAACACGATGACAACGCATGCGCAACCATCGACGAAAAAACTCTGCACGACGCTTTAACTATTTTCGAAAACAATAACGACGAGCAACACATATACATGGCACTATATGCAATAGGTCGTCTATACCAAAAAAAGGGGGAAACCCCCAAGGCCATGCTTGCATATACCAAGGCCGAACAATATGCCGAAAAAATAGACAATCCCACCTATGTGGCGCTGCTCCACCAACGTATAGCACAATTATATCGTGACGGATACGATTTCGGGCGTGCGTTGGAACATATAAAAATATCGTATCTGCATTATAAATTATCAGGCGTCGTTTATGCCGAGCATCGTGCCCTTGTCGAGATGGCACAATTGCTCATCGAGACAAAACGATACTCCGAAGCCGAGCAATATCTGCTTAACGAGCTTCAATGGGGCTATGAAAACAACCACAAGGAAGTGTGTCAAAGTACCATAGAGAACCTGCTTATGTTGTACGACCGCACCGACTACCTGTCCAAATCGAATTGGTTGCTTTCGAGCGAATATTTTTCGATGTGCGACACAACGTTGATAATAGATCGCACGCTTGCATATATGTATGCCTTGGAAAACGACATAAAAACATCGAACCGTTACATGCGTCGCGCTTGGAAAAAATCGACTTCCATCAACGACACGCTGAACAACCTCATGCAGATGTACGATATAAGCAAGGCAACCGGTGAATACGACAATGCCCTCATGATATTAGAGAACGTGCATTACATACACGACACCATCATGCGCGGTGCATTGCAACAACCCATACTCTCGGCACAGCGCGATTACTACCGAACACAGTCGGAACTGCACGCATACAAACTTGCCGGGAGCAGACGTATGATGGTTTTCATAATCATAGCAGTGGTGCTATTGCTATGTATATTGCTTTTGATTGCAAAAAATCGCATTGCGGCAAAAAATGTCCAGATAGAACGCTATGTGGAGCTTGCCGACGAGATGACAAAATCGTTGCATGCAAAAAACATCGAGTACGACGACATGAGCAACAAGCTCGAAACCCGAAGCGCGCAAATAGCAGGCATGGAGCAACAAGTCGCAGTGCTTTTCAAGAAACAGTTTGAAATGCTGGACGAACTGAGCAGTACGTTTTACGAAACCCACGAAATAAAAAAAGACAAAGAGGCCATCTACCGACAAGTACGCGAGAATATAGAATCGCTGGTAAACGACAAAAAATCGGTTATACAGTTGGAGAATATTGTTAATTCCTATCGCAACGACATCATGACAAAACTGCGTAACGAGATACCACAGCTTGGCGAGAACGAACTACGTTTCTTGGTGTTCGTGTATGCCGGTTTTTCGTCAAAAGCAATAAGTATTTTCACAAAAGACAGCGTGGGCAATGTGTACACAAAGAAATCGCGCATAAAGGGTGTGATATCACGCGCCAATACGCCGAACAAGCAGTTTTTCATCGACTCCATGAACTGACAATCCGCCGCAACGTATATTGATGCCCACAAACAGGCTATCCATGTGCGGCGGCAAGCACCGCCCTATTCGTTCAGTAATTTCACTTCCTCGACCGATTCTATATCGGAAATGTGTGTAATCACCTGCATTAACTCCTTCGACGAATGTACTTTGAAATCCATGGAGCATGTGACAATTTCATCGACACATTCGGTGAGTATGCGCGTCAGCGACAGCTTTAAACGATTTGTTATGCAATCTATAAGGTCGCTCAGCAGATGATAGCGGTCGATGGCGGTGACAACGATGCGCACCGGATAGACAAAACTCATATCCTCCTCGAAATTGACAGCCACTATATCATCGCCTCGCTGCGAAGCCAGTCGTATGGCCGATTTACAGTCGCGACGATGCACCGTTATTGTGCCGTCCTCGGACTTAAAGCCTATGACTTCGTCGCCCGGTAGCGGATGACAATTCATGCAACGTATGAATGGTATCTTTTTTTGTTTATTTATAATCCCATGAAGATGGCTCTTTGCTTTGTATGTCCTTACATGGTTGAGCCATTCCGCTGTGGGGGTTATATTTTCGTTTGTGCCAATCTCGACACTGTCGCCCGATTCAAGCACAGTGTACACCGAACACAGCCTGCCGTTTATGCGGGCATACTGTGCATGCTCGCCAAGCTTGCTGTGTATCTCGAATGCAAAATCAAGCGCGGTGGCGTCTTTGGGCAGTATAACGCTTTTGCCCTGCGGAGTGAAAACCATAATATCGTCGTTGTAGAACGATGATGTTATGCCATCCATATACTCAACCTCCTTGCGATGGTTTGCAATATCTTTCAGCAGTTCTTTGAATTTTTCTATCCAGTTGGCAATGTTGCCTTCGTTGCGTTCCGACAGACAGCCAAACTGCGATTTACGCACCATGCGCTCCGACGATATGTGAATTTCCTCCCAAGCACCCGAGTCGGTCAGCAATTGCACATGAAAACTCTGATAACCGTTCTCCTTGGGCGAGTCTATGAAGTTTGCCACACTGCCCGGCTTCTCCTTGAAACGGTCTGTGAGCATGGAGTATATTCTAAGGCTCATATCCTTCTCGGAGTAATCGTGGCCATACGGATATATTATGCGTATATAATATTTGCCATTAACATGGTTGTAGTCACAACCGGCAGCGTGCATTTTTTTCCATATGCTATAAGGGCCGCGACAAACAATTTCGGTACGTGCGAGCATAATATCATGGTCTTCGAGCATTTTCTCTATTTTCCCCATGAAATTAGCAAGTTGCTCCTCCTTTTCTTTTAGTTCCTTGTCTATATATTCCGACATTATAGCATAGTCGCGCGGACAGCGATACCTAAACGACAGGTTTTCGAGTTCGCGCTTAATATGATACAATCCCAAACGATGTGCCAAAGGCGCGTAGAAATAGTCTGTTTCTCCGGCTATTTTCATCTGTTTGTCGGGACGCATGCTGCTAAGCGTGCGCATGTTGTGCAAACGGTCGGCAAGTTTTATGAGTAACGCACGAATATCGTATTGCAACGAATCGAGCATCTGTTTGTAATTATCTATTTGCTTGCTTGCCTCGTAGTGTTTTTTCTTTCTTTTGGTGATGACATTTACAAGGAATGCCACATCCTCGCCGAAACGTTCCTTTATATCCTCGATTGTATATTCGGTATCCTCTGCCACGTCGTGCAAAAAAGCGGCTATTATAGGGTTGGAGCCCAATCCTAATTCCTCGGCCACAATGCGTGCAACAGCAAGCGGATGCATTATATATGGTTCGCCCGACTTACGACGTTGCTCCTTGTGAGCCTCTTTGGCAAAAAGATAAGCCGAATGAATTCGTTCCACATCCTCGCTATCCAAACGACGGGATAAAGTCGCCAACAAATCCTCTACTTCGCGGTCAATTTTCAGATATTCCATTGTAAAAGTTTTTTCAAAATAGACAACTTGCGAATATCACAAAAAATAAATTAAATACAAATAAAAATAATAAAAAAATAGAACAAATAATAAAAGAACATAATAATTGTCTAATTTATACACTCCATATTCGATGCCTGTAATAAAAAAACTTGGCGATATATACTTAAACAGTTTCTATGAATTTTAGAACATTTATTTATTTCGGTAAAATAGAACATTTTTAACACTATAATGGCGACGCAATTCTGATAATTATTTACCAAATTTGCAAAACAAACCAATAGACCATAGTTACAATGACAAACAGCAATATAAGACAAATAGACATTAACGATTTCAAAGAAATACCCAGCCCCGCTTTGTACATAGACAACGACATAGTGATAGTCGATAATATCTGTGTATTTGCAGACTACCAGCAAGAGGTAAAATTGGACTGTTTCATGATTATTTTCTGCGAAAAAGGCAAAATCAGATGCAATATAAACGAGACACCTTGTTTATTGAATAACGAACATTGCGCCGTGCTTCCGGTGGGCACCACCATATCCCCGACAGAGCAAGATTATATCAGCGACGACTTTTCTATAAAAGTATGTGCCATATCGAAAAACCTTATCAACGAAATTCTCTGTATAAACAAAGAAACGTTCAGAATATTGCACTATCTGTACAAAAACCCTATACTACCCGTAAAAAAGAATGTGTCGTATAAACAATATTTATACAAGGAATTGCTCATGACACTCATTGGCGAGGAGGAGCATGTGTACAGCAAGCACACGCGTCACTATCACATACGTGGTATGCTGTGCGAAATGATGTCGGGGCTGAGCAAACTGCTGCCAAGGGAGGAAAAGTTCGAGGTCGGGCGTGGTCGTGCATCGTACATCGTGCAGGAATTTTTCATGGCCGTAAATGCCGACAACGCAAAGCATCGTTCGGTGTCGTACTATGCCGATATGCTTTGTTACAGTCCAAAATACCTAAGTTATATCATAAAAAACGCAATAGGCAAATCGCCGCTGCAAATCATAAACGAAAACGCCATTGTACAGATAAAAAACAAACTGAAATATACCAATATGAGTATAAAAGAAATGAGCGATTTCTTCAATTTCCCCAACGCCTCGTTTTTTTGCAAATTTTTCAAGTTGCATACAGGCTGCACACCGCTGAAATTCCGTCAACAGCAAAACAAAGTAAACTGACAGCATGCAGCAGGCATCAAATTTATGCCGATACCCTATTTTGGCATATATAGCGTAAATTAAACCGCTGCTTAAACAGCCTTTTAATACATATAATAATTCATCGTTGAGCCACAAAGGAATATGAAAATTCGATAATTATCACTAACTTCGCAGTCGAAATAGAAAACATAAAAAAATGAATTTTGACAATTTGCGACTTTATATCGAAACTACTTTCGGACATTTGAATGAATGGGTGCAAAGCATAAATGACACTATATGGGGTTGGCCCATGCTGTTATTGCTTTTAGGCACTCATATTTTTCTTACTCTAAGGTTGCGTTTTCCGCAACGCTACATATTCAAAGCAATAAAATTGTCGGTTAAAAACGACAAGGAAATGGCAGGCGAGGTAAGTCCCTTTGCAGCGTTGGTGACATCGCTTGCCGGAACAATTGGCACCGGCAACATTGTGGGTGTGGCAACGGCATTGGTCATTGGTGGCCCCGGTGCTCTTTTGTGGTGTCTGCTCACCGGCATATTGGGTATTGCCACAAAATATGCCGAAAGCCTTATGGCATTGAAATTCCGCGTTCGTCGCAAGGATGGCGTTGTGGTTGGTGGCCCTATGTTCGTGTTGAGCCGAGGCATGCGCCTGAATTTCCTTGCATTCATATTTTGTGTGTTTACCCTCATCATGGGATTTAGCGGTGGCAATTTCATTCAGTGCAATGCCATAGCCGAGACGCTTAACGACGCATACGGAATAGATATTTACATAACCGCCACAGTGCTTACAATAGCAGTCTGTTCTGTAATATTTTTCGGACTCAAAGGAATAGCGCGTGTGTGCGAGAGCCTTGTGCCGTTCATGGCCTTTGTATATATAATAGGTTGCGTTGCGCTGCTCATAATAAACCATGAATATGTGGGAACGGCACTCATGCTCATTCTTGAATCGGCATTCAAGCCAATGGCTTTGGGCGGCGGCATGGTTGGCGGTTTCATGATTTCGCTACAATACGGTGTCAGCCGAGGCCTCTTGTCAAACGAGTCGGGAATGGGTTCTGCGCCTATCATTGCAGCGGCTGCAAAGTCGAGAAACCCCGTACGTCAGGCACTTGTATCGTCCACATCGACATTTTGGGATACAGTGGTAGTATGCACCATAACAGGTGTAGTCGCAGTAAGCAGCATGCTTGCCATAGGCTACGATTGGAACACCGAAACAAACGGCATGGTCATGCAGTATGCCTTTAACCAGATACCCGTCATAGGTTCCCATCTGCTTACGCTCATAATATTTACCTTTGCGTTCAGCACAGTGCTTGGCTGGACATATTGCGGCGAAAAGGCCATAGAATACATTTATGGTGGCAAAAGCAAAAAACCTATACACACATTCCGCATATGCTGGGTTGTGGCTACATTCATAGGCGCAATAATGCCTTTGGAGCTTGTGTGGAATATTGGCACCACCGCTGCCGCCTTCATGATTATTCCCAACGTTGTACCATTGTTCGTGCTGTCGCGATTATTGGTAAAAGAGACT
>JAFQBG010000016.1 GCA_017416705.1 Bacteroidaceae bacterium
CATCCTGGGGCTGGAGAAGGTCCCAAGGGTTGGCCTGTTCGCCCATTAAAGTGGCACGCGAGCTGGGTTCAGAACGTCTTGAGACAGTTCGGTCTCTATCTATCGTGGGCGTAGGAAATTTGCGTGGAGCTGTCACTAGTACGAGAGGACCGTGATGGACTGACCTCCGGTGTACCGGTTGTTCCGCCAGGGGCACTGCCGGGTATCCGCGTCGGGAAGGGATAAGCGCTGAAAGCATCTAAGTGCGAAGCCCGCCACAAGATTAGATTTCCCTTGAGGGTCGTTATAGACAATGACGTTGATAGGCTGCCGATGTAAGCATAGTGATATGTTTAGTCAAGCAGTACTAATTGCCCGATAGCTTTTTTTCTCGCACAACAGAACTCGTTGTACGACACTCAGCCATGAGCCATGTATCCGGCTTCTACTGAGTCATGAATAACAGCTGTCAAAAAAAATAGAGTTTCTGCGATAAAATGGAGTAAGATTTAGCGCAAAGAAATTATCTTCTGTACACCGTCGTTGATTGATTACCGATATTAAGGCGATTGATAGCGTCGGGGTCCCACCTCTTCCCATCCCGAACAGAGAAGTTAAGCCCGACAGCGCCAATGGTACTGCATTTAGTTGTGGGAGAGTAGGTCATCGCCACTTTTTTTTCAAGCAGGGTCTTAGTTACAAACTAAGACCCTTTTTTGTTATAGTTGGAATTTTTATACAATTGTTTGGTGGGTGGAAAGCAAAACTATATGATTGTCCCTCTTCGAAGAGGGACGAGCAACGCTCCGCGTTGCGGAGGGAGTTGACAGGTACTCATGTTAATCCCCCTTGTCAATCATGGGCCAATGGTACTGCATTTAGCCATAGGTAGAGTTGGTCATCGCCACTTTTTTGTTATAGTTATAAATGCTCTGTGGGTGAGCAAAGCAATATAATTGTCCCTCGTTGCGTGTGAGTGCGGGGGTATGCGTTTTGTAGGGATTTTGTATAAGCAAAAATAGCTGTCCCTCTTCGAAGAGGGACGAGAAAAAGCAAATGCTTTTTCGGAGGGAGTTGACAAAATAATAGCACGCGATTTTCCTCTTTGCTATTTCTGCTTTTTTCTTTCTACTTTCTGCTTTTCCACTTTTTTCCACTCCCTCGTCATCGACTGCGTCGATGCCACTCCCTCTCCGGCGAGGGAGATCTGATTTGCTTTGTACTCTGTTCTCTGTACTCTTTTCTCTGTGTTCTTATTTCGCGTTGCCGCTGTAAAAAAAATTAAAGCAGGCTTTGTATTTTCCGCCCGCTTGTTGCTATATGGCAATTTATATACATTTATCTGTGGCAATATTGCCGCAGATATTTTTTATTTGTCCTAATTGTGTTTTTTCCTGCTACGGCCTATGCTGTGCTTGTCTTTTAGTCGAAAACAGCCAAAACGCAAGGGCGTTTATTGGCATCGGGCCCTTGTTCCTCGGCAGGAAAAATATTCGGAATTTTACTATGCTTCTATGCAATTTCATAATATTTTAACTGTTTTTTCGTTCTTATTCTTGAAAGCAATCTGTCGAAAAAATGAATTGGTTCAGTAATTTCAAAAATATAAAATATTTGCTCATAGCTATTGCGGCTGTCATTGCCGCTGCGTCGTTGTATGTGTCGCACACCTTGGTGAGCGACCTTAAAGGCGAGGAACAGAACAAAATGGAGGTGTGGGCCGAGGCTATGCGCTCGCTGAACATTGCCGACGAGAATACCGACTTGAATTTGGTGCTTGCGGTGTTGTCGGGCAACGATATCATACCTGTGGTGGTGATAGATAGCAAGGGGGCTATAAACACGCATCGTAATATTGAAATTCCGGCAGGGAGCGACTCGTTGGCGCACCTGATGCAGATGGTGTCGCAAATGCGTGGCGACAACCATATTATACCCATCGACATGGGCGATGGCGATTATTTGGAGGTGTGCTATGCCGATTCGTTGTTGCTGAAACGTCTTTCCTACTATCCCTACATACAGTTGTTGGTGGTACTGTTGTTCTTCCTGATATGTATGATTGCCATTGTCAGTTCCAAACGCGCCGAACAAAACAGGGTGTGGGTGGGGCTTTCCAAGGAGACGGCGCACCAGCTTGGCACGCCCATATCGTCGCTCATGGCATGGACCGAGGTTCTGCGCGAGAAGTATCCCGACGAGGAACTGCTTGACGAGATGGGCAAGGACGTTAGCAGGCTGCAAACAGTGGCAGAGCGTTTCTCGAAAATAGGTTCGCGCACCGAGCCTACCGCCGAGGATATTCTTGAACTGCTCGACCGTATTGTCGATTATTTCCGTCGTCGCAGTTCGAACAAAGTGCAATTTGTGTGTAAATATCCTAAACGGCCGCTCATGGTGCGCATGAATGCACAGCTTATAGAATGGGTGTTCGAGAACCTGTGTAAGAACGCCATAGATGCTATGGATGGCGTAGGCACAATTACATTCACCGTCACGCAGGATGCCAACAAGGCATTTGTCGAGGTGGCCGACACCGGAAAGGGAATAGCGAAGTCGCGTTTCAAAACAGTGTTTGAACCGGGATATACCACAAAAAAACGTGGGTGGGGTCTCGGGCTGTCGCTTGCCAAACGCATAATGGAACAGTATCACAAAGGACGTATATATGTGAAAAACTCCGAACCGGGCAAGGGTACTACATTCCGTCTGGAACTGAAAAAATAGTCTTAATATTGCCTTGGGTGCCATGCCCGACACGTTTTCGACACATTTTTGGCATATTCATTGGCCGTTCATGGCATGTCGGTAGGCGTTTTTATATAAAAAAAAGCCTATTTTTGAATATTTTATCGTTTTAAGAGTGCAGAACAGAATTTTCTTTGTATCTTTGTGCGCAAATTCGGAAAATACCAAGGTTTGTACTGTTGTCATGACAGACATGTATAAGTTAAACGAGTTGATTTTTTGTAGTGATGGGAAGATTTGATAAGTACAATGTCGATCTTAAGGGATTTAAAACAGACTCCCTTACAATGGAGCTTAATCTTGACAATAACTTTTTTGCCGATATTGACGGCGAGGAGTTTCAGAAAGGCTCTGTGTCAGCAACGGTGACAGTGAAAAAAAATCGTGATGTATTCGATTTTACATTTTCATTGTCGGGTGTGGTGGTGGTTCCTTGCGACCGTTGTCTGGACGACCTCGAAATTGAGGTGACGGCAGAGAACAGTTTAAAAGTGAGGCTTGGCGAGAACTATGCCGATGACGGCGACGTGGTGATAGTACCGGAGTCGGACGGCGATATAAACATCGCTTGGTATCTGTACGAGTTTATCGCCCTTGCGCTCCCCATGAAAAGGGTTCATGCTCCCGGTAAGTGCAATCACGAGATGACAGGCAAACTGAAAAAGCATGCTTGCAAGGACGAGAACATCAACGATGTCGATGATGCCGACAACGACAGCGCATATATCGACCCACGTTGGGAAAGTTTAAAGAATATACAAATAGAAGAAGATAATTAAAAAGTTAGAACAATGGCACATCCTAAAAGAAGACAATCAAAGACAAGAACTGCCAAGAGAAGAACTCACGACAAGGCAGTAGCTCCTACATTGGCAATCTGCCCCAACTGTGGCGAGTGGCATGTATATCACACCGTATGCGGTGCGTGTGGTTATTATAGAGGTAAGCTCGCAGTGGAAAAAGCTGCTACAGTCTAAATAATGACCGATAGGTAGTTCGTGCCTTGGCATGAACCGCCAATATACGTAAAGTTAAAACGCATCACACCCAACGGGTAAGGTGCGTTTTTTATTTTCATAAGAATTTATATATGCATAAGGCCGGATTTGTAAACATAGTAGGAAATCCCAACGTGGGAAAATCGACGCTGATGAACTTGCTTGTGGGCGAGAGAATATCCATTGCTACATTCAAAGCACAGACAACGCGTCACAGAATAATGGGAATACTGAACACCGACGAGGCTCAGATAGTGTTTTCCGATACTCCGGGGGTGCTCAAACCCAACTACAAACTGCAAGAGGCCATGTTGCGTTTTTCGCGCTCGGCACTGCGCGACGCCGATGTGTTGCTCTATGTAACCGACATGGTTGAATCGCCCGAGAAAAACAGCGATTTCATTGCCGAAGTACGCAAATTGGACATTCCCATCTTGGTGCTTATTAACAAAATTGATTTAAGCAACCAACAGGAACTTGTGAAAAAAGTGGAGCAGTGGCACGGTATAATTCCCGAAGCCGAGATACTGCCCATCTCGGCACTTGCAAAATTCAATGTCGATGTGGTGATGAAACGCATAATGGAACTGCTTCCGCCGTCGCCGCCATATTTCGATAAAGACCAGCTCACCGATAAGCCGGCACGTTTCTTCGTGACAGAAATCATACGCGAAAAAATACTATTGCATTACGACAAGGAGATACCCTACGTGTGCGAGGCGGCAGTAGAGCATTTTAAGGAAAAAGAGGGTAGCATATATATAAAAGCACTTATATTTGTGGAGCGCAATTCACAAAAAGGCATCATTATAGGGCACGAGGGGGCTGCTTTGAAACGTGTGGCCACCGAGGCTCGCAAGGAATTGGAGAAATTCTTCGACAAGAGGATATTTTTAGAGATTTATGTAAAGGTCGATAAGGATTGGCGTAACTCCGACAAGCAGTTGCGTCGTTTCGGCTACGACCAAAAAGATTGATTATATGGGAAATTTGGTAGCAATAGTGGGCCGTCCGAATGTGGGTAAATCTACATTGTTCAACCGCTTGACAGAGACACGTCAGGCAATAATATCGGACGAGGCAGGTACCACACGCGACCGTCAGTACGGACGTTGTTTGTGGTGTGGCAAAGAGTTCTCGTTGGTAGATACGGGCGGATGGGTTGTTAACTCCGACGATGTTTTCGAAGAGGCTATACGCGAGCAAGTGCTCATGGCTATGGACGAGGCCGACGTGGTTTTGTTTGTGGTGGATGCCCTGAACGGCCTCACCGACCTTGACGACGAAATAGCTGCAATGCTGCGCCGTTCGAAAAAGCCGGTGCTGGTGGTGGCAAACAAGGTAGATACCTACGAAATGCAATATGGAGCCGCTGAATTCTACTCGTTGGGACTTGGCGACATGTATTGTATATCGGCGGCAAACGGTAGCGGTACGGGCGACCTTCTCGACGTCATCGTGTCTAAATTTACCAAGGAAGCCGACGAGGCACCCGAGGACAATATCCCCCGTTTTGCAGTGGTGGGACGTCCCAATGCAGGCAAAAGCTCCATAATAAACGTCTTCTTGGGCGAGGAAAGAAACATCGTTACAAACATAGCCGGCACCACACGCGACTCCATACTGACACGTTACACCAAGTTCGGTTTCGACTTCTACCTTGTAGATACAGCCGGAATACGCAAAAAAAGCAAGGTGTCCGAGGATATAGAATATTACTCGGTGTTGCGTTCCATACGTGCCATTGAGAACTCCGACGTATGTATTTTGATGATTGATGCCACACGAGGCATAGAATCGCAGGACCTTAATATATTCTCCCTTGTGCAACGTAACCAAAAAGGCTTGGTGGTGGTGGTGAATAAATGGGATTTAGTAGAGGACAAGAGCGAGAAGGTTATGAAATTCTTCGAAAATGCCATACGCGAGCGTGTGGCCCCCTTTGTCGATTTTCCCATAATATTTACATCGGCAGTGACAAAACAGCGTGTATTCAAAGTGCTGGAAATGGCAAAAGAGGTCTATATGCACTCGAAAACCAAGGTATCTACTGCCAAGTTCAACGAGGAGATGTTGCCCATCATCGAGGCCTATCCGCCACCATCGATAAAAGGCAAGTATATAAAGATAAAATATTGTATGCAGCTGCCCGAAAAACGTGTGCCGACGTTCCTGTTTTTTGCTAATCTGCCACAGTATGTGCGTGAGCCTTACAAGCGTTTTCTCGAAAATAAGATACGCGAGCGGTGGAACTTCTCGGGTGTACCCATTAATATCTTTATACGTCAGAAATAGAAAAGAGCAGCCAAGGCTGCTCTTTTCTATTTCTGGTTTTTCTCTTTTACTTTCCTTAGCAAGTCCGAGGAGAATAGGAAATCGTTAAGTTGTTTGTTGGACGAGTCGAGGATGTTATCCTTGTTGCCTTGCCATTCGAGTTTGCCGTTGGCAAGGAATGTTATATGGTCGCCTATTCCCATTACCGAGTTCATGTCGTGGGTGTTGACAATGGTTGTTATGTTGTACTCGGTGGTTATGTCGTGTATCAACTCGTCTATTATGAGCGATGTCTTGGGGTCGAGTCCCGAGTTTGGTTCGTCGCAGAACAGGTATCTGGGCCCTAATGCTATTGCGCGGGCTATGGCAGCACGTTTTTGCATTCCTCCCGACAATTCCTCTGGGCTTTTGTCCTCGGCTTGAAGCATATTGACACGCTCCAAACAGAAACGGGCTCTTTTTAGTTTTTCCTTGTATGTTTTGTTCGAGAACATTTCCAATGGGAACATGACGTTTTCCAGCACGCTCATTGAGTCGAACAGGGCGGCGTTTTGGAACAGCATGCCCATCTCGCGACGAAGCATCAGGCGTTCTTTCTTTTCGAATGTGGTTACGTTGCGACCGTCATACAATACGCTGCCCTTGTCGGGAACAAGAAGGCCTACGATACATTTTAGCAGAACGGTTTTTCCGGCACCGCTCTGTCCTATGATAAGGTTGGTTTTGCCATTCTCGAAAATGGTGCTTATATCCTCCAATACCACCTGCTCGCCAAACCTCTTTTGTATGTTTTTTACCTCTATCATTGCATTAGTAGTTGTGTTAGTACAATGTCGGCAAAGAGAATGAGTACGCTGCAACTGACTACCGAGTCGGTGCTTGCCTTTCCTACTTCGATGGAGCCGCCCTCGACGCGATAGCCATAGAATGCCGCCACCGAGGATATTATGAATGCAAAAAACAGCGACTTGATGATGCTGCACCATACATACCATTGAGAAAATTCATACTGCAAGCCTACTGTTAGGTCGTCGGGGGTCATGATACCTGTGAACATGCCTATGGCATAGGCTCCGGCTATGCCGGCTGCTATGCTGAATATAACAAGTATGGGTATCATGGTTATAAGTGCCGTTATCTTAGGGAAAATAAGAAAATTGGCCGAGTTTACACCCATAATTTCCATTGCATCTATCTGTTGGGTTACACGCATTGTGCCTATCTCCGATGTTATGTTTGAACCAACCTTGCCCGACAATATCAGACACATTATAGAGGATGAGAATTCCAGAATAAGTATCTCGCGTGTGGCATAGCCGGCAACAAAACGCGGCATCCATGCGTTCTCGATGTTCAATTTCATTTGTATGCAAATAACAGCACCGATGAAGAATGATATTATGAGCACTATGGGTATGGAGTTTATTCCAAGCTGGTATATTTCGCGCATAAATTGTTTGAAGAACATTTTTATGCTCTCGGGACGGGCAAATACTTTGTGCATCAACGATAAGTATTGCCCGAATGTGCTTATGGAATTTACGAACATCATGGGGGTGCGCTTTAACTATGTTGCAATAGTCGGGTACAAAGGTACTGTTTTTATCGGTTAATTGAAAAAACAAATCAATTCTATTTGTTAATAAATCTAATAGTTTTTGCTGTTTCTTTCAAAATAAGGTTCTTGTGTGGGTAAATGCTTGGGAAAAAGGCAAATTTGCATTATCTTCGCTGCGTAATATTACACACAGCATGGAAAATATAAATAAAAATATGGCTGAAGCAGCCGAGGAAAGCATGGTGCTGCGCACCGAAGGGTTGGTGAAACGCTATGGTAAACGTACTGTGGTGAACAATGTCTCTTTCAATGTGAAACAAGGGGAGATAGTGGGATTGTTGGGCCCTAACGGTGCCGGTAAGACTACCTCTTTTTATATGACAACAGGGCTTGTGGTGCCTAACGGTGGCAACATATATATGAATGACATGGATATAACAAATTATCCTGTATATAAGCGTGCGCGAATAGGCATTGGCTACTTGGCACAGGAGGCAAGTGTGTTTCGCAATATGAGCGTCGAGGATAATATAGCATCGGTGTTGGAACTGACAGACAAGCCAAAGGAGTATCAAAAAGAGAAACTCGAAAGCCTCATCGAGGAGTTCCGTTTGCAGAAGGTACGCAAAAACTTGGGTAGCCGTCTCTCGGGTGGCGAACGTCGTCGCACCGAGATAGCTCGTTGCTTGGCTATCGACCCCAAATTCATCATGTTGGATGAACCCTTTGCCGGTGTCGACCCCATTGCAGTGGAGGATATCCAATATATAGTGTGGAAACTGAAAGACAAAAATATAGGCATCCTCATAACCGACCACAACGTACAGGAGACACTGAACATAACCGACCGGGCATATCTGTTGTTCGAGGGACGTATTCTGTTCGAGGGAACACCCGAGGTGCTTGCCGAAAATTCTATCGTGCGCGAGAAATATCTGGGACGCGACTTTGTTTTGCGCAAAAAAGATTTCCAAATAGATTGATAATAGAACCGTTGGGCTGCGGGGCATTTGTGCTGTCTTGAAATATAATAGGTGGCAGGAATAAATTTCATAAAACCTCCTTGCACTATATTTAAAGTGTTTAAACCCAAAACAATAATACTTGAAGAAATAAATCAATATGAAAAAGAGCCTTCTCTTGGGCGCTTTGCTGTTCGTGCTGTGTAATATATGCTTTGCCCAAGATTACAGTGTTATAGAACCGGAATTACAACAAATTCTGAATCGTAGGAGTGTGGGGAAGGCAAGTGTGAATATCCTGTTCAAATCGAAAATAGACGCAGACTATTTAAAGTCGAAAATTGCTGCTGCTCCCGATAAAAAAAACCAAAGGGATATTTTTGTCGAGGAACTGAAAACATTTTCGGCAAATGCACAGGCCGATGTGCTCTCATACTTGCAAGCCGAGGAGGCAAACGGCAAAGTCGCCAATATCAAAAGTCACTGGATAACCAACGTAATAAGTTGCGATGCTACTGCCGAAGTCATATATGCGTTGTCGCAGTTGTCCGAGATAGAGATAATAGGCCATGATGCCGAACAGAAAATTGTGCAGGAGGAGGAAAACATCGAACAACTATTGCCTTCGTACGAAAGCTATAAAGCAACCCCCCATGTATTGCAAATAAATGCCGACGACGTATGGAACCTTGGCTATACCGGAAAAAACGTAGTGGTGGCAGTGCTCGACTCGGGTATAAACCCCGAACACTACGACCTGAAAGACCATCTGTGGTGTGGCTATGCCGACACTGACGGCGATGGCGAAAAGGACGATATTATCAATGGTTGGAATTTTATAGCCGATAACGAAAATATAACCGATGACTATGGTCATGGAACACACTGCGCAGGTATTGTGTGTGGCGACGGTACGTATGGAAATATCACAGGTGTGGCTCCCGATGCCACGCTCATGACGGTGAAGGTGGTTAACCGCGCCGGAGGAGGCACTCCTGCGCAGATGATTTCGGGAGTGGAATTTGCCATTGCAAACGGTGCCGACATTCTAAGTATGTCATTGGGCTTTAAAGCCGCAATGGTGGGGACATCGGTGAAAGAATCGCTGCGCGAAACATTTGTCATGGCTCTTAATGCAGGGGTTGTAGTGTGTGCCGCAGCCGGTAATGACGGCGAAAACCAGTCAACATATCCCGTTCCCGGCAATGTAGATATTCCGGCAGCCTGTCCCCCGCCGTACATGCACCCCGACCAAGCCGTAAACGAGGGCGATTTATCGAGCGTGGTATGCGTGGGTGCTGTCGATGAGTATAATAACTACGCCTCGTTTTCGTCGGTGGGGCCTGTTACATGGCAAGATACCTACTACGGCGACTACCCGTTGGATGAAGATAATATAGGACTTATCCGTCCCGATATATGCGCACCCGGTAAACTCATATATTCACTTAACCATTCGTCGATAAATAAATATAAATTAATGAGCGGAACATCGCAGGCAACACCTTGTGTGGCCGGTGTCATGGCTCTTATGTTGGAGAAAAATCCCAACCTTACTCCTGCCGAAATCTGTCGGATAATAGAAACCACAGCGGTTAAATTGTCCGAAACAAAAAATAACTATACAGGCTCGGGTGCTATTGACGCATTGGCTGCTGTAAACGCAATGGAGGCTGCCAATGAAAAGCCCTTTATTAGAATTGTCGATTATACGCCCTCAAAAATAACTTCGTCAAGCAATAATGTGTTGGATATACGTATTGCCAACATAGGCAAGGGGCTTTTGTCGGAGCAGGCAACAATGACGCTCTCTATTAACGACCCATATATGACATTGAGCAATTCAACGGTGCAGTTAGAGCCGATGGCAACGAACGAAATGCAAACAGCGACGTTCGACATTGTTGTGAGCAATGAATTGGCCTTTGGACATACTATCTATTTGACAGCCACAATAGAGGATGGCGCACTTAAATGGGTGGAGAATATTACATTGACAATAGAAGCCGAACCAAAAATAGTGTATTCATCAAGCACGCCCGCTGTGCTGAAAGCAGGCGAGGATGTGACGTTGAGCGTGGATGTCATAAACAAGGGTAATGCCCCAACGACAAACAACACCGATGTGCAGTTGACTACTAATTCGCCGTATGTCACTATTGTTCAGAATATAGCCACAGTGGCCCCTATGGCAGTTGACGAAGTGGCAACAGTGGATTTTGTTGTGAACGTTTCGCAGGAAATCCCCGATAACAGTAATATCAGTTTCGATATATATGCTGTGCCAAACAACTACACCGATGTGAAAAACGTGTCCTATGAATTTGAAATAGGTATGGACGACGACGGTTACCTTGAAGATGGTTTTTGCGGCTGGACCACTTTTGATGCAAGCAACGATGGGCGAAATCATCCATGGTGGCACTCGTCCAATTATGCGTCGTGTGCAATGGAAACTGTGGGAACGGCACATTCGGGCTATGGGAAACTGATTAGCGAGACCTATTGTAATGCATCAATGTCCTTATATACCATGCCGATAGATAATTATCTGGTTTCTCCGCAAATACGTGTCACAGAGAATAGCAAAATGAGTTTCATGGCGCGTTACCACTCGGCGCAATTTCCTCTTGAACATTTTGGTTTAGCTGTATCCGAGGCAGGAAACGCGTCGAGCGAGGATTTTTCCCTTATTCAAGAATGGACTATAACAGAAGTGGATGGCGATGATTGGATAGAATTCAATGTAGATCTAAGTGCCTATGCAGGAAAGGATATATATGTAGCCATAAGGCATTTTTATACCGAGGAGCAATGGAACGACCCTAATTCTGTCGATCAGGGCTACAATACTTATGCTCTCCATGTCGATGATGTCTGTTTCCACGATATAATAGACGTATCGCAGGAATTCATTTACCATAATTACAGCTATTTTTCGGTCAAAGTGGAGTCTGACCCTCTGCCTGCACCAGCTGACGTCGTGGCGCAAATGGTCGATGAGCAGTCAATATCGTTGTCGTGGAGCGCGGTTACAAATGCACAGAGCTATAATATATATCGCAATGGAGAATACATTGCAAATACAGCCAATGTGAATTATACCGACACAGGGTTGAATTCTGCCACCGAGTATAATTATTGTGTGGCTGCTGTGTACAATGGCAAGGTCTATGAGGCATCGGCCGAGGTATCGGCAACCACCGATAAGGCCGATTACAACGTTGTTGTTAAGTCGTACTCGCCGGCAACCTTGTCACCGGGTGAGAATACCTTATATGTCACAATGCTCAATAATGGCAGATATGAATTGCATACAAAATGTACTGTTACATTCTCGTGCGACGACCCATACGTAACCATAAACAGCGGCAATTTTACAATTGCAGCCTTGTCGCCGGATGCCACAGCCGAAAAAAGTATTACGGTGACAGTGAGCGATGCGGCTCCCAATGGGCATGTGGTGAATTTTGCGGTGAATGTAAAAGAACAGTATTCCCCATATTATAATTGGGACTTTACTTCGTCTATCGTGGTATATAATGAGGATGCGGTTGATATTTCCGAGCAAAAAGCCACTGCGAAAGCCCTTGTCGAAGGCTGGGGTGGTGTAGGCTATCCTGTGGCAAGTGCCATAGAAGACTACCTTGCCGCCGTAGATGCCGCAAACCACGCCGAGGATATAACCGCTGCACAAACCACCCTGCTTGCCGCCGACATTCAGATGCCCGAGGACGGCAAGGCCTATACCTTCACCAATGTACAGAAGGGCGGCAGCGAATTTGTCATGGGCTACGACGCAAACAACCAAATGTCGTTTAAGGATGTCGTTACTCCCGCAGAATTTATCTGTCGCGACTTGGGCGATGGTAAATATGCCTTTGTCGATAACAACGGTCACTACCTAATTTGGAAGG
>JAFQBG010000017.1 GCA_017416705.1 Bacteroidaceae bacterium
TCTGTCATTTATGACAAATTAGGTAAAAACGAGCAAAAAAATATGAAGTTTACTTCAATATTTTTTACAGCGAGTGCATAACTATATCTGTCATTTATGACAAATTAGACAAAAACGAGCAAAAAATATGAAGTTTACTTCGATATTTTTTACAGCGAGTGCACAACTATATCTGTCATTTATGACAAATTAGGTAAAAACGAGCGAAAAACCCAAAATTTGCTTTGGAATTTCAAAGCGAGTGAATATCTATTGTCATTTATAAATCCTACAAAAAACCCTATATTTATATATAAATAAAAAAAGCGCAATTAATTTCAAAATATCGTCATAATTCATTAACTTCGCGCAGAATTTTATGAACGTAATAATTTAATTAACAAAATATGATAGAACAGATAAACCTGTTACTGCAAGAAGTCAAGAATTTAAGTGCCGGCAACGCCGAGGAACTCGAAGCCTTGCGTTTGAAATACCTAAGCAAGAAAGGTATCATAAACGGCCTTATGTCACAATTCCGCGAAGTCCCCGCAGAACAAAAGCGCGAGGTTGGTGTGCGTCTGAACGAACTTAAAAACGCCATTCAAGAACAGTTCAACACACTTAAAGAAAACCTATCGAACAACGAAGAGGAACTATGCGACATAGACCTCACTCGCAGTTCATACCCAACGCGCCTTGGCACACGTCACCCCCTTTCAATTGTAAAAAACGAGATAGTAGATATTTTTGCCCGTCTTGGTTTTTCAATAGCAGACGGATTTGAGATAGAAGACGACTGGCATGTGTTTTCGTCGATGAATTTTGCCGAAGACCATCCGGCACGCGACATGCAGGACACATTCTTCATTGAATCGCACCCCGACATCATACTGCGCACACACACAAGCAGCGTGCAAAGCCGCGTAATGGAGACGAGCAAGCCTCCCATTCGCATCATAGCACCGGGACGCGTCTATCGCAACGAAGCCATCAGCTATCGTGCCCACTGTTTCTTCCATCAATTAGAAGGATTATACATAGACAAAAACGTCTCCTTCACCGACCTGAAACAGGTGCTTTTGCTCTTTGCACAAGAAATGTTCGGTACAGCCACCAAGATACGTCTTCGTCCCTCTTATTTCCCATTCACCGAGCCTTCGGCCGAGATGGATATAAGCTGTAATATATGCGGAGGCAAAGGTTGCCCGTTCTGCAAAGGAACAGGATGGGTGGAAATACTCGGTTGCGGCATGGTCGATCCCAACGTATTGGAGCTATGCGGAATAGATAGCAAAGAGTACACCGGCTACGCATTCGGAATGGGTATAGAGCGCATCACCAACCTGAAATATCAGGTAAAAGACCTTAGATTGTTCAGCGAAAACGATGTACGCTTCCTGAAACTATTTGAAAGCGCAAATTAAGAAACAGTTTTCACACCAATAAAACGACAAAGCCGGCATGTTATAAAGCAGCCGGCTTTTTTCAACAGAAAGAACAGGCATAAACCACTACACTGCAAATACATGAAAAAAGCCGAACTATATAAAAAGGTAATAGAATATTTCGAGAAAGCAATGCCGATAGCCGAAACCGAACTAAACTACACCACCCCTTTCGAGCTATTGGTAGCAGTGGTATTGTCGGCACAATGCACCGACAAACGCGTAAACATGGTCACCCCCGACCTATTTGCCCGATACGCCACACCCGAGGAAATGTCGCAAGCGCATCCCGACGAAATATATAACTACATAAAAAGCATATCCTACCCCAACAACAAGGCCAAGCACCTTGTCGGCATGGCACAAAAACTATGCAACGACTTTAACGGCATAGTTCCCGACACGCTGGAAGAACTAACCACCCTCCCCGGGGTGGGACGTAAAACAGCCAACGTCATACAATCGGTTGTGTTTAACAAGTCGGCAATGGCAGTAGATACACACGTGTACAGAGTGAGCCACAGAATAGGGCTTGTGCCACAACGTTGCACCACCCCGTACAGTGTCGAAACAGAATTAGTAAAGTATTTCCCAGCAGAACTAATCCCAAAGGCACACCACTGGCTCATATTACATGGACGTTACGTATGTAAAGCACGCACCCCCGAATGTCGGGTATGCGGACTTGCACAGCTATGCAAATACGCAAACAAAAAAAGCACCCGGAACAAGGATATCGCAAAGCACAATGCAGCCAAGAGAGAAGCATAAGAAAAAAACATAAAAAAATAACCCCAATATAATACCATAATTAATTTAAAAAATAGTATATTTGCAAAACATGTGGCTATATGTATTAAAATGCCACAAAAAACGAATATACACCAAAGAGTAAACATTATTAACTAAATAACTTAACAATCATGACAATTGACAATTTCAAATTTGCCGGCAAAAAGGCAATCGTTCGTGTCGACTTCAATGTTCCTTTGAACGAAGAGGGTAAAATCACCGATGACACCCGCATACGCGGAGCGCTTCCCACTCTGAAAAAAGTATTGGCAGATGGTGGCTCACTCATCATCATGTCGCACATGGGTAAGCCCAAAGGCAAGGTAAATGCAAAATACTCTTTGAGCCAGATAGTTGATGCCGTATCCGAGAAATTGGGTGTACCTGTACAGTTTGCTCCCGACTGCGCAAAGGCTGCCGACGCTGCTGCCGCTTTGAAAGCAGGCGAGGTACTTATGCTCGAAAACCTTCGTTTCTACCCCGAGGAAGAGGGTAAGCCCGTAGGCATAGACAAAGAAGACCCCGCATATGCCGATGCAAAGAAAGCCATGAAAGAGTCCCAAAAAGAGTTCTCGAAGACATTGGCTTCGTATGCCGACTGCTACATAAACGACGCATTCGGTACAGCACACCGTCGTCATGCTTCGACAGCAGTCATCGCCGACTACTTCGACGCCGACAACAAAATGCTCGGCTACCTAATGGAAAAAGAGGTTAAAGCAGTTGACAACATACTGAAAGACATCAAACGTCCTTTCACCGCCATCATGGGTGGTTCAAAGGTATCGACCAAAATAGGTATCATAGAGAACCTTATGGACAAGGTTGACAACCTTATCCTATGCGGTGGTATGACATATACATTTGCAAAAGCACAAGGCGGCAAGGTAGGTAACTCCATTGTCGAGGACGACAAATTGCAACTTGCTCTCGACATCATAGAGCAGGCAAAAGCAAAAGGCGTGAACTTGGTACTTGCAACAGACTGCGTGGCAGCCGATGACTTCTCGAACGATGCAAACACCCAAGTAGTACCCGTTTCCGATATTCCCGAAGGTTGGGAAGGTTTGGATGCAGGCCCCGATGCACGCAAAGCATTTGCAGCAGCTATCGAGGATGCAAAAACAATCCTTTGGAACGGTCCTGCCGGAGTATTCGAGTTCGATAACTTCACAGCCGGTTCACGTGCCATAGCCGAAGCAATAGCAAAAGCAACAGCAGCCGGAGGTTTCTCGCTCATCGGTGGTGGCGACTCGGTTGCATGTATCAACAAATTTGGCATGGCCGACAAGGTATCATACATTTCCACAGGCGGTGGCGCACTATTGGAAGCCATCGAGGGAAAAGTTCTCCCGGGCGTTGCAGCCATAAAAGGTGAATAAATATAAAACACCAATAAATCGCAAACTGCGGGGGTGACCAAAAGTCACCCCCGTTTGTTGAAAAAAGTATAAGACAACAAGACACTTGATATGAGCAAAAAAGAAATACATGAAGAAATAAACACGCTGTTGACAGAAGGATGTTTAAAACAAGCAATAGACAACCTTTCCATAATTATAACAACAGACACCGATTGGGAATTATACTCGCGTTTCGACAAAGTAAGAAACGCCTATAACTACATGCTCGAGTACCTGCGTACCGACATGCCCGACCCAAACAGAGAAAAGCTATATCAAGACCTTGTAGGACAATGTTTCATACTAAACGACGAGATAGCACAACTGAACGACGACACGCCGGCAGGCAAGAATTTCATTCAGTTCAAGAAAAAATACAACAACGAGATAAACATCGACAACCTGCGTACAGCCTTTTCGGAACACTTGGCATATATCACCGCTGCACACGTAATGCCAAAAGAAAAGTACGATAATATAAAAATGGAGGTGTACGGACGACACGAAGCACTGCTGAGAGAGGCATTCCACATGATGCGCACCACCACCAATTGGAACACACAAACCTGTGACGAGATATACAAACTGCTCACCACAGGCGAAAGCCCTAAAAACGACGCCATAACACTTGTCACAGCCATAACACTGGGGCTGTTCAACTGTTTCGAGCCACAGAAAGCCATACTGCTATGTCGTCTGTCGATGAATTTTATTGTCGAGCTCTCCATGCGCGCGCTCACAGGCTTGGTATTGGCACTATTAATGCACCAAGAACGCATAAAATTCTACCCCGAGCTACGCCCCGCCATAGAGTCTCTTTTCGACGACAAAGAGATACAGCGACGTCTGCACACGCTACAAATACAGTTGCTACTCACTCGCGAGACAATGAAAATAAACAAAAAAATGCGCGACGAGATAATCCCGGCCATGCTGGAAGACTCCAACATCGTTTGCGACAAAAACACAAGAATAAAATTCGACTTCGACGATTTGGAATGTAACCCCGAATGGCAAAAAATAAAAAAATGGGCCGACAGCGAAGATATAAAAGAAAAATTAGACGAGATTTCGCAATGGCAATACGAAGGAGCCGACATATATCTGGGTACATTCACATTGCTGAAAAAATATGTATTTTTCGATGAAATGCAAAACTGGGTACGCCCATTCGAGAAAGACAGCATAATACTCGAAGAAATGGTACCCAAGGATTCCAAGATAGGAAAAACCCTCATCGACACGCTAAGCACATCGCGTTTTTTCTGTCACAGCGACAAATACTCATTTGCATTCTCGCTCTACAACCTGACAGAGGAACAGTTGGAGATGATGATAATAAAAATACCCGAAGCAAACGAAGAAGAGGCCGACAACATACCAAAACCCTCGACAGAGTCACAAACCGAGGATACGGAACTCATCAGTAGATACTACTTGCAGGACCTATACCGTTTGTTCAAATTATCGTCATTCCGCAACGAGCACCCCGACCCCTTCAAGATGCCACTCAACATGTTGGAGAGCAACGAATTGTCGAAGCATGTACAAAGCAACGATTTCGCACTGAGAGTATTCAATTACCTTGTAGATAAAGAATACTACATCGAGGCCGAAAATGCCGGACACGTATTAGAAAAAGGCAAATACAGCGACGCACAATTCTATCAGAAAATGGGCTATTGCATGGAGAAACAAAACAAGTTCAGCCAAGCCATAGACTACTACACAAAAGCCGACATCATGTTGTCCGACAGCCTGTGGACACTGCGTCGCATGGCACAATGTTACAGAATAATAGGAGAATTTGACAATGCCCTGCACTACTACAACGCTGCACTGCAAATAAGCCCCGAAGACAAAAAGCTCCTACTGAAAACCGGAGAATGTTTAGTGATGCTGAAACGCTACGACGAAGCATTTGCGCACTTTTTCAAAGTGGAATATATCGATCCCGAATCGCTTCGTGCCCGACGCGCCATAGCATGGTGCTCGTTCCTGACAAAGAACGACACTCAGGCCCGCCACTATTACCAACAAATAATGCAAGACGAAAAGGTCGAGGCCGACGACATACTTAACGCGGCACATATAGAATGGGTGAACAACGAACACAGCAAGGCATACGAGCTATACAAAAAAGCCGAAGAGCAATATGGCGACACCCAAAAACTCATATCCATGATAGAAAACGACCGAGCCATACTCATGGAACGCGGCGTGTCGGATTTTGAGATAAAATTGCTGAAAGACCTTTTCTATTAACAGACAAAGCATACATAACAGGCTATGCAACACCCTTTTTCGGCTGCATCGGGATTTCCGCTCCCATGCAGCCGAAAAAACTATCACAACATTTATAGTTGTACGATTGTTATCCAACAAAACAAACAAAAAAATGAATTGGATAACAGAAACTTTACGCAACCATCCCGAGCTTGCAATTTATCTTACCTTGGGAATTGGCTTCTTGGTAGGCCGCATACGAATAAAAGGATTTAGTTTAGGAATTGTGACAAGCGTGCTTTTGGCAGGCGTCGTAATAGGACAATTGGAGATACCGATAGGCAACACGATAAAGCCCGTCGCGTTTCTGCTTTTCCTATTCGCCATAGGCTACAAGGTGGGGCCTCAGTTTTTCAACGGACTGAAAAAAGACGGATTGCCACAAGTATATTTTGCCATAACGATGTGTCTGTTCATATTATTCTCGACATGGGTCATTGCACTTATCATGGGATACGACATGGGCGAGGCGGCAGGATTGTTATCGGGTTCGCAGACTATAAGCGCAGTGATAGGCGTTGCCGAGGACACCATCAACGGGCTTGGCATTGACGAACAAAGCAAACAAAAAGCCATCGGCATGATACCGGTAGCCTATGCTGTGACATATATTTTTGGAACAGCCGGCTCGGCATGGTTAGTTTCCACCATAGGGCCAAGGCTGCTGGGAGGGGTTGACAAGGTAAAAAAGGCATGCAAGGAGCTGGAAAAGGAGTTAGGCGATGAGCAGGATGCCAAACCCGGTTTCATGGATGCTATGCGCCCTGTGGTGTTCCGAGCATATAATATTAGCAATAATTGGTTTCTGGGTGGCAAACGTGTTGCCGACCTTGAAAATTATTTCGAACTGCAAGGGAAACGGCTTTTTGTGGAACGCATACGCAAAGGGACACATATATTAAATAATGTAACACCGAACACCATACTCGACATAGGCGACGAGGTAGTGCTCACAGGACGACGCGAGTTCGCCATGGGCGAGGAAGAATGGATAGGCAACGAGGTCAACGACGAGACGCTGTTAAAATTCCCCGTGATGGTTGTCCCCGTGCTTGTGACAGGAAAACACCGTAAAAAAAAGAGTGTGTTTGCAGGAAAAACCGTAGCCGAACTGCGTGCGCAACCGTTCATGCACGCGGTGAGCATACAGAAGATACGACGCATGGGAATAAGCATACCGGTGTTTCCCAAAACAGTGCTGAACGCAGGCGACACCATCGAATTGGTTGGAATAAAACCCGATGTACTGCCGGCTGCAAACGAGATAGGCTACCCCAACATAGCAACCGAAAGTACCGACGTGGTGTTTATGGCGCTTGGGATATTCATAGGAGCCTTATTGGGCACACTGACGTTGCACATAAGCGGCATACCGCTGAGCCTCAGCAGCAGCGGAGGCGCACTCATTGCCGGGCTGGTCTTCGGGTGGTGGCACTCGCACCGCCCCACTATGGGGGCGATACCCGAAGCCGCACTGTGGGCGTTCAACAACTTGGGACTTAATATCTTTATAGCCGTTGTGGGAATAAGCGCAGGGCCGGGATTTATCGACGGGTTGCAACAAGCAGGCTTTTCGCTGTTTGTGGCGGGAGCGGTAGCCACATCGTTACCATTGCTATTCGGCATATACATAGGCCGATATTGGTTTAAGTTCCATCCGGCAATAGCATTGGGATGTGTTTGTGGCGCACGTACCACCACAGCCGCCATAGGCTCGGTGCAGGAGGTAATAGAGAGCGACACGCCGGCACTTGGCTACACTGTAACCTATGCCGTAGGCAACACATTGCTCATTCTGTGGGGAGTATTTATTGTGCTCATGTGCAGTTGATGGTTATTACAGCCCTTTTAAAGGACAAATAGAACATTATTAGCGCAATATTTTATCCAAAATTCCATAAAAGTTATATTTTTTTCATTAAAATTTGATATTTTAAAAATAACCCGCTACATTTACAACGGCTACTTCAAGCCGGAGGAGTAACCAACACAATTTTTTCCGGTATAACACCAAAATATCAATTATTATGAAAAAGGTATTATTAACAGCTGCCTTTATGGTATGTGCAATGGTTGCAAGTGCTCAACTTTATGTTGGTGGTGGTCTTGGCTATTCAAAAGCGGAAGTTGGTGACGCCGACGGTACAGAATGGTCTATCCGCCCCGAGATTGGTTACACAATCAACGACAATTGGGCTGTCGGTGTTGCCCTTAGCTACACCGATATTGACATTGACGGCGGACAAGGAAATGGCAACGTTTTCTCCATTAGCCCCTATGCACGTTGGACATTCCTGAGAGCAGGCGCATTTAGCGTATTTGCAGATGGTGCTGTTGAGGTAGAGCGCGTAAAACCCGACGCAGGTGATTCTTCAACCGGTTGGGGTATCGCTGTAAAACCGGGCGTAGCTTATGCTATCAACGACAATTTCAGCGTAGTTGCTCACGTTGGTGCATTGGGTTATTGGGATCGTGACAATGACAGAAAAGCCTACGGTCTTGACTTAGACACCTCAGATTTGTCGTTCAGCCTTTACTATTCATTCTAAACGATGTAATGGTTTATTATCAGGACAGTACCCGTGAGGGTACTGTCTTTTTTTTCATTGTACACGCTTGCCATTTTTATATGCCGCTACCCTATTTGGGTATTTCTGCTGCGAATGGCAGGTATAGCCTTTGGGGCGGCAAGCCGCACTCCTTTGGGAACATAAATGTTCCGTCGTCGCAAGGCTTGTGCAAGAGAGTACAAAGCAAATTTATTTGCTTTTGTAAACGAGCGTAGCCAAGGTTCGCTAAGAGCAACGCAACGCTTATTTCGCGTTGCCGCTGTAAAAAATATCGAAGTAAACTTCATATTTTTCGCTCGCTTGTGGCTGATTTGCGCTTCGCGCGAATATAGCCTTTGGGGCGGCAAGCCGCACTCCTTTGGGAACATAAATGTTCCGTCGTCGCAAGCAAAGCTACGGTATCGCTTTGCCGCTGTAAAAAACCGAAGTAAACTTCGTTTTTTCGCTCGCTTGTGGCTATATTTGCAACATGAAATACATTAAGCAATTCACCATAATAATAGCCATATCGCTACTTGGGGAAATTCTAAACAGAATTATCCCACTACCCATACCTGCAAGCATCTACGGCATGACCATACTGTTTGTTTTGCTTTGCAGTGGCGTGCTCAAACTGTCGGCGGTGAAGGAGACGGGTAAGTTTCTCATATATTCTATGCCCATTATGTTCATTCCACCCACTGTGGGGCTCATTGAGTCGTGGACGACTATGCAGGAATTCCTTTTGGCACTTATTGTAATATCGTTAGTATCGACCATCATGGTGCTTGCCGTCGCCGGACATATTACACAGTTTATTATTAATAATAACAAGAAAAAAACAGGAAAATGAAGGAGTTTATCGGCTGTTCTGTTTTTTGGGGGATAGGGGCAACGCTCATTGCATACATCATAGGCCTATTGCTTAAAAAGAAATTCAAACTGTTTATATTCAACCCGCTATTGGTGGCTATTACTTTGTGCATCGCATTGCTGGCTGTCACCGGAATAAAATACGAGGACTATAACAATGGTGCACAACACATAAGCATACTATTGACCCCTGCAACGGTGTGCCTTGCTATTCCGTTGTACGAGCAACTGCAATTACTGCGTAAAAACTACATTGCAATACTCATTGGCATTGCATCGGGGGTACTCACAAGCGGTTTCACTATATTCCTCATGTCGCTATTGTTTAATTTGAACCACACGCAGTATGTGACCTTGTTCCCAAAATCAATAACGACGGCAATAGGGATAGGATTGTCGCAGGAACTCGATGGATATATCGCCATTACTGTTGCCGCTATCATGATAACCGGATTATTTGGGAATATCGCCGGCGACATTCTGTGCAAGATACTGAGGATAAAAAACAATGTGGCACAAGGCATTGCCGTCGGCACGGCATCGCATGTAATGGGCACATCGAAAGCCATGGAAATGGGAGCGGTACAGGGTGCCATGAGCAGTCTGTCGGTGGCTGTTGCCGGCTGCATGACTGTTTTGTCGGCTATATTATTCGAAAATCTTATATAATACTCACCAACGAACAAAAAAATCAAGAAACGGTTTAGTTTATCCCTTGTTATTTGGACACTGATAATAAATAACTATTTATAGACGATTGGGACGGTGATTTTTTTTATATTCATCGTCCCATTTGTTTTGTAAAAAAGAGCATAAATATACAAAAATCAAGTAAAATTCATAAAAATACATACATGTTGTTGTTTTATTCGTTTTTTTAATTCATTTTTGCAAAAAGACAGAGAAAAGAACACACAATTAGAAAAACGAAAGAAAATGTCACAGATTAAATTCTACAAACAAGAGGAACAAGTACCTTTGGAAATGCACAAGGTACGAGTAGTACAAAAATTATATCTTCCGACGGTGGAAGAGCGAGTAAAAAAAATAAACGAGGCAGGCAACAATACTTTCCTGTTGCAAAACAAGGATGTATATATGGACATGCTCACCGACTCGGGTGTTAATGCCATGTCGGACAATCAGGTTGCAGCCATGTTCCAAGCCGATGATTCATACGCCGGCTCCGAGACGTGCAACCGTTTGATGCGTGTAATGAAAGAGGTTTTCGGTACGGAATTTTTCCTACCGGCACACCAAGGACGTGCTTGCGAAAATATATTGGCCGAAACGTTTGTGAAACCGGGCGACGTTGTCCCCATGAACTACCACTTCACCACCACCAAGGCGCATATAACCCGCAAAGGAGGTTCTGTGGTCGAGGTGTTATGGAAAAAAGGATTTGAGCCGCAAAGCGACGAGCCGTTCAAAGGAAATTTCGACCTTGAACAATTGGAAAGCATAATAAAGGAGGTTGGCCCCGAGCATGTACCGTTTGTGCGCATCGAGGCCGGCACCAACCTTATCGGAGGCCAGCCGCTCTCAATGGAGAATATGCTACAAGTGGCTGCTATTTGCAAGAAATATGGTGTTCTGAGCGTTCTTGACGCATCGTTGCTGCAAGACAACCTATATTTTATAAAGACACGCGAGGAACAATGCAAAAAAATGAGTGTACGCGACATCATGCGCACTATATGCGACAGCATGGATCTCATTTATTTTTCGAGCCGCAAATTGGGCTTTGCTCGCGGAGGTGCCATTGTATCGAACAACGAGCAGCTTATAATAAAAATGAAAGAATACATACCGCTATACGAAGGATTTCTGACATACGGCGGCATGGAGGTTCGCTCAATGGAGGCTATGGCAGTGGGATTATTAGAGACACTCGACGAGGATATAATAAGCCAAGGCCCCATATTCATAGAACATCTGGTAAAAGAATTACATGAGTATGGAATACCCATGATACTGCCGGCGGGTGGATTGGGCGCACATATAAATGCCATGGAATTTTTGAAGGATATTCCGCAAAATCAATATCCGGCAGGAGCATTGGCTGTGGCACTATACATTGCAGGCGGCATTCGCGGAATGGAACGCGGCACCCTGTCGGAGCAACGCGAGCCCGATGGCACAGAGCATCTTGCCGAAATGGAATTGGTGCGTTTGGCATGCCCGCGACGCGTGTTCACACTGTCGCAAATAAAATATTGTGCCGACCGCGTAAAATGGCTCTACGACAACCGTCACTTGATAGGCGGACTACGCTGGATAGAGGAACCCAATGTGCTACGTTTCTTCTTCGGACGTTTGGTGCCCATTGGTGATTGGCAGGAAAAACTTGCCGCGAAATTCCGCGAGGATTTCGGCGACAGTCTATAAAAATGAGGCAGTGTCAAAATGTGGATTTTGACACTGCCCTTACGGTTTGTGAAAATCGATAATATACAAGGCGTTTGTATTTAGGGCGTAAGGAGTGTACACAGGTACATGACTGAGCCCTAATATTGAAAACGACACAGTGGTTTGTCGATTATGACAAACCGCCACACCCCACTCGCAAAAACAAACAGAGACAAAAGCATACATGATAGGAACAATTGTAAATACGCTAACCATAATAGCCGGCAGCATAATAGGACACTACACAAAAAAAGGCATAAAAAAGGAGTATCGGAAAGTATTGTTCACCGCCATGGGGTTGGCTGCTATGGCATTAGGTTTTAACGCAGTGAGCAATCATCTGCCAAAGAGCAGTTATCCGGTGCTGTTCATTGTCAGCCTGTCGGTTGGCGGACTTATAGGTACGGCGCTCAACATAGAGAAACGATTTAACAAATTAGTGTCGCGCTACTCGGCGTCGGAGCTTGGCAAAGGGCTATCGACCGGCATATTGTTATACTGCGTGGGAGCATTATCCATTGTGGGGCCCGTGATGAGTGCTTTGTATGGCGACAACACTTTTTTGTACACCAACGCCACACTGGACCTTGTGACATCGGCTGTACTTGCCACCACATACGGCATAGGCATGATATTCGCAGCCCCTGTACTGTTTATATGGCAAGGCAGCATATACCTGCTCACCATATTGGCAGGCAATATTATTCCCCAAGAACTAATAACGGAAATTTCGATAGTGGGCGGAGTGCTCATAGCAGCCTCGGGAATAAGTATTCTGGAAATAAAGGATTGCAAGACGCTGAACCTGCTGCCTTCGTTGTTTGTACCCGTTATATTCTTTGTAGTAAAGCACCTGCTGACAATTTCGGGATTTATAGAAGTTATTTAAATTTTCACTTATATAAATATAAACAGCTTCATATAAACAGCCAAAAAAGACAAATAAACGCCCAACCCTTCATTTGTTAAAGATATTTGCTTATCTTCGCAAAAAATAGCTCATATTATGATTTTTAACGAACGCGATACACGCCACCAACAGGTGATTGAAGCAGCAAAACAGATGATGACTGCTGCTCGCACAGCCCCCAAAGCCAAGGGTTGCGATATTATAGAGACCATACTTGTGACCGATGACGATATTCACGCACTGAGCAATGCTCTGCAACAAATTGGCGAAGAACGACAACGTGCCGGCATGATGCGCGATGCACAGAATATTCTTGCTGCCGAGGCCATACTGTTAATAGGCTCGCGCGAACTGCCCATGGGACTTAACTGTGGATATTGCGGCAGTGCCACATGCGAACAACGCAATGCCGGAGTGCCATGCGCCATGAACACAATAGACGTTGGAATAGCCATAGGCTCGGCATGTGCCACCGCTGCCGATTTGCGTTTGGACACACGCGTAATGTACTCGGCAGGCTATGCGGCACACAAACTCGGTTGGTTGCCCAAATGCAACTACATAATAGCAATCCCCGTAAGTGCAGGCTCGAAAAATCCGTTTTTCGACAGAAAATAACAAGCATCCCCAAAAAGCATGGAACAAAGACGTAAATTATATTTGCCGGCAGAATGGCATAAACAACAGATGATACAACTGACTTGGCCGCACGAAAACAGCGACTGGGCATATATGTTACAGGAGGTCGAAAATTGTTTCACCCAAATAGCCATAAACATAAGCAGGCGACAGAAACTGCTCATTGTAGCCCCCGACACCGACAAAGTGCGCAAGCATCTGCAAACAACAGCCGCCAACATACAGAACATACGTTTTTTCAGTTGCGACACCAACGACACAT
Source organism: Bacteroidaceae bacterium (assembly GCA_017416705.1). Taxonomy (GTDB): domain Bacteria; phylum Bacteroidota; class Bacteroidia; order Bacteroidales; family Bacteroidaceae; genus HGM04593. The sequence continues at coordinate 13,551 of JAFQBG010000017.1, forward strand.
GGGCACGCGACCATGCCTTCATCACGCTGTTGGGCGACACTGCACCCCACTACCTCGACTTCGAATTCAACGGATGGGGACGCAAATTCCCTGCCGAGCTGGACAACGCCATAAACGAAAAACTATATAACGCCGGCATTGTAAAGGGAGAATACGAAGACTGCCAAAGCCTTGTGCTCGAAGGCGGTTCCATAGAGAGCGATGGCAAAGGCACGATATTGACCACCACGCACTGCCTCATGGCACCTCACCGCAACCAGCCACTGACAAAAGAACAGATAGAAAAAAGGCTGTTGCAAATGCTACATGCCAACCGCATACTATGGTTGGACCATGGCAACCTGACGGGCGACGACACCGACGGGCACATAGACACCATAGCCCGTTTTGCACCCAACGACACAATAGTACATGTGCAATGCAACGACCCCGAGGACGAACAATTTGCCGACCTGCAAGCTATGGAAGCCCAGCTGGCCACATTCCGCACCGACGAAGGCAAGCCATACCGCCTATTGGCACTGCCATCGCCCACAGCCATTTACGACGAGGACGGCGAACGCCTGCCCGCCACATACGCAAATTTCCTTGTCATGAACAACTGCGTATTGTACCCCACATATTCACAGCCCGACAACGACCGACGTGCCGCCGAAGTATTGGCCGAAGCGTTCCCCAACTACGAAATAGTAGGAACAGACTGTTGCGCACTCATAAAGCAACATGGTTCATTACACTGTGTCACAATGCAATACCCCATGACTGAACGTAGCGAATACAACAAACAGAAACAGCAAGAACAATAATCCTATGGAAAAAATCATAAAGATAGGCATTGTACAACAGAGCAACAGTGCCGACATCGAGAGCAATAAAGAAAAATTGGCAAAGAACATTCGTAGCGTGGCACAACAAGGAGCCCGTCTCGTGGTGCTTCAGGAACTGCATAACTCGCTCTATTTCTGTCAGGTAGAAAGCACCGCCAATTTTGCACTTGCCGAGCCAATCCCCGGCCCATCGACAAAGTTTTACAGCCAATTGGCTGCCGAAAACAAGATAGTGCTTGTGACATCGTTGTTCGAGGCACGTGCCAAAGGGCTGTACCACAACACCGCTGTGGTTTTTGACAGCGACGGAAGTATAGCCGGAAAATATCGCAAAATGCACATCCCCGACGACCCTGCCTACTACGAAAAATTCTATTTCACGCCCGGCGACATGGGGTTCAAGCCCATTAAAACATCCATAGGAACGCTGGGAGTGCAAGTATGTTGGGACCAATGGTACCCCGAAGGAGCACGACTCATGGCACTGCGCGGAGCCGACATACTGATATACCCCACAGCAATAGGCTGGGAAAGCAGCGACACCCCCGACGAAAAAGAACGTCAGCTGACAGCATGGCAAACAGTGCAACGAGGCCATGCGGTGGCAAACGGCATCCCCGTAGTGGCAGTGAACCGATGCGGACACGAGCCCGACCCCTCGGGCATGACCAACGGTATTCAATTCTGGGGGCATAGCTTCATTGCCGGACCGCAAGGCGAGTTCATAGCCCATTTTGGCCAACAAGAGGAAAACCGCGTTGTGGAGGTGAGCTTGGAACGCAGCGAGTCGGTGCGCCAATGGTGGCCATTCCTGCGCGACAGACGCATCGAGGAGTACTCGGGTATAACAAAAAGATACCTTGACGAAGAATAAGAACAACAAACGGCCTTGCTTTTTTCTCAAATAATAGCCTTATATCCCATATATTCTATATAAAAAAAGTTGGCGATATAGATTTTATCAGCATCTAAAAGAGCAAGCGAACATAAAAATAAGAATAATAGCCGAGGGGCTATTATTCTTATTTTTATGCCACACAATCTATTTACAGCTGTGCAGGCTCCGACTCGTATTCTACAATATTTTTTATTCTACCCCACTTATTTGCCTTTTTATAGGCATCCGCGGTTCCGGCAGGCACACAAAGGGTTAATTCCCTGTCGTAGTCGATATACATGGAACCACCCAACAAAGGAGGCATGCCCTCCATTGTAATTGTTTTTATATTTTTTTCTCTTAAAAGGAATTCATTTTCAATTAGTTTCACACTTGCCGGGATTGTAATTCCACTAATACCAGTACAATCAGAGAATGCGTATTCCCCTATTGTCAACAGTCCGCTTGGCAATTTAATTTCACTCAAACCACTACAATTCGAGAATGCGTAAGCCTCTATTGTCAATAGTCCGCTTGGTAATTCAATTTTACTCAAACCACGACAATTCGAGAATGCGTAAGCCCCTATTGCCAACAGTCCGCTTGGCAATTTAATTTTTGATATACCGGAACAACCGCTGAAAGCAGAATTTCCAATACGTTTAACACTCTCGGGTATCTCTATTTGAATACTATCCTCTGCGGTTTCGCTTTTTAAAATTTTTCCCGAGAAGGCAGATGCCCCAATGGTTGTAATGCCGTTTGGAATAACCGTATTTTTACAACCCGCAACAAGCGTGTTTGTAGCAGTCTCTATTATGGCATTGCAATCTTCGCGACTGTCATATAGCTGGTTTTCATTCGATACTGTGATTTTTTCCAATCCGCTGCAACCGGCAAACGCACTTGCTCCAATGCGTAGCACACCGGCGGGAATTTCAACCGAGGAAAGTCCTTCGCAGCGATAGAAAGCATCGACGCCTATTTCTACAACGCTGCTTGGGATAGTTATTTCGGTAAGTCCTTTGCAGCCTCTAAATGCCTCTCTACTTATTTTCACAATACCATCGGGGATAACGCTGTTGTTAGAACCTAATATAAGTTTGCTTTCTTCGGTTTTTATTATTGCATTGCAACCATTACGGCTATCGTAATATCTGTTCCCCTCGGCAATAACTATGCTCTCTAAATTTGAACATCCACGGAAGGCATCATCGGACATATAATACACATTTTCGGGTATATATATATTTGTAAGGCCTGTACAATCTTGGAAAGCAGAGCTAGAAATAGTTCTGACACTGCTTGGGATGGTTATTTCGGTAAGTCCTTTGCAGTTATGAAACGCGCCATAGTCTATATCTGTGATACCATCGGGGATAATACTGTTCTTGCAACCTAATATAAGTTCGTTTTCTTCTGTTTTTATTATTGCATTGCAACCATTACGGCTATCGTAATATCTGTTTCCCTCGGCTACGACTATGCTCTCCACGGAATTGCAACCATTGAAAAAAGACTTATTAAAATTGCATACATCCTTGCCTATTGTAATATTCTTAACCGAGCCACCGGAAATTACACCATAACCGTCTATGTATTCACAATTATATATTACATCGGTTAATGAAACACAGTTACTAAAACAACTATAACCTACTTTTTTCAAGTTTTTTGGCAAATGCACGCGTTTTATTTTTTTACAGTCATAGAAGGCCATATTCCCAATTATACTTACACTGTCGGGAATTTCTATATTTGTAAGATTTTCGCAACCGTAGAACGCATAATTATCTATATATTTAACCCCGCTTGGTATTTGCACACTTACAAGGTTCTTACAATGAGAGAACACACTTACTTCTATTTCATTAATTCCATTGGGCAAATTAACACTTGTTAGACTGTCACAGTGGGCAAATGCGCCTGCATCTATTGTTTTTACACCAACGGGAATAGTGAGTTCTTTGAGCGATTTACAACCTATGAACGAGTGAACTCCAATGCGATTGAGTTTTTTGGGCAGGACAATACCGGACAAAACGGAGCATCCATAAAAAGCCGAGTCGTTAATTAATGTAACCGCGTCGGGCAGTTCAATGTTTTTAAGGCTTGTGCAACCGGTAAATGCTTTTTTGTTTATGGTTTTGATGCTTTTGGGCAGGACAACGTTGTCAAGTTTAAGACAATTGCCGAATGTGCTCTCGGCTATTATATCCAATTTTTTAGACAGAACAACACTTTCCAGCCCGAGACAGTTCCAAAATGCAGCTTCGCCCAAGATTGTAACGCTGTTTGGAATTACCATGTTTTTGAGTGTTTGGCAACCGAGAAAAGCAAAATGGCCTATGCTTTTAACACTATTAGGAATTGTAAACTCCACAAGCCCTTTACATTCATAGAAAGCACCCCGTCTTATTTCGGTAACGCTTTTGGGGATTTCAATTTTTGTTACATTTTGGCAAAAATAAAAGGCATAATCACCAATGGCAGTGACACGATACACAACGCCGGCATGTGTCACAGTGGCAGGAACAACAATCTCGCCACTGTACTCCCCGCACTCGCAGCCATGCTCCGAGAAGCCATTGACAGCATGCTCGTATATGCGCTTGTAGTGAACCACTGTCGCCGTTTTTGTATCGGCGGAAATGTCATAGACTAAGCCGTCGATGTTCACATACTCGGCCCTTGATACAACACCGCACAACAGCATGACAACTGTAATGAGCGATTTAAAACAAATGTTTTTCATAAATTCAGGTATATAGTTTAGTTAATAAAAAAGGTAATTTCATTAACACCATAAGCCTCGGTCGATATCCTATCGGTTCAATAAAAAAATAGACGTGAGACTTATTGCCAAATGTTTACAAGACTGAGGCATCGCCAAACGCCCTACCAAAATAAACAAAACAGATACAACACTCCCACGCCGTTGTATATATCGGCGGCAACAATAGATTGCCACTTGTGTATATACAAGCAGTATGAACATTGCAGCGTCAGTCCTTTGGTTAAAAAATTTGGCGATTTTCAGTCAAAAACCCATGCTAAATGTTTAAATATTGTTCGCGTATTTCTCCTCGCGAACACAAACGCAAATTTACAATTATTTTTTAACAATCCATTTTATATAATAAGAAACTGCTTAAATTTCTAAAAATTATTTTCTTATGCAGACTGTTTAAATTTCTAAAATTATTTTCCTATGCAGACCGGTTATCTTGCCATGGGCCTCATTAACATTTATATTGCATAGATTGTACCACCCACTCGACGTCGCGCAAATAGTCTTGCAGTTCCTGTTCGTGTTCCTCTTCCTCGGCCATTATGCGCTTTGCTATGTCGCATGTGGTGAAATCTATGTTATTTGTAAATGCCGCTATTTCCTCGTAACGGATGACGGCGCAACGCTCGGCTGCTATATTTTGTTTCAGGATGCTGATGACGTCGTTATTGAGCGGGGCGGCATATTTGCATCGTGCCAAATTGAACCACTGAACAGGGTCCAGCACAGGCGTTCCTTCGAGCTGCATTATGCGGTCGGCAAGCATTTTTGCATGCAGATATTCCTCCTCGGCATGTGCCTCGAACTCGCGCTGTACATCGGCTCGCATGGCCCCTTCTATAACAAGACTACCCACCCAATACTGATAATAGGCGAGCCACTCCTCGCTTAGCGCCGCATTCAGCTGCTCCAATAGTTTGGCGAGGTCTAAACGTTTCTTTAATATCAAAACACTTTCTTTTGCCATAATATATGATAATTGGTTATACTATGGGAACAGATTACAGTTTGGTATTGTTTAGAAACAGCTGCTTTTCCTTGTTAATTTAACGCTATATATGTTTTCGGGAAAAATAGTTTTCGAAGCAGATAAAATTTAATTATTCATTATTGGTGTTAATATAATAAAAAATACTACTTTTGCAAAATAAGACAACGGAAACAGGCATTGTATCATAAGCAAGCATCCGTTTTTATACACATACGAGCAGGCAACCTCCATTCACATTGAAATGAGTGCCTATCGTAAAAAAAACAAAAACTATTATATAATGAAACTTGCAGTTGTAACAAAACCAACATTCTTCATAGAAGAGGACAAAATAATAACACGTCTGTTTGAAGAAGATTTAGACTATCTGTTTCTGGACAAGTCTTACCCGCACCCCCAATATATCGAGAGGCTGCTGAACCTAATCCCCAAGAAATATCACAAACGCATTTTCACCTGTAACAACAGGCTGATGCAAGACTACAAATTGGCCGGTCAGCTGTTTCCATCCGGTTCGCCCCACCCAACCGAAAAACTCGGTGGCAAATTGGTTGGTTATGCTGCCAATCTGCGCGAATTGCACGAGTTCAAAGGATTTTACGAAATCATGTGTTTTGGCCCCATGGGTAGGACTTTCCACCAAAGCACCGAACTGAACGAATATGGCAAAAAAGTCATAAACAAACGCGTATGGGCCTTTGGCGACTTGGACGAAGGCAATATTAAAAACCTGTCACAATATGGTTTTGGCGGTATAATACTCGATGCACAAGTATGGGACCTTTTCGACTCCTGTCGTTCCACCGATTACAGCGAGCTCATAGAGGGATTTAAAAAAATACAGAAAATAGCACGAAAATTATAATAAGATAATAACAATACATAAACAAATTAATTTTTACAATTATGAACAATACCCCCTACATGGTATTTTCGGGAACAAAATCTCGTTACCTTGCCGAAGAAATTTGCAAAGAGCTTGATTGTCCTCTTGGTCAGATGAACACCACCTATTTTGCAGATGGCGAGTTTGCAGTTTCTTACGAAGAATCTATCCGTGGAAAGAATGTATTCTTGGTTCAATCGACATTCCCCAACTCGGATAATCTTATGGAACTGCTATTGATGGTAGATGCTGCCAAGCGTGCATCGGCCAAAAGTATTGTTGCAGTAATACCCTACTTTGGTTGGGCACGTCAGGACCGCAAAGACAAGCCTCGCGTTTCAATAGGAGCCAAGCTCGTTGCCGACCTGTTGAGCGTAGCCGGAGTAAGCCGCATAATAACAATGGACCTTCATGCCGACCAGATACAAGGTTTCTTCGATATTCCGGTGGACCACCTATACGCATCTATGGTATTCATACCCTATATCAATTCACTAAAACTCGACAACCTTGTAATTGCCACACCCGACGTCGGCGGTTCAAAGCGTGCAAGCGCCTATTCAAAGTGCTTGGGTGTACCCCTTGTACTATGCCACAAGACAAGAGCAAAAGCCAACGTAGTAGATACAATGCAAATTATTGGCGATGTAGAAGGCAAGAACGTGGTATTGGTAGATGACATTGTGGACACAGCCGGCACAATATCAAAAGCAGCCAACCTGATGATGGAAAACGGCGCATTGTCGGTACGTGCCATTGCATCGCACTGCATCATGTCGGGCAACGCATCGGAAAGAGTGCGCGAGTCGGCTATGACCGAGATTGTATTCACAAACAGCATACCCTATGACAAGGGTTGTCCCAAGGTGAAGCAATTGTCAATAGCAAAAGGCTTTGCCGAGGCTATTAAATGCGTGCTCAACAACCAATCCATAAGCAAACAATATATCTGCTAACAAAAAAGAACATGAGAAAAACTCTTCTGCTATTAGGATTTATTCTTGCATTGGCATCATGCAGTGCCGATTACACCATCGAGGGCAGCATAGACGGTGCCATTGACGGTGACAGCGTAATATTGGGATATTCTGTAAACGGAATAAATTTCACCGAGACAGACAGAACCGTCATAGAGCAAGGTAAATTTAAATTTGCAGGCAAAACCAATGGAAGTAAAATATACTACATTGGATATGAGCACACTCCCGAGCCCACATACGTATTGTTTTTCCTTGAAGAAGGAGATATTAAAGCCGAAATTCATCCCGGTTCATACAAAGTGACAGGAACGCCGGCAAATAATTTGAACTACGATGTTGAGGTACAATTAGCAGAGTACATAGGTCGCATGAACGAGTTGGAGAAACAGATAATGACCGATACGCTCATGGCCGACAGCACAAAAAGCGTCATGGTATTAACAGCCATGGAGACACAGCGCGACGCAATATTGTACATAAAGGATGTCATACGTAACAACATAACATCCATAGTAGGCATGTTCCTGCTTGTGCAATACGACTATTATTTTGATAACGAGGAGTTCAACATGCTTGTAGATAGAATTCCCGATAGCAATATAGACCGTAACAACAACAGTCTGTACGATATTCTGCGGGAAAAAGTCCAAGACAGAAGCGTGTCGCACGACATCGACATAGATGGCGATGATTTAAAATACGACACGACATATACGGCCGACATGGCAATAACAGAAGAGTAAAAATCATACTGACAAAAAATGTGGTTATGCCCCGGGTATAACCACATTTTTTTGTTGTCACCGCACAGCCGGCGAGTACGGTATATGCAAAATACAGATGCTGTTATCTGTTCTCAGTATTGTTCTTTCTCGTTAGGGAAGTCGCACGACTTGACATCGCAAATATAATTACCCACCGCTTCGCCTATGACACTGTTCAAGTCGGCATATCGACGCAAGAAACGCGGAGTGAAGTCGGCTGTCATGCCCAACATATCGGTGCATACAAGAACTTGCCCATCGACACCACCACCGGCACCAATGCCAATAACAGGTATCTCCAACGCCGATGATACCTTGGAACCCAACGCAGCAGGTATTTTTTCGAGTACCAAAGCAAAACAACCATTCTCCTGCAACAGTTCCGCGTCGTGGCATAGTTTAGCAGCCTCGGCCTCGTCCTTGGCACGCACGGTATATGTGCCAAACTTATTTATACTTTGTGGAGTGAGCCCAAGATGCCCCATAATGGGAATACCTGCATCCAAAATCTTGCGCACCGAGGGAAGAATTTCCTCGCCACCCTCCAATTTAAGAGCATCGGCATGCGTCTCCTTCATAATGCGAATGGCATTCTTGACAGCCTCATCGGCATTAACCTGATATGTTCCAAATGGCATATCCACCACCACAAGAGCGCGTTTCACCGCACGCACCACCGACTTGGCATGATATATCATCTGGTCGAGCGTAATGGGCAGGGTGGTTACATTGCCGGCCATGACATTCGAGGCCGAATCGCCAACAAGAATAATATCAATGCCGGCTGCATCTATGATAGAAGCCATAGTGTAATCGTAGGCTGTGAGCATTGCTATTTTTTCGCCCTTGCATTTCATCTCCACCAAACGATGCGTGGTGACTTTACGAGTATCCTCTGCAATATATTTAGACATAATTTTAATATTTTTTCTATTGCCTGTTGAGTTAATTATTTTTTCGACCGCAAAATTACAGTAAAATTCCTAAATTGTGTCCAAAGGCTGACATATTTTATTACATTAATCTTATTTTTGCACAAGGAAAAAAGATTATCTCATGGAAAACATAATAAGGAAAATAAACGAATACTACCCTGTCTCGCCCGAGCCGCTAAATGCAATGCTGAACGAGATGACAAGGGTTGAATATCCAAAGAACACATACCTTGTGCGTTCCGAAATAACCGACCGCAATGTCTATTTTATAGAAAAAGGGGTTACACGCTCTATTTTCCACAAAGACGGCACAGACACCACTACATGGTTCAGCATGGAGGGGGATATTACTTTCGGTATGTACTCGTTATATCACAACATGCCATCGGTGGAGAGCGTGCAAACACTCACCGACTGTGTAATATATGTCATTGCAATAGAGAAACTCAACGAGCTATACCGGCAATATATAGATATAGCCAATTGGGGGCGCATAATACACCAAGATACCAACCGTTTGCTAAGTCACATATTCGTCGAACGTCTTCAACTGCCACCGGCGGAGCGTTACAAATGTTTCATGCAACATTTTCCGGGGTTGTTGAACCGCGTAAAGCTAAAATACATTGCCGAGTTTTTAGGCATCTCCATATATACGCTCAGCAGAATAAGAGCACAAAAATAGCCGATTCTTTTTAGGAACTAAAAAAACGGTCTTTCACATTTTTGCTTTAAAGCAAAAAAACAAGACGATATGATATGTAATTTTGCAGCCGAAAAAAATTACATGAACAAAAAATATTATCATATGTGAAACAGTTTTGATTTATTCCGCCTACTCTTTTATAGAGCAAAAAACGGCAAAAAACGGTTTTCATAACAAAATAATTTTATAAATTTAAATCCTAATCAGTTCCTAATTAATACAACGACAATGAAAACAGAAACACCCACACAAGCGTTCATAGACACCAAGCCCCACTACAACCTGCTCGACGGATTGCGTGGCGTAGCAGCCATAATGGTACTATGGTATCATATATTCGAAGGATATGCCTTTGCCGAGGGCCGAGGCATAGATACATTCAACCATGGCTACTTGGCAGTGGATTTCTTTTTCATTCTGTCGGGATTTGTAATAAGCTATGCCTACGACGACCGTTGGCACAGCAGCATGACATTGGGCGGTTTCTTCAAAAGGCGTCTCATACGCCTGCATCCCATGCTTGTAATGGGTGCCATAATTGGCTGCATAACATTCTGCATACAGGGGTGTGTAAAATGGGATGGAAGCAGCACTGCCACATGGCAAATTATATTAGCGCTTGTATTAAGCATGCTTTTTATTCCTGCATACCCGGGCGCGGCACACGAAGTACGTGGAAACGGCGAAATGTTCCCGCTGAACGGGCCGTCGTGGTCGTTGTTTTTTGAATATATAGGCAACATAATATATGCCCTGTTCATTCGTCGTCTATCAAACAGGCTGCTTGCATTGTTCGTGGCTGTAACCGGAGTCCTGTTTACGATATTTGCCATATTCAACATTTCGGGCTACGAAAACATAGGTGTGGGCTGGACATTGGACAATGTCAATTTCTTTGGCGGCACGCTAAGAATGTTATTCCCGTTCAGTTTGGGTATGTTATTGTCGCGCAACTTCAAACCGGTGAAAATACGTGGCATATTTTGGTTGTCATCGGTAGCGTTATTCCTGCTATTCTCGGTGCCATTCATCCCAAGCGTAAATAATTTATGTATAAATGGCATATACGAAATATTTTGCATATCGGTGGCCTTTCCGCTAATTGTGTGGCTGGGAGCATCGGGATGCACAAGCGACAAATACAGTACAAAGGTATGTGGTTTCTTGGGCAATATATCCTATCCGTTGTACATAACACACTATCCTATAATGTATCTGTTCTATGCGTGGCTCATAGATAACAAACTATACACATTTGGCAATACATGGCATGTAGCCATAGGTGTCATATTATTTAATATCCTAATGGCATACGCCTGCCTGAAACTTTATGACGAACCCATACGCAAAAAGCTCGCTGCCATGTTCATGAATAAAAAAGGGAAATAAGCAGATGGCAATGTAAATAAAGTATTGATAGCAGACTACATATATCCCCATATTACAAACTGTGAAAATAGATTAATTATTCCTATTCGTATTTATTTTTGAACTGTTTTTCGTAACTTTGTCGATAATGAACGAGCCATTGTATGTTTTTGGCTATAACAGGCCTTGAACATATAACAAACGGCAAACAAAAAAGTTTACGGAGAAAGACACTTATGAAAAAATATTCAGGAATAAAATATTTACCGGTATTTTTAATTGTATTTATGGCCATTGGGGTTGTGTCGTGCGGTGGCAGCACGCAACAGAATGCAAACGAGGAAATGCCCGCCGACACCATCGCCAAGAAAGAACCCACCATGCAATATGGCATTGCAATAGATGATTACGACATAAAATATGACACTATACGTGCAGGGCAAACACTTGCCGAGCTGCTTGGCAAGGCCGGTTTTACTGCACAACAGATATATGACATGACACAATGCCCCGACAGCATTTTCAATGTGCGCAAAATACGTGCAGGACAGCGTTGTGCCTTCATATCGTCAAAAGAGAGTTCGTCGGTTCCTGATTATTTTGTGTACGAAGAAAGTCCCAAAAGCTATGTAAAATTCGACATCGACAACCAATTCAAGGCTACACGGGGAGAAAACCCGATAGAATGGCACGAGAGCGAAATCGCAGGCACCATAAATTCGTCGCTATGGGTAGCTATGCAGGAGAGCGGCACCTCGCCATTGTTGGCTGTGGAGCTGTCGCATATATTCGGTTGGTCGATAGATTTTTTCGGAATACAGAAGGGGGATGAATTTCGACTTATTTATGCACAGGAATTTGCCAATGAGAAACCGCTTAACAACTATCGCGTGTTGGCTGCCTCGTTCCGAGCATCGGATAGCATTGTCTATGCCATTCCATTCACACAGGATGGCGAGGAGCTATTCTACAACGCCGATGGCAACAGTCTGGAAGGGGCATTTTTGAAGGCACCACTCGACTATTACAGAATATCGTCGCGTTTCTCGAACAGCCGTTTCCATCCTGTTCTGAAACGCTATCGTGCGCATCATGGCGTGGACTATGCCGCACCCACCGGCACTCCGGTGTATGCAATAGGCAATGGCAAGGTGATAGACAAAGGCTATCAGGCACGCGGTGGTGGAAATTTCGTCAAGATACGTCACAACAGCATGTATGTAACCACCTACATGCACTTATCGAAATTTGCCAAGGGACTTAAAGTGGGCGATGCGGTAAAACAGAAACAGGTTATCGGCTATGTTGGCTCTACCGGGCTTTCGACAGGGCCTCACCTCGATTTCAGAGTACACGAAAACGGCAAACCTATCAACCCGCTTACTATAAAGTCGCAGCCCAAGAAGCCTATAAGCGACACCAACAAACCGCAGTTCGGCATTGTATGCGACTCGCTGATTAAGCGTCTGCACGACATAGGAACGCCCGTACATGAGAATAGTGCCACCAACGAAATTGAAACAACAGAAGTAAAATCATAATAAAAAAACATATAACCATGAACACATACAAAATAGCAGTGCCCACAAGGGACGAACATATCGACGACCATTTCGGTCATTGCGACCATTACACTATCTACACCATAAGCGAAAACCAAATAGTTTCGAAACAAACGCTTCCCTCGCCACAAGGATGTGGCTGCAAGTCGGGAATAGCCACCGAGCTTGCCGCCATGGGAGTAACCACGATGCTTGCCGGCAACATGGGCGACGGTGCAAAAAACAAACTTGGAGCAAGCAACATAATGGTGATTAGAGGATGCAGTGGAGCCACCGACACCGTAGTGAATGACTACCTGAACGGGAAAATTACCGACTCGGGCGATGCCTGTAACCACCATGAATGTGGCCAGCACGAACACAGCCACACACACAATCATCCGCATGCACACAAAAACGAGAACCTATCCGACCTGAAATATTAGTAGGCGATTAAGGAATTTTTGTTTGCTTCCTAATATTCTTATAACAACTTATAAGCGACATTGCGAATGTGATATAAAATCATTGCAGTGTCGCTTTTTTTTCATAAATTAGCACTCTGCAAATTGCGTATATATGAAAATTATACATACAGCCGATTGGCATCTGGGACAAACATTCTACGGGTACGAACGTGCCTACGAACATCGTATATTTTTATCATGGTTGGCAAAACAAATAAGCGATAGGGAAATAGACGCCTTGCTTATATCGGGCGATGTATTCGACAATCCCAACCCCTCGGCCGAGGCACAGTCGATGTTCTATGATTTTATAAAAAGACTGACCACCGAAAATCCGCAGTTACGCATTGTGATAACAGCCGGCAACCACGATTCTGCCGCAAGGCTCGAAGCACCGGCACCCATATTGGAGGGGCTTAATGTGACAATACGCGGCATAGTGCCTCGCACAGCCACACGCGAAACCGACTATAATAAATTGATAGTGCCACTTGGCGAAAACAGTTGCTGTTTGGCTGTTCCCTATGTGCGACAAGGCGACTACCCCACCGACAAAAGCTATAACGACGGCGTAAACGGCATATACTCGGCATTGTACGAGATAGCAAGAAAACAGTACGACACGATAATAGCCATGGGGCACATGCACGCCACAGGCAGTGAAATTTCACAAGGCGACCGCTCGGAACGCACCATCATAGGCGGTTTGGACTGCGTAGATACATCGACGTTTGCCAAAATGTTCCAATACACAGCCTTGGGGCATCTGCACAAAGCGCAAAAATGCGCAGGCGACGACAATATACGATACTCGGGTGCACCATTGCCCATGTCGTTTGCCGAACGAAACAACCGCCAAAGCGTCACCCTTGTGACAATAGAACAAGGAACGACGCAGATAGATGAGATAGCGTTCGACGCCCCTGTGAAACTAATGAGCATATACCCACAGGCCAAGCCACTGAACGACATTCTGGAAAAAGCAGCCACACTGCCACAAGGAGATATTGACGAAAAATCGCCGTTCATTGAGATACGCATACTGATAAAAGAGCCCGAGCCCACATTGCGGCACCAGATAGAAGAGGCTATAAAAGGCCGCTCAGTGCGTCTGACACGAATAGAAGCCGTTACAGAACATGGCGAGAGCACCATGAACGCACCCATGACATACGAAGAACTCAAAGAGATAGACCCATTGACATTGGCCACCGATGTATTCAAACGCAGCTACGGACAAAACGATATGCCCGAAAAAATTAAAAATATGCTTGTAAAAGTCATCGACGAGGCAAAAAACAAAATATAAACAGACCGCCATGAAGATATTAGCAATAAGAGGAAAGAATTTAGCATCGTTAGAAGGAGAATTTGCTATTGATTTTCGTAGCGAGCCATTATGTTCGCAAGGAATATTTGCCATTACAGGCCCCACCGGCTCGGGCAAATCGACCCTGCTCGACGCCATGTGTATATCGTTATACAATAACTCGCCCCGCATAAACAAAGTCAGCGACAGTGCCGACATATACGATATAAAAGACTCCACAATAAAAGAAAAAGATTGCAGGAACATTCTAAGACGAGGCACTGCCGACGGATATGCCGAAACAGACTTCAAGGCTATCGACGGCAAGGAATATCGTGCACGATGGAGTGTGCGACGTTCGCGTAACAAGAGCGATGGCAAACTGCAAGACTACCACTACGCGTTGTATAACATCAGCGACGGCACAGAGCTATCGGGGACAAAAACCGAGTTATTGGAACAAACCCGACAACTGATAGGGCTCACATACGAACAATTCACACGTGCCGTATTGCTGGCACAAGGCGACTTCGCCACTTTTCTGAAAGCATCGTCACGCGAAAAAGCCGAGATACTTGAAAAACTCACAGGCACCGAGATATATACACATATATCGCAGCTTATATACGAAAAGTTCAAGCAAGCCGAAATGGAATTAAGCAGTATTAAGGAACGTATAAAAGAAATTTCACTGCTTAGCGAGGAGGAGGCAGCCGCGTTGCTCAATGAAAAGAAACAACTTGCCAAAGAAAAAGAGGCCACAGCAAAAGCACAACAGCAGATACAAGAAAAAATAAAATGGATTGAGCAGATGACACTGCTGAGCAACGAATTGGAGCATGCAAAGAAAATATATTCACAAAGGGAAGAGGCTATGCAAAAAATAGAGCCTCTTACCAAGATAATAGAAAAAACAGAGAACATACAACCAATTCGCGACACATACATAAAAATCCTTACCATAAAAAAAGAGATAAAACAAGGCCAAGAACGACTTTCACAATACAATAACGCCAAAGAGAGCGAAGAGAAAAAACTAAAAGAGACCGAGGAACTACTAAACACATACACTCAAAGACAAAAGGAGCTGAACGAAGAATGGGAAGTATTACAACCCAAAGTGCGCGAGGCTTTAAAAATAGAAACAGAACAAAAAAATTGCCTGAAAGCACAAGCCGAGAACAATAAAAAAACAGCCGAGACAAAGGAGAATATAAAAAAATTACAAGAGACACAGCAAGCCCTGCTTTGCGTTATACAGAAATACGAAAAAGAGATAGAAGAAAACAATATATGGCTAAACGGGCACATAGAATATAGCACAATAGCAAACAAAACCGAGGTGCTATGTTCGCACGTAGGCGAAGCCGAGAATGCCATAATACAAATAGCAGAAAAAGAAAAACTGCTTGCCACCACAACAGAACTACAAAAAAGATACCAACAACAGTTGGAACAAGAACACAAAGAGCGCGAACTGCTTAATGCCACATTATCGACCGAGATAGCCACACTGCGCAGTCGATTGGTACAGGGCGAGCCATGCCCTGTATGCGGCAGCATACATCACACGACAGAGCAAATAACAGGCAACACACTGCAAGAAGAACAGCTGACCATTGCCAAAAGCAACAACGAAAAAAGGATAGAGCATCTGACAACGGCAATAGAATCGGGCAAGGCAGAATATATTCAATTGTCATCGCTCATAGAGGGCTACAAACAAATACTGAACACCAAAATAGAAGCCGCAACAGGCATCATAAAGCTATTGCCGCAATACAACAACGAGACAGAATACAATGCTGCCCACATAGAGCAACTGCGACAAGCCGCCAACGAGATAAAAGCAACCACACAACAGTGGAACAGCAAAAAAGAACGCACAACGCTGCTTCGGGAGCAATTATCGGTGGAACTAAATAAAAAAGCCAATTGCGTGGCACGCCTCGACGAGTTACAGACTACGCTGGAAAATTTTGAAAAGATAAACACACATGCAATAGAAGAATTAGAGCAATATAAAACCCGGTTGATAGAACTTATAGGAAATGACACCACCGAGTCAATAGAGCAACGACACAAAAAAGCAACCGAAGAAACAGGCAAAAAAACAGCAGAGACAAACGAGAAATATAAATCGCAAACCATACTCTACACAAAGACAAAACAAAACATAGATACACTCATAGAGAGCATCGAAAAAGCCGAAAAGGAGTTCGATGTCTGCAAGAGCGATATTCAACAATTCCTATCGACGCAGACGCATGTAACCACGCTCGACGAACTGCACAAAACAGCAACGATAGCCCCCGAAGAAATTTTGGATATTCGCCACAAAATACAAGAGGCAAAGGAATTGCTTACAACAGCAACAGCCACATTGGAGGAACGCACACGTAACATACAGAAACACAAGCAGTCCCCCACCCAACCCGCCGAGGAGGAGACAAAAGAGACGCTGTTGCAGGAGCAAGCCATAACAAAAGAGAAAGCCGACCGACAGGCAGAAAGAATGACACAGATAGATGTAATTCTTGGCAACAACAACATGAACAAGGCACTGTCGCAGAAGCTAAACGCCGAATATAAAACCGCCGACGCAACAGCCACCGACTGGAAAAAGCTAAACGACTTTTTAGGTTCTGCCGACGGCAAGAAATTCCGCGTCATAGCACAAGGCTACACGCTTGATATTTTATTAGCCTACTCCAACAAACACTTGAAGGAGCTATCAAGTCGCTACGAGCTTGCCCGAACATCGCCCGACTCGCTTGCCATAAAAGTGATAGACCGCGATATGCTGTCGGAGTCGCGTTCGGTACATTCACTATCGGGTGGCGAGTCTTTTCTTGTGTCGTTGGCATTGGCATTGGCACTATCATCGCTATCGTCGAACCGCATGAACATAGAATCGCTATTCATAGACGAAGGATTCGGCTCACTCGACAGCGACACCCTGCGCACCGCCATGGATGCACTCGACAGATTACAAAGCCAAGGACGTAAAATAGGCGTCATATCGCACCTGTCGGAAATGATAGAGAGGATACCTGCAAGGATACATATAATAAAAGGCAGTTCGGGCAGAAGCACCATACATATAGAATAACAAAATATAATATAATGGACAAGACATTATACATATACAGAGCATCGGCAGGCTCGGGAAAAACCTTCACCCTTGCCGTAGAATATATAAAACTGCTGATAGCCAACCCCACAGCCTATAAGCATACCCTTGCTGTGACCTTTACAAACAAGGCCACAGCGGAAATGAAAGAGCGCATACTAAGTCAATTATACGGAATAGCACACTCGCTAAACAGTTCACAACAATACTACGAAAAAATTAAAAAAGCATACCCACATATTGACGAAAGCGAATTGCGACAACGAGCGGGCAAAGCATTGCACCTGATACTGCACGACTACGGACATTTCAGGCTGCAAACCATCGACTCGTTTTTTCAGAGTATATTGCGTGGTCTTGCAAAGGAACTGGAACTAAGCGGGAACATCGAAATCACCATAGACAACACACAACTGCTCGAAAACACAGTGGACCTGTTGATAAAAAGCCTCAGCCCCACAAGTACCGAAATGGCTTGGATTGTTGAATATATCGAAGAACATTTAGAGGATGGAAAAAGTTGGAGGGTGCATAAGGCAATAAAAAGTTTTGCCGAGAACATACTTAAAGAGGAATATCAGGAACGGGGTGACAAACTACGAGAACAGATAGAATGTGACAACGGCGCATTGCTTGCCGACTATCGTCGTACCATAAAAAAAATAGAGAACGACATTACGGAACAGATAAAATCCATTGGCAAAAGATTTTTCGAGATAGCCAACGCTAACTCCTTGGATGCAAATAGTTTTGCAGGCAAAAGCACAGGAATATGGTCGCACTTCACAAAACTGTCAAAAGGCACATTGGCAGATATAACAGAGAAAGGCGCAGCGCAAAAATGTATAGACAACCCGTCGAAAGTAAGCAATGAGCTGTCGGCCGAGGAGTGCATGGAGATAGCAAATCTGCTACAACAAAGCAAGGCAATGTTGAGCAAAGAACAAAAAATACTCAACAGCTGCAAACTATCGCTGACACGATTTCACCAACTGCGTCTGCTAAACAGCATAGCAAAAAAACTGCGCGAGGAGAACAACCGGGAAAACCGCTTCCTATTGGAGCAAACCACCTATCTGCTGAGCAAAATGATAGACAACGACACATCGTTCATATTCGAAAAGATAGGTACCGAGATAAACAATATCTTCATCGACGAGTTTCAGGATACATCGAAACTGCAATGGAGTTGTTTCAAAGTGCTACTGCACGAGGTGATGTCGCGCGGTTCGTTCAATCTTATAGTGGGCGACGTAAAGCAATCTATATACAGGTGGCGCAACAGCGACTGGAACATTCTGAACAACATAGAAAAAGAGTTCCCCCCAAGATATATGCAAAACTACAACAACAGCGACCAAAGCACCACAAACTACCGTAGCGAGCGCAATATTGTGGAGTTCAACAACGCACTGTTCGGAGCAGCAAAAAATGTAATTGTCGCATCCTACAAAGAGCAGTTGGGAACACGTCTGAAAGACTTAGAAAAAGCATACAACGACGTGGTACAACAAATTCCGACAGACAAGGAACAGACCGGATATGCCGAAGTACGTATCATTGAAAAAGGGGAAAACAACATTAATGACGAGATACTGAAAAACCTTGCAGTAACACTCAGAAGACTCATCGAGGAAGAAAACGTACAACCCAAGGACATCACCATACTCATACGAAGCAGAAACGTAATATCGCAAATTGTAGAAACGTTCAACAAGGAATTGCCGGAATATGGTATAATATCGGACGAGGCCTACAAGCTATCATCGTCGCACGCACTGAACATAATCATTGCCGCCATGCGTTACATAGTACATGCCGACGACAGACTAAACACCATAGACCTTGCAACAAGATACAACAGCTATATATTAAAAAACGATATACCCACAGACGAACTGCTCGACACGACCAAGCCCTACGAAAGATTTTTGCCACAAGAATTTGTGAAACAGACAGCGAGGTTGAAAGAGATGCCTGTGAACGAAGTAATAGAGGAACTGATAACATTGTTCAATATACACACAATAGAGGACGAGGAACAATATCTATATTCATTCTTGGACCATACGGCCCAATACATTAGCAGCAACGGTAGTAACATGAACGACTACCTTGATTCATGGAACGAAGAACTTGGCAACAAATGTATCCCGTCGGCCGAGGATAATTGTGTGAAAATAGTTACAATACACAAATCCAAGGGACTGGAATTCCACACTGTGATAATTCCGTTCTGCACATGGAGCATAAGCGGTGGCAACGATAAATTCGTGTGGTGCAACCCCAAAGAGTCGCCATTCGACGAACTGAGTCTGCTGCCTATAAGCGTGTCAAAGGCCATGTCGGATTCTATATATTCCGAAGAATACAACCACGAACATCTGTTCCAGCTTGTGGATAACCTGAATTTATTATACGTGGCATGTACGCGAGCGTCGCACAATCTGTTCATTTTCACCGATGCCAAGGGCAACAAAAACACAATGAGCAAAATTGTAAATAGCGCATTGGAACAAATGCCGCTTGACGGAGCATACGCACACAGCAACCTGCTCACCTATGGAAAAATAATGCCAAGTACACACAGCAGCAAGCAAGAAAAAGAAAATCCGTTCACCAAAACACCTACCCCGCAAGGACAAGCATTTGTATCGTACAAAAACAGCATGACATCGAGACAATCGCACAACCTGACACGTTTTCTGGCACAAAGCACACAGGCGATAAAAGAAAACGAATACATGGACATAGGAGAATTGATGCACGAGATAATGTCGCACCTGACAACAGGAAAAGAACTAAGCCAAGAGCTCGACAAAAAACAGATGGAGGGGCTTATAGCAAGCGACAAAGAAAAGGCTTCAATAAAAAAACTAATAGAAAAAGCACTGAGCAATCCGCAAGCACAGGAATGGTTCAGCGGTAAGTACGAACTATTCAACGAACGGAGCATATTGTACAAACGCAACGAACGGCATCATGTGTTCCGTCCCGACAGAGTAATGGTATCGACAGACGAGACAATAGTCGTCGATTTTAAATTTGCAAAACCGCTGCCTACACACACACAGCAAGTGAAAGACTACATTAGCTGCCTGTCGCTAATGGGATACAGGAACATAAAAGGCTATTTATGGTATGTGTATAAAAACAACATAGTTGAAGTTAAATGATAAACAGATATGACACCGTTTCTTAAACTTGTAGCCAACGACATATATACAAAATTCAATGGTAAACTACACAACACAGCCATTGTATTCCCCAACAAACGAGCAGGACTATTCTTCAACGAATATTTGTTGCAATGTTGCGGACACCCCATGTGGAGCCCGCATTATATAACCATAAGCGAACTGTTCCAGCAGTGCAGCGATGCTGTCATAGGCGACTCCATCGTGCTTGTAAACAAACTATACAAAGAGTACAAGCTACACACCGGCAGCAACGAGAGCATAGATAGTTTCTACCATTGGGGCGAGCTGCTGATAAAAGATTTCGACGACATTGACAAGAATATAGCCGATGCAAAAAAGATATTCTCGAACCTGAAAGATTTGCGCATGCTGGGCAATGCTTCGTCGGCGTTGGAGCAAGAACAGGCCGAAGCCATAAAACAGTTTTTCAGTAATTTCAAACCACAGCAGCCAAGTGAACTAAAAAAACGTTTTCTTCAAATATGGGAGGTTCTGGGTGGTATATACGAAGGCTTTAAGAGACAACTACGCAATGAGGGAATAGCCTACGAGGGGATGCTCTACCGCGATATCATAGAGGGCAACCGCCCCATAGACCTACCATTCGACAATTATGTCTTTGTAGGTTTCAACGCACTGAACAAGGTAGAAAGCAGGCTGTTCGAAATTGTTAAAGAACAAGGGAAGGCACTTTTCTATTGGGACTACGACGAAACATATATCAACGACAAACACCACGAGGCAGGACGTTTCATGCGTAGCAATTTGCAAAAATTCCCAAATGCTTTACAAGGAGAATTTTTCAGTAATATAAAGGATAAAAAAATAGATATTGTAAACACCGCCACCGACAGCATACAACTGCGCTATGCTTCGCGATGGATTGGGGAGCATATTGGAAAAAACGAGGTGGAAACAGCGCTCATACTATGCGACGAAAGCAAATTAGAGTCGGTGTACCATATAATTCCACCTGCTGTCAAGGAGCGCAATATCACTATGGGATATCCGTTGTCGCACACCCCCGTTTATGACTTGGTGCGTCTGCTTATGGGCCTGCAAACAACGGGGTACGACGAAGAACAACAGGCATTTACCTTGTCGGCTGTGCATGATTTACTGAACCACCCGTATATAAAACAAAACTGCCCGCAAGCAACCGAAATCGATAACATAATAACCGAAAAAAGAATATCATTTCCATCGGCCGACTTGCTACATGCCGATGATTTATTGGCAAGCATTTTCACACGTCACACCGACAACGCGCTATGGATGGTGTCGATTGGCGACATAATGTACCGCATTGCCAATAAATTGCAGGAATCGGCAAACAGCAACAAAAAGGAGAGCGACATATATCGCGAACTACACCTCGAAGCCATACTGAAAGTATTTACTCAGACACAACGTTTTGTCGGTCTGCTATCGAACGGCGAACTCACAATGCAACAAGCCACACTTGGCAACCTGTTCATGCGTGTGCTATCATCGCAAAGCATGCCTTTTCATGGCGAGCCGGTGATAGGAATGCAGATAATGGGACTATTGGAGACACGTAACCTCGATTTCAAAAACATAATATTCCTGTCGGCAAACGAGGGATATCTACCCAAGAAAAGCACCGAAAACTCATTCATCCCCTACAACCTGCGACGCGCATTCGGCCTCACACTCAGCGAGCATCGCGACTCTATTTATGCCTATAATTTTTACCGACTGTTGCAACGTGCCAAGAACATCACAATAGTATATAACAACAACACCGATAATGGCACAGGAGAATGTTCGCGCTACATACTGCAATTAATGGCCGACGGGCTATGTGGAGAAAAAATTTCCCTGCTGGCAAGGCAAAAAAACAAGACAACAGCGCAAGAGGCAATAGAAAAAAACAATACTATAATAGAACTGCTACACAGAAAATATGACCACTCATACAGCGATAAAGCCACCACTCTATCGCCAAGTGCCATAAACTGCTATCTTAAATGCCCGTTGAGTTTTTTCTACCGCTACGTGATGCGGCTCGATGCTTACCAAGAATACACACCCGAAATAAAGAACAATGACTTTGGAAATATTTTTCACAAAGCAGCCGAACTATTCTATGGCAATGAGCCGCGCCTTGTGGAACGTGGCGATATAATGCCATACTTGGAAAAAGACGCACTGCTATATGAATTCATAGACAAGGCATTTCGCGAAGAATATTTCAAAGGCGATGACAAGCCCACCTATAATGGCGAGCAATATATTAACCGCGAAGTGGCTCATCGTTTTCTAAAACGCCTGCTCCGAATGGATGCCGAGCATGCTCCGTTCCACTATCAAGGCAGCGAAAAAGGCATTTACTTCACACTGCCGGTGGAACTAAAAGGAGTCACAGCGCAACTGCACATAGGCGGTCGCATAGACCGCATGGATATAAAAGGCGACACCTTGGAAATAATAGATTACAAAACAGGTGGCGAAGAGGACAAGCCCAAAGAACTTTCGCAAATATTCGCATTGGAAGGGAAAAACATGGGTTACATATTCCAAGTGTTGCTTTACAGTGTGGCAGCCATAGAGAGCGGAAAAGCCGACAAGGTATCTCCGTCGCTCATATACATACACCGCAATTCATCGGCACAACGTGCCGACTATGTCGTGAAACTAAACGGCGAACCAATAACCAACGTTGCACCGCTGAAAGAGGAATTTATTGCATTGTTAAAAGATAAAATTGCCGAGATACTCAACCCCGACATACCGTTCTCGCCGACATGCGACGAAACGCATTGTCAGTGGTGCGACTATAAAAGATTATGCGGCAAATAAGAAACGGTTTAAATCCATATCGCCATTTTCTATAAATAAAAAACACGTGTTTTTATTTTAATAGCGAACAAGTAGCATGTGGTTCTTATTTTGGCTGTTCATTACCAACCGGCTGCCTCCCAACCGGTGTATCTGTACCATTGTGTGGTGGCAAAATCTATATTATAGTTTTTAAAGGCCTCGGAGTCGCGCGGAATATACATGGACAATCCGCAGTAGTCGTTGCGATCGACCATATAGACAGAACGGTGTGGTGCCGAAAACCAAGAATCGGATGCAAGGGCATTTACAACCACCTTGTCGAGTGATATTTTCCACATATCGTAGTCGGCAGGGGCAAGATACTCTTTCATGACTGAATTTATATCTGTGTAGTCGGGGTAATATGCCACTGAATTAATAAAATAGCCGCCGGGAAGGTAGGAAAACAGCGATGCGTGATTTATGACATTTGCTCTGTCGAACAAGGTTGGTACGAACAACGCTGTTGTATTTGCAAATTCTTCAATGGCACTGCAATCGACCAACGACAACAACACGCCGAACCTATCGTTTTCGTATTGACGGTAGTATCCTTCCATTACGGCATGTGCATTAAATGGGACAGAAAACAGCGCCTCCATTATTTTATCGTACGGTGCGCCGTCGCCCGGTATTTCGGCCGGCGAGGCAAGTATCCATTTTGCCGAGTTTCGTAGTTCGAACATCGTCTCCACTGTCTGCATGAAACAAGCATCGAACATAAGCATCTGCACCGGCATTGGTTGTGTGCACAGGAAGTCGGCAAGCTCGTTCATCTCGATGGCTCGCATTGTGTTGTTCGAGTAGGCGCTGTTTCTTTCGTTGTCAACACCTATGCTTTTTTGCATGGGTGCATGTTGCATTGTGCCATTTACCCAACCGCTACCATGCGACCACATTATCAGATTGAGGCTATCAGCAGGATAATTCTCATACACCCAGTCGAAGACCACACGCATGGCGGTTGTGTCACTTGAACAGAAATCATTTTCGAAACGATACACTGTGTCGCACACTGCGGTTCCTCCATCGGCATGTATGTGATATATGCGCGGCAGTTTGTTATCGTCAATGAATACAAGCAGCTTGCCATCGTCGGGAACCGATGACGCTGCCACCATCATCTCGTCTATATCTTTTTTGGCATACGACGACAAGCTATTCTCGGCCATCATATATACCAAGGTAAGACTTTTTGCTGTGTCTGTTTCGGGTTCTTGGGGTGGCGTGTCGGGCAAGTCCAAAGAGTCACTGCATGAAACACCCGACAGCAATAGAAAAAATACTGCAAATAGGCGTATTGCAGATAATTTAATTCTCATATTTCGGCTGCTTGTTAGAATGAAAAATCAAGGACGGGTAAATTGGAATTTATCACCCAGATAACGTACTTTAAGACCGCGTCTGCGCTCCAAGCGTAATTTCAGATTTATCTGTTTTTTTTCGAGTGACGATCTCTTTTTGGCAAACAGGATGACCGATGTACGGCCCGGCATATCCTCTTGCAAAGCCATATAATCCTTTAATTCGTAGGCATAATGTTGTCTGTCGGGTAGGAACTTGGTGCTTTTTTGCAACGACACACTATCCATTTTCTGTATTTCCGTAAAATATACTATGGAATCGGAAAAGGATATTGAGGCACCCATTACATATATTCCATTGTTTTTTTGTGCGGCAGATGCAACGGCTACCAACGCAAAGGATATTAGTACAATCAGCTTTTTCATTTTATAAATTCATTTTTTTATGTCGAAGGGCACTTGCATACATAGAAAAAAAACAAGATTTGCTTTTTTACAATAGTGCAAATGCGTTGTATCTTGGTGTTTACCACAAAGGTAAGCAATTCATTATAATTACGAAAATATTGATAAACATTTTAACATTATTAGCGACCTATTAATTTATATGGCTTTTTTCATAGAACAAAAAACAGTATGCCAAACGATTTCTTTGCGGTTGTTTAATTATTGCATGAAGCCTTTATTAATTAAAAAAACGGGCCGCGTTGAACAACACGACCCGGCACATATTTCCATAAATTATTATCCTAAATAGGATTTCAGCAATTTACTGCGCTGATTTTGTTTCAAACGGCGAATGGCTTTTTCCTTTATCTGACGCACGCGCTCTCTTGTTAGTCCGAATTTGTCACCTATTTCTTCGAGTGTCATTTCCTGTGTTCCTATACCGAAGAACATCTGGATTATCTCTTTTTCTCTGTCGGAGAGTGTTGACAATGCTCGGTCTATTTCGCGCGATAGGGATTCGCTGACAAGCAGATTGTCGGCCATTGGAGAATCGTCGTTCACAAGTACATCGAGCAAACTGTTGTCCTCGCCATCGACAAATGGCGCATCAACAGAAATATGCCTGCCCGAAACTTTAAGCGAGTCAACAACCTTGTCAACAGGAATATCCAATTGATCGGCTAACTCCTCGGCCGATGGACGACGCTCGTTCTCTTGCTCGAATTTTGAGAAGGCCTTGCTGATTTTGTTCAAAGAACCTACTTGGTTCAAAGGCAAGCGCACTATTCTCGATTGCTCGGCCAGAGCTTGAAGAATTGATTGTCTTATCCACCAAACTGCATAACTTATGAACTTAAAGCCACGTGTCTCGTCGAATTTTTCGGCTGCTTTTATCAGGCCCAGATTTCCTTCGTTGATAAGGTCGGGAAGGCTAAGTCCTTGGTTTTGATACTGCTTTGCAACCGATACTACGAAACGTAAATTGGCTCTTGTGAGTTTCTCCAACGCAAGACGGTCGCCCTTTCTTATTCGTTGCGCCAACTCAACCTCTTCCTCGACGGTGATGAGGTCCTCGCGGCCAATCTCTTGAAGGTACTTGTCAAGCGATGCGCTTTCGCGGTTTGTGATACTTTTTGTAATTTTTAATTGTCTCATTAGGCTTCGTACAATTTCAATTTGCAAAGATATAACAATACAGCATAAAATACAAGTTCAAAAGACAAAAAGTTCGATAAAAAATATTATAATGTATGTAAAAAAAGCCTCGGCATCTGTTCGATACCGGGGCTTAAAAAATAATCAACCTTAAAATATTATGAATTTATGAACAAGAGTCAGTTTTTATTTTTGGGATAAATCGACCGAGTAATAGACTCTTCGTCCCGAGGGTGTCACTGCCGATATAAACAGCACTTGTTCGCTCGACGAATTGGCCTGCTTAACTATTTTCTGCAAGTCGTCAACTGTTTTCACGGGCATGCTGTTCACTTTTGTAATCACGATGCCTTTTTTGAGTCCGAACTGCCGGAACAAGCCGTCGTGTATATCGACCACTTTAAGACCATAGCCTATGTTATACTGTTTTTTCTCCTTATCGCTAAGTTCTTTAAATTCGGCTCCAAGAATATCCAAATCGACGTTTTTCACTACGTTGGTATTGCCTTGAACGTTTTTGAGTTCGACATTGATGTTCTTTTCTTTCTTGTCGCGCAATAGTTTTACATCTATTTTATCACCCGGCAGATGCTTTGCCAATTCCTCTTGCATTTCGGCCATGGTCTTTACTTTTTTACCATCCACGCCCACTATGACATCGCCCACTTCGATACCGGCGGCCTGCGCTGCACCATCGGCTACAAGCTCGCTCACATAGACGCCCTCGACTGTGCCCAAATCTTTTTCCTGCGATAAATCCGATGTAACGGTTCCGCCGATGATACCGAGTACGGCGCGTTGCACAGTTCCAAATTCTTTTAAGTCGCTGACTACTTTTGTCATAATGGAAACGGGGATTGCAAATCCGTATCCTGCGTAAGAACCGGTGGGCGACGAGAGCACCGCATTTATTCCCACGAGTTCACCGCGGGCATTTACAAGAGCGCCTCCGCTGTTGCCTTGATTTATGGCTGCATCTGTCTGTATAAACGATTCTATACCACCATTGTACACACCCAAGGAGCGTGCTTTTGCACTGACTATTCCGGCTGTAACCGTCGATGTCAAATTAAAGGGATTGCCGACGGCAAGCACCCATTCACCTATTTTAAGAGCATCGCTATCGCCCACCGGAAGGAATTCAAGGTCGGTGTCGCTCTCTACTTTTATCAACGCAAGGTCGGTGTTTTCATCGGTGCCCACCAAGCGAGCCGGCAGGGTTCTGTTGTCGTTCAGCGTGACGGTTATTTCGTCGGCGTCGGCTATGACGTGGTTGTTTGTCACAATATAGCCATCCTTGGAGAGTATCACACCCGAGCCGAAGCCCACACGAGGCTGTGTTCTGATGGTCTGTTCGCGCCCCATTCCATCGCCAAAAAAGAAGTCATATATATCGGGCATTCGACGCACCGTCTTGGTTTTGCTGTTTTGAGTAGATTTAATATGAACAACGGCATGAACCGACTTATCGGCGGCATCGGTCAGGTCGATACGCTGCAAGCCACCGTCATACGATACTGTACGTGTCAGGAATGTCGGTTTTTCGGCTTGCGTATCTGCTTCGGACAATTTTACACCGTCTATAATTTTCGACGAAGTTATTGTAGCTGCCACAATACTCACAGCCACTACAATTACACACAAAAGCAAATTCTTAACAATCTTTTTCATAACTACATTTTATTATTGTGTTAATTTTAAAATCTCATTTAACATTTATACGAATGCAAATATATTACGAAATAGTGATACTACAATCCAAATGCACCATTTTTTCTCTCTATTTAACAGAAACAGCACCGCTTTAACAATAGTTTCACTTTGCAACATCAAAATTCACATTTGTTAAATAATTTTCTTTCAAAAAGACTATTTGGCAGCTGCCTGAATTTGTGTCGGCAAGTTTTATATATGACAAAACGGGATATATATTAATTTTTCAAGGAGACACAGCCTGCCATGCAAGCGCAGGAAAAGGACGAAACAGGCATTTAAGTATAAAAATACGGTGACAGCAAACAGCTTCTACAATAAAATAATTTTAGAAATTTAAACCGCTTCTTAAACAAATTCTTAATATTTTTCTGTAACTTTTGCAAGAAAAGATAACTCGCTTAGAATAAATCGGTTGGTCGGATTGCTTGAAAATTGGGTAACGAGATAGCAACCGTTCGTATTTCAGAGTTCTTCATTGCTTTGCCACAATGCGTGTAACTCGCACTGCAA
>JAFQBG010000018.1 GCA_017416705.1 Bacteroidaceae bacterium
TGTGTGTGTGTGTGTGTGTTTATACAAAAATTATTAATCCCCAAATATTTAAGGATTTTTTTTGCACATAATTCACTCTTTTTGTTACTTTCACACATAAATAAGAAATATCAGATAAGATTGTGCGAAGGTAGCTATTTTTTATTGAAATAGCCAATAGGCTGTTTAAATTTCTGAAATTATTTTCTTGCACAAGCTATTTGCCCTGCTGTTTCTATACTCCGGAATATCTGTTTCCGGCATTTGTCACCCTATAAAATTTTAGTGCCACATATAGGAATGTTACTTTTTCCGAACAAATTTGTTTATAGAACGACACACAGAATTTAGTTATAAAATTTATCCCTTTTCGACAATTTTGTTGTAAATTCAACACCTTTTTAGTATTTTTGCAACAAATTGCGAATATACACTGCACCCGCTTTGACATAATAAAGCAAGCTTTATTTATCTCGCTCGTTGGTTAGTATATTTGCACCAAAACAAAAAACATCCCGGAAAGCCAATTATGAACAACCTTTATTTAAAAAAAATATCGCAACAAGGGTTTGCTACCATTAAATCGTCATTGCAACAATTTGTTCAGCATTCATACCAGTTTCAGTTCACATCTATTTTTTGGTGTCTGAGCGGCGAAGCGCTGTTTACCATAGATGGGCAGAAGCATCGTTTTACGGTGGGACAGATTATTATATGCCCAAGGGGTTCTAATATATTGTTACTGGACATAACAAGCGATTTTTCGGCACGACTGTTAGGATTGTCGAAACAAATATGGCTTGCAGCACGCAGTTCATTCACCCCCGAGACAATGCATAGCATAGAACGTTGCCCGCACAAAGGGGGAAGCACCGAAATAGAACAGGAATTTATCTCAAACATATTCCGCCAGATTGATATAATAGAGTTCTTGGCTGCCACACAGAGCGACAGCGCCGATTTCTGTCGCAGCAATATTGTTCTGTCGGTAAATGCCATTTTGCTCTATATACACAAGTTGAAACAGCACAAGGAGTCGCAAGGCAGGGATATTATAGCCGAAAACAAAGACAAGCTGTTCAACGATTTCAAGATGTTGCTTACGAAGAAGTTTCGCGATGAGCGTTCGGTGCAATACTATGCCGACAATATGAAAATTTCCACACGCCACCTTAATGCGATATGCCAAAGGGCTTCGGGGCAGAATGCCAAGGAGATTATAGACCAATATACCATTATAGAATTACAGGTGGTGTTGCTATACACGCACAAAACATTCCAAGAACTTGTCAAGGATTTCAATTTCCCCGACCAGAGCTATCTGAACAGATATTTCAAACGACACACAGGCTACTCGTTGTCGGAGTTCAGGAGCAAGGGTGTGATGGTTGATGATTAACGCCTACCGGGTTAGTTCTATTATATGCCCCTTGTTATGTTTTTGGAACAACAGCCTACTTTCGGAAACAAATTCCGACAGTTTTTTATATGCGCCGTCGGCAAGCCCCTGCGGAGGAGCGGCAGCCTTTAATATGACAAAATTATCGACATTGTCGCGCTGGGGACGAGCCACCCATGTAAGCATATATGAAAGGCTTCTCAGGTATGTGGTATCGTATAGTTTGTGCAATTCCAAATTTACAAGCGCACCGCCATCCCTCCCCCTCAGGTACATTCCCGATAGCAAATTGCCCAACGAATATACCACTGCATTGTTGCTGCTCATGTAATTGGCTTGTCGCAATTCCATAGGTTGCAGCACGTGGGGATGCCCTCCTATCACATGCGTAACCCCTTGCGACAACAGCCAATCGGCCATAGCGCGTATATTCTTTGGGGGCAGGCTGACATATTCGCTGCCCCAATGCATGCATGCTATAATGACATCGGCATTGAGCGTTTTTGCCTTGTCGATGTCGGTGGCAATCTGTTTTTTGTCTATGTAATTCACCACGATGGGAGCAGGCGGCTCTATTCCGTTTGTCCCATAGGTGTAGTTGAGTATGGCTATGCGTATTCCGCGTTTTTCCACCATCAACGGATAGCGGTTGGCGCGGTCGGTGCTGTCGCGATAGACACCGCAGTGCATAATGCCAAGCGTGTCCATTTTGTCGAGCGTGTAGAGCGCACCCCGCTTGCCTCGGTCCAAACAGTGGTTATTGGCAAAAAGCATCACATCGAAGCCGGCATCCTTGACTGCATGCAAAAAACTGTCGGGAGCGCAAAAAGAGGGATAACCGCCATAATTGGCTGTCCCTATCGTTGTTTCCAGATTGGCTACGGCGACATCGGCTGCCGATACTGTGCCGCGTATGTGACGATAGCACGCCGAATAGCTGTAATGGCCATCGGCTTGGAGGGCGGCATCCAACTGACTTTGATGTTGCATGAGGTCGCCTGCGAACAATATGTCGAGGCGTGAAAAAGGCAACGCGATGCCTTGCGCAACCAACATTGTGGTTACTGCAAAAAGCATCGCGCATGATATGAAACGATTAAGTGTCATTGTGGTTGTAATTTGTGCATTCGCAGTTGCCGCGAATACACTCCTTGGGGCGGTGGCCGCACTCTTTTTATAGGGCGGATTTTTTGTCGTCACAAGGCCTGTGCAGGCATGTGCCATGCAAGCCCTATTCCATTGCAAACAAAACGAAGCCAAGGCCCGCCAATAGCAGTGCAATGCCCATTTTGCATTGCCGCCGTAAAAAACGCCCCTTTTATTCCCTGCTCGTTGGTTAGTATATACTATGTGTGGCTGCAAGAAGCGTGTTCTTCATGAGCGACACAATTGTCATGGGGCCTACACCACCGGGTACAGGAGTTATATAAGAGCATTTAGGCGCTACATTGTCGTAATCGACATCGCCGCACAGACGGAAACCCGACTTGCGAGTGGCATCGGGCACACGTGTTGTGCCAACATCTATTATCACCGCACCCTCCTTCACCATATCGGCTTTCACAAAATGGGGCTGTCCCAATGCCGCTATTATTATATCGGCGTTGCGGCACTCCTCGGCTATATTTGCGGTGTGGCTGTGACACACAGTCACTGTTGCATCGCCGGGGTATTGTTTTTGCATCATGAGGCTTGCCACCGGCTTGCCTACGATGTTGCTACGACCAAGTACCACACATTTTTTGCCTTTTGTGTCTATGTTGTATCTGCGTAACAATTCCAATATTCCATTGGGGGTTGCCGAAAGGAAGCAGGGAAGCCCTATTGAAAGCCTGCCGGCATTCACAGGGTGGAAACCGTCCACATCCTTGCGATAGTCTATGGCCTCGGTAATTTTCTGTTCATCGATGTGTTTGGGCAGGGGCAACTGCACTATGAAGCCATCCACATCGGGGTCGTTATTCAGTTCCTGCACCTTGTCGAGCAGCTGTTGTTCTGTCACATCGTCCTCGTAACGGATGAGCGTCGATGTGAAACCACACTCCTCGCATGCGCGTACCTTATTGGCTACGTAGGTTTCGCTACCACCGTCGTGTCCCACAAGTATAGCGGCCAAATGGGGGCGTTTGCCACCGGCTGCCAATATTTCCTCGACTTGCTGCGCTATCTCTTTTTTTATGGTTGCCGCAATGGCTTTTCCGTCTATAATCTGCATATATATATGTTTTTATTATTATCTGAATTTGGGCATGCCGGGCATCATTTTTCCAAATTTGCCACCTGCAACGCTTTTCATTGTTTTGCGTATCTGCTCGAATTGTTTCATCAGGCGGTTGACCTCTTGCAGTGTGGTACCGCTACCGCGTGCTATGCGCTCGCGACGCGAATTGTTTATGATATCGGGATTGGCACGCTCGGCGGGTGTCATTGAGTGTATGATGGCCTCGACGCTTTTAAATGCGTTGTCGTCTATATCCAAGTCCTTTACAGCCTTACCCACACCGGGTATCATTGCCATGAGGTCTTTTATGTTACCCATTTTCTTTATTTGCTCTATCTGCGACAGGAAGTCGTTGAAGTCGAATTGGTTGCGAGCCAATTTGCGTTGCAATTTCTTTGCTTCTTCCTCGTCGAACTGCTCCTGAGCACGCTCCACGAGTGACACCACGTCGCCCATACCCAATATACGGTCGGCCATACGGTTGGGGTGGAAGAGGTCGATGGCCTCCATTTTTTCGCCTGTACCTATGAATTTTATAGGCTTGTTAACCACGCTGCGAATTGAAAGCGCAGCACCGCCACGGGTGTCGCCATCGAGCTTTGTCAGTATGACGCCGGTGAAGTCAAGACGCTCATTGAACTCCTTGGCTGTGTTAACGGCATCCTGTCCGGTCATGGAGTCAACCACGAAGAGTATTTCGTTGGGGTTAACAGCCTCTTTTATGGCTGTTATCTCCTGCATCATGGCTTCGTCTATTGCCAAACGTCCCGCGGTATCTATTATTACAAGGTTATAGCCTTGCTGCTTTGCCTCCTTTATAGCATTTTGAGCAATGGCAATGGGATTTTTATTTTCGGGCTCGCTATATACAGGCACACCTATTTGTTCGCCCAGAACTTTCAGCTGGTCTATTGCCGCCGGACGATAGACGTCGCATGCCACCAGCAACGGGTTGCGGTTCTTTTTCTTTTTCAAATAGTTGGCCAATTTTGACGAGAATGTGGTCTTACCCGAGCCTTGAAGTCCCGACATAAGCACAATAGCCGGATGTCCTTCGTAATTTATCTCGGCCGTTTCGCCACCCATCAAGGTTGTCAATTCATCGTGGACAATTTTCACCATCAATTGGCTGGGGTGAATGGATGTGAGCACATTTTGTCCTATGGCCTTGTTTTTCACCGTATCGGTAAAAGTCTTTGCCACCTTGTAGTTTACGTCGGCATCGAGCAGAGCCTTGCGCACATCTTTAAGTGTTTCGGCAACGTTCACCTCGGTGATACGTCCCTCGCCTTTTAGTATTTTTAATGAGCGTTCAAGGCGTTCGCTTAAATTTTCAAACATATTATTTGCTTTATATTTTATTGTTACTTGTCTATGCTTATTATTCCTCCTGTTGCACCGTCGAACAGGACTTTTATGTCGTTGTCTTTTGCAAACATTTTTTTAGACAACACCTCGATTGTGCCAAACTGCCCGAATGGCAAGCGTTCTTCGAAGTATGTTTCGCCTTGGCGATATATCTTGAACAATGCTCTGCCGGGCTGTGTATAGCATATTCCCTCTTTTTTTATTGTTTTTTTCTTTTTGGCGGCTTCGTCGGTTGATACAACAGGCGCTTTTTCTATTTCGAAGTCGTAGTAGATGGGAGCACCGGCAAGATTGTCGTTTTCGAGAATACCTAACTTACGCGAGAAACGAAACAGCACCGCTTTCAGTGTGTCGCTGTTTTCGCCGGGGGTAAATCGTATGTTGCTGGTGTACATCACGGTGTCGGAACGTCCTATGAAAAGTTCCGTAAGTGTCTTTTCCTGCAAATTGAGTTCATCGAGCACCAACTGCATGGACAAGCCATCCTTGGGCATATTGTCGGAAAGACCACGCGTTATGGCCAGCTTGCTTTCACGAATTGTGTATATCTCCTTGGCCACAAGCTCCGCCATTTTGGCTGTCGATGTAGCCTGCATTATCTCCTCGGTCAGATAGGTACGTGTATCGACACTTTTTGTCGCCTTCTTAACCGCCGCCGGCTCGACTGTCTCTTTCTCTATTTTTTGGTTTATAGCCAATATAACGCCATTTTCATCGAGCACGATATTGCTTGCCACGCTGCTACCCACGCCCACCGTAAATGCTTTTTGCCTATTGGGGACACCGCCGTTTTTTACTTTCATATTGGTGAGTTCCCACTCCTTGCTTTCGTTGAATATGGCATCCTTTATGTGCAAGAAACGTTCGGCAAAACGACTGAACTCACCGGGAGTACGTGTAACGCAACGCGCCTCGACAGTTATATCGATATATGTATCGGGCAGATAGTATGTAACCCCCTCGGCTGTCCCGCTATTGAACGCGGTGACATCCACCTGTGCCTTTGCCGACATAAAAGCAAACAGCAGAATATACAAAGTAAATTTTCTCATAAACACAGTTGTTTTAGGCAATAATAATGCCAATTTGCCGCGAAGATACAAATTAGTTTCGAATTGAAAGATGTTTTTATCTATTTGTTATATTTATTTAATTATTATCAAAGAAAAAAGAGTAAGTAACCCTGTTTTTTCGGAACTTTATGCTATTTTTGTGGCATATTTTGGTTACATAGGCTGCAACGTCCGAAAATTCGTTTTGTTTTTTTGGGCAGAGTACCAAGCCAAATCCAATATATTTGGAAAATATTTAAACAGGAAAAGACAATGACAGACATAAAAATCAACGACAAGATTTTCAGAAAATCAATCACCGGCGAAGAGATAAACTCCCAAATAAGCAGAATTGCCGCAAGTATAGACAGCGACTACAAAGGGAAAAAGCCTTTATTATTGGGTGTTCTTAACGGATGTTTTATGTTTGCCTCGGACTTAATGAAGCAACTACACATAGAGTGTGAAATTTCATTTGTAAAACTATCGTCGTACCAAGGCACCACCACAACAGGAACAGTGAACGAGGTCATGGGATTGTCCGAGTCGGTTACAGGACGCGATATAATCATTGTCGAAGACATCGTAGATACCGGCCTGACAATGCAACGCATGATAGAAACGTTAAATGCGCAAAAGCCGGCAAGCGTAGCCATAGCATCGTTATTTGTGAAACCGGCACGACTGAAAGTCCCGGTTGATGTCAAATACAGCGCATTCACCATACCCGACAGATTTATAGTAGGATATGGTTTGGACTACGACGGATTGGGACGCAACCTACCCGATATATACGATGCAGTAGAAGAATAGAAATAAATTTTTAAGATATACAGAAATGCTTAATATTGTAATTTTCGGTGCCCCGGGCTCGGGCAAAGGGACACAAAGTGAAATGATTGTGAACAAATTTGGGTTGGACCATATATCGACAGGCGACGTTCTGCGTTCCGAGATAAAAGCAGGTACTGAACTTGGCAAAACAGCAAAAGGCCTCATCGACAACGGCCAACTAATTCCCGACGACTTAATGGTGAGCATATTGGCAGCAAAGTTAGACACGCTCACAGCAAGCAAGGGTGTTATATTTGACGGATTTCCACGAACCATAGCCCAAGCCGAAGCGTTAAAAAAACTATTAAACGACAGAGGACAGGACGTGACCGCAATGATAGAACTGGATGTTCCCGAAGAAGAACTCATGAAACGACTGCTGAAACGCGGCGAGGAATCGGGACGTGCCGACGACAACGAGGAGACCATAAAAAAGCGTCTTGTGGTTTACAACCAACAAACAGCACCGCTGAAAGAGTGGTACAAGAACGAGGGCAAGCACTGCTATATAAACGGCCTTGGCGAACTGCCCAGAATTTTTGGCGATATAGCAGCAGCCATAGAGAGCAAAATCTGATTACAAATAAAATTTATGCAGAAAAGGGGGTGAGGCTGTGACACTGCGGCACACCCCTATTTTTTCAGAACTTTAAATAGTGTCTCATCATCATGGCAGAATCGAATTTTATAGATTACGTAAAAATAATATGTCGTTCGGGACGAGGCGGCCGCGGAATGGCCCATTTACACCGAGCCAAATACCTACCCAACGGCGGCCCCGACGGTGGCGACGGCGGCAAAGGAGGCGACATCATATTACGAGGCAACAGAAACTACTGGACATTGTTACACCTGAAATACCAACGCCACGTATTTGCCGGAAACGGACAAAACGGTGGAGTAAACAGGAGCACCGGCGCCGACGGCGAGAGCAAAATCATCGACGTGCCATGCGGAACAGTGGCATATAACGCCGAGACGGGCGAATATTTGTGCGATGTCACCGAAGACGGCCAAAAAGTAGTGTTGCTGCGCGGCGGCCGAGGCGGACTCGGCAATGTACATTTTGCAACCCCCACCCGCCAAGCACCACGCTTTGCGCAACCCGGAGAACCCATGCGCGAAATGACCGTCACACTGGAACTAAAACTGCTTGCCGATGTAGGCCTTGTAGGATTTCCAAATGCAGGAAAATCGACCCTGCTGTCGAGCGTATCTGCCGCGAAGCCCAAAATAGCGAACTATCCATTCACCACGCTCGAACCCAACTTGGGTATCGTATCGTACCGCGATGGAAAATCGTTCGTTATGGCCGACATCCCCGGAATTATAGAGGGGGCGAGCCAAGGCAAAGGCTTAGGATTGCGTTTCCTACGTCACATTGAGCGTAACTCGCTATTGTTATTCATGGTTCCAAGCGACGCCGACGACATAAAAAAGGAGTACGAGATTTTGCTCAACGAGCTTGCCACGTTCAACCCCGAGATGCTCGACAAGCAGCGTGTCCTTGCAATAACAAAAAGCGACCTGATAGACGAGGAACTAAAAGAAATGTTGTCCGAGAACCTACCCGAGGACATTCCACATATATTTATTTCCGCAGCCACAAGCGAAGGAATATCGGAGCTAAAAGATATTCTGTGGCAGGAGCTGAACAGCGAAGAGAACATGTTGGCAGCCGTCAAGCGCGACGAGCTGGTGCACCGTAATTACGACCGCCGAATGATAGCCGACGATTTTGCCAATTGGGAAGACGACGAATACACACCTGCCGACGCCGATGACGACGATTTGTACTACGAGGAGGAGTGGGACGACGAAGAATGACAGAAACCAAATGAGAAACACCCCATATAAACAAATAAAAGCCTTTCGAAAGGCTTTTATTTGTTTATATGATAACCATGTCCATCCCAATTATACCAAAGCGTTCTAAGCATAGGAGCTATCTTTGTTGAATCGTCGGAGGTCATGTAACTCGGCATCGTATAATCGGCACGCAGGCTATCGGAAACGGAGGATAGCTCCAATTTAACAAGATAGATATCGGCCATGTCGATATAACGCTGTAACGAATCCGAAGGAAGGAAAAAATCCTTTATACGAGGCTTCGGAAACAAAGACAACTCCTCCCATTTGCTATTATAGAACCTGATATCGCTGTTGCAAGCCTCGGCATGAACCGAATTGACAACGCACAGAACGGAGTCGCCCGCGGCATGAGGCAACATACGCATCTGCATGGTGCTGGTGGGCGATGTTTTCAAACATAGATAATCGGGCGACAAATGCGTCAGTTCGCTTTTGCCACCCAAACGATTTGTCACAACAGCACGCATGCCTGCATCCACAAAATCTATACAATCGCGACGGTCGTTCTGCGTAAGCAGCAACAACAATGTATCGGGCATCTGAACAAATGCCGAACGAATATTCTGAGCATATGTAACGGCACTGTCACATAGCATTATCGCAAAAAACAGAATTAAAAACTTTTTCATTTTGAACCAATATATAAGAATAACAATCCAATGAGAATAAGAACCAAATCGACAGCCTTGCTTCTAAGGTTCTTTTCGTGTAATAGCAACGCGCCAAACAAGAATGTGACAATGACACTGCCACGACGTATCATGGAGACCACTGCTATGAGTGCCTCGTCCTGCGCAAGCGCAGTAAAATAGCAAAAATCGGCGGCTGCAAGGAATATGGAGATAAGAGGAATAGTCCAACGCCACACAAAACGTCTCCCGCGCTGTTTTCTCGATAACAAGTTCATGACCACTACTATTCCGCCCATCAAAATACATTGATACAGATTGAACCACGACTGCACAAACATAGGTTCGAGCCTGCGCATGAGATATTTGTCGTATAACGCGCTGACAGCACCAAGCAACGCTGCCATAACGACAAAAAACACCCAACGGTTGTGGGCAAAATTTATCCCCTCGCGCCTGCCGCTTCGGCTGAGCATGTAGAAGGATACTATCGCAGTGAGCACACCAATCCATTGATATACATTCAGTTGCTCACCAAAAACCACAAGCGCACCAAGCAGTACTATGACAGGACGGGTTGCTTGTATTGGAGATACTATGGTTATGGGCAGATGCTTTATTCCTATGTAGCCGCACAACCACGAGCCAAGCACTATGACCGCTTTGAGCAGGAGCAGCAGATGGGAGTGGAAATCACCATCGGGCACATGCAACAGCCCCGACGTCAAAACGCCGTATTGCGACAGCAATATAAAAGGGGAAAAAATGAGCGTCGAAAAGAGCGTGTTAAGGAACAAGACGCTTAGCACCGAATTATCCCTCAGCGATAGTTTTTTGAAGAGGTCGTAACAACCCAACAAAAGAGCCGACATAAAAGCAAGAGCCACCCACATCATATATATATGTCGTTAGGATATTTTACTTGGGTGAGGAACAGCGCTTCGGGCACAGCCGAGTCGCCTGCGGCGCAACGTTCTTTCTGTTCTATTATGCGACGAAAATCGTCGAGGCTCAACTTGCCACGACCCACCAGCAACAGCGTTCCCACAATGGCACGTACCATATTGCGCAGGAAACGGTTGGCCTCGATGCGGAACACCCAGTAGCTGCCACCCAGACAATGCCAGCGAGCATAGGTCACAGTGCAGTTATTGGTTTTGACATCGGTATGCAGCTTGCTGAAACTCGTAAAATCGGTATATTCGTATAATAGTTCTGCCGCCTTATTCATTTTTTCAAAATCGATATCGGGCGACACGCGACAGGAGTATCTGTGGGCAAAGGGCGATTTTGCGGTAGTCACATAGTAGTCGTACCTGCGCGAGAGCGCGTCGAACCTTGCATGGGCGTCGTTTTTCACACGACGTATATCGGCTATGGCAATATCGCGTGGCAACACTCTGTTCAGTTTGTATTTTAACTGTGCGGTATCGGTATCCTCGGGAAGGTCGGTATGGGCTGCCATTTGCACCGCGTTCACGCCGGTGTCGGTGCGTCCTGCGCCAACAACGGTATATTCGCCTCGCAGCACAAGCGACAACGCCTGTTCCAGCGTCTGTTGCACCGTTATGGCATTAGGCTGCTGTTGCCAACCATGATAGGCGGCACCGTCGTATGAGAATATTATGAAATATCGCTGCATAGCTTCTCATTTTTTATGCTGAACGTGTGACAAGCCACAAGGCCGGCTGTCTCGGTGCGCAGACGCGAACTGCCAAGGCTGACAGGAACAAAACCGCGCTCCATGGCAAGCCTCACCTCCTGCTGACTGAAATCGCCTTCGGGGCCGATGAGTATGGTGACATGGTGTCCGCGCTGCATGGCATCGTTTAGAAGTATTTTTTTCTCCTCGTAACAATGGGCTATATATTTTTCGCCCTCAATGGAGCGCGACACAAAAGTATTGAAATCGACCATCTCGTTCACCACTGTTTTGTGGGCTTTCAGCGATTGTTTCATTGCCGAAACGACAATACGTTCCACACGTTCGTTTTTCACTGTTTTGCGCTCCGAGAAACGACAATTCAGGAATGTTATCTCATCGACACCTATCTCGACGGCTTTTTCGACAAGCCATTCTATGCGTTCCATGTTTTTTGTGGGGGCGATGGCTATATGCAAGTATCCTTCCCAG
Source organism: Bacteroidaceae bacterium (assembly GCA_017416705.1). GTDB lineage: Bacteria > Bacteroidota > Bacteroidia > Bacteroidales > Bacteroidaceae > HGM04593. Next base: position 11,489 of record JAFQBG010000018.1, read on the forward strand.
CCTTTTACCGCCGGGATTATTTCGATAGGCTCCACGTAGCATCGTTTCCCACTTATCGAGGATATGGCAGCCTTGTAGAATGTACCCTTGCCGTCTGTTATTTCCAATTCATCGCCCACGTTCAGTCGCAACACGCGCAGACAGTGTGCCGCCTCGTCTTGGGGCAATTCCCACGATTCGCTTATTTCGGGTGCATAAAATAGTGACATATAATTAGCTGTATAATTAGTGGCTGTTTATATTTCCAAATATTATTTTCTTCGTAGAAACCGTTTGTCACGCTGTTTTTATAGCCCAAGCACGCCTGTTCTTGCTGTTACGTGGGGCACCACGCACCACCGAAGAATATACAGGCCATCAGTTTTGCTCTATAAAAAACGGGCGATATAATTAAAACAGTTCCTTAGTTTTCGTTTTCGTCTGTGTGCCCTGCATCCTCTTTGTTTGACAATCGGGAGTCTATTTCCTCTTTTATTTTCATTGCAAGCTCATAGTTTTCCTCTTTTATAGCCTTGTCCATGACACTGCGCAGTGTCTCGGTATCGGCTATTGTTATGGGAACGGATATAGCACCGCCCCACTCGTCGCGTATGGCTACACGATCCAGCAGTTCCTCGTCGATGTATATCGGGGCGGCAAGTCGCAATGCTATTGCCACTGCATCGGATGTTCGGGCATCGACCTCGCATAGTTCTTCGTTTTCTTTACGGAACAACATATTCGAATAGAATGTGCCGTCGCTTATTTTGCATATTGTGACACACTGCATGGTTGCCCCAAGCGCACCAACCAAGTTTTTGAATAAGTCGTGTGTGATTGGACGTTTGGTATCTATGCCTTTCATGGCAAATGCTATCGCCTGCGCCTCGGCAAATCCTATGGCAATAAGTATTTTGCGCAGTCCGTCGCGTTCACGCAAAATCATCACATAGGCACGGTCGTCCGAAGCCTTGCTTAAAATATCGGAGACAACAAGTTCAATCATAGCTGCTAAAAACAAATATGCAAATGAGAAAACAAAATATGAGGTTTTGGGTTTTCTTCTTATTTATTTTGTTCTTTAAACAATATAGCGAACAGCACACCCACCAAGCATGCATAAGCGGCAAAAATGAACCAAGCCGTGCTCCACCCCTCGGGCGATGTGGCATAATGGTTTACGACCTCCTGAGCCGCTATAACTCCGATGGATGCTCCAAGTCCGTTTGTCATCAGCATGAAAAGTCCTTGGGCACTTGAACGCATATTGTCGGGCACTTCCTTATCGACGAACAACGAACCGGATATATTGAAGAAATCGAATGCCACGCCATATACAATCATGGATAGTATAAACAACCATACTCCACTGCCGGGATTACCCAACCCGAAGAATGCAAAACGAAATACCCAAGCAAACATCGCTATGAGCATAACACGCTTAATGCCGAAACGTCCCAAAAAGAATGGGATGAGCAAGATACATAGCGTTTCGCTTATCTGCGACAAGGATATGAGGATATTGGTATGCTCAACGGCAAAAGTACCCTCGAACGCCGGATTACCGCTGAAACCGGCTATAAAGCCATTGGCATAGCCGTTGGATATTTGCAACGCACCTCCAAGCAACATGGAGAATATGAAGAACACTGCCATCTGGCGACGTTTGAAAAGTTTGAAGGCATCCAAGCCCAACGAAGCGGCAAGACTCTGTTTGCGGCCCGAATTAACCGGACACGCCGGCATGGAAAGCGAATAGAGCGATAGTATAACGCCCCATGCAGCCGACATATAGAATTGCGAGCTATTGTCTTGGAAACCAAGAAGGTCAACAAGCCACATGGATATAATGAAACCAACCGTTCCAAACACACGAATAGGAGGAAAAGCCTTCACCGTATCCAGTTGAGCACGTTCAAGCGCAGTGTACGACACCGAGTTGGACAATGCCAATGTAGGCATATAAAATGCCACACTTGCCGTATAGAACCAGAATATGTCGTTGAACTCAACCGAGGAGCCCTTCACCGAGCCTATGTAAGCAGCAACGGCCATGAACACCGCCGCGCACAGATGACAGAACGACAATAGTTTTTGCGCCGGCACCCAACGGTCGGCAATTATGCCCATTATAGCAGGCATGAATATAGACACAATGCCTTGTACGGCATAGAACCACCCTATTTGAGCACCAAGACCGGCATCGCCCAAATAGCGTCCCATGGATGTCAGGTAAGCACCCCACACTGCAAACTGCAAAAAGCTGAGCAGTATCAATCGGATTTTAATGTTTGAATTTGGCATATTTCCTAAAATTATCTGAATATTATATTTGTTATTACTTGTGCTTTCACATAATCGTTAAGCCGCGACACCAACGAGCGACGATTCATCATGAGTTCGTGGCGCAGAACCGACGATGTCAGCGTGACGTAAAGTATTTGATTTTTTATGTACATATCCTTTGTATAGGCGGCGACGCCCTTCCCAAGCAACGGTTCCCACGCCTGCATGAGACGGTATTCGTTAAGCGGTGTCTCTATTCCATCCTCGCGACACGTCTGACGAACAAGTTCCGATATTGATTTCAAAGTGCCTCGTTTCATCGTTCTTTCTGCATATTTACGTTACCGTCGATGACGGTAAATAGTTTATATTCGCCCTCTATTTTATCCAATATATTATCTATATGTTCGCGATTGACATCGGTTATAAATATCTGGCCGAATTTATCGCCGGCAACCAATCCTATTATTTTTTCGACCCTTTGGGAGTCGAGCTTGTCGAATATATCATCGAGCAGCAACAAGGGGGTTTCACCACCCTTGCGGCGCAAAAAATCGAATTGAGCCAGTTTCAACGACACCAGATAGGTTTTGTTTTGTCCTTGGGAGCCCTCCTTCCTTATAGGATAACCACCAAGACGCATAACAAGTTCATCGCGATGTATGCCTTTTGTTGTATAGCCCAAACGTCTGTCATCGACGCGCGACAGCCTTAGCTGCTCCCCAAAGTCCTTGTCGGCAATGTCGGAACGGTAATGCAGCGTGACATTCTCGGCCGAACCGGCTATGTAGCGATAGAAATCCTCGAATATGGGGGTGAGCTCGTCGATAAAACGCGAACGCGAGGCATATATATTGCCGGCCTCCACAACCATCATATCCTCGATGAGCGAAAGGATTTCGGCATCGGGCTCGGCGTCGGCACGCAACAGTGCATTGCGTTGCTGCAACGCGCGGTTATAGCGTATGAGCGAGCCAAGGTACTCCTTGTCGTATTGCGACACCACCACGTCAATGAAACGGCGACGTTCCTCGCTGCCCCCTGCAATCAGTTCGCCATCGGCAGGCGATATAACCACCAGCGGCACAGTGCCTATATGTTCCGACAGACGCTCATAGTTTTTCTTGTTCTTTTTGAATTGTTTTTTCTCGCCTCGTTTAAGTCCGCACGATATTTCGTCATGTATGCCGCTGTCGCTTGTGTAATAACCGGTTATCATAAAAAAAGGAGCGCCATGCATTATATTCGACGCATCGGTGGGGCTTAGCGCACTCTTACAAAAAGATAGGTAATAAATGGCATCGAGCAGATTTGTCTTACCCATGCCATTGCATCCGATAAAACAATTAATCTTGTCCGAGAAGGATATTTCCACCGCAGACAGATTTCTATAATTCAAAGCCGACAGACTATTTAATAACATATTTAATATACAAGTCGAAAAGTACGGCGAAGGTACTGAAATTATACCGTTTTTTCTCACAAAGAAAGATATATTTTGCTGCAACAGGCAAAAAAAAGCGGTATAATTTTCAAACTACAAAAAAAATCGTTATTTTCGCACACATTTTGCAAACATAGGTACATAGGATAATAATAAAACAATATAAAGCAATGAGTACAAAACAGACAGAACAAGCACCTGCTGCAATAGAAGAGGTGTTGAGCAAATCAGAGGCAGTTATCCTCAAATACAAGAAAGCCATCGTTGGCGGTGTCATAGCAATAATAGTTTTGATTGTAGGTGGTATTCTATACAATACCCACATAGTAGCACCTGCCGAGCAAGAGGCTGCCGAGGCATTGTTCCCCGCCGAGTCACTCTTTACACAAGGTTCTTACCAAGAGGCTGTTGACGGCGACGGTGTCAACCTTGGTCTTTTGGCAGTAGCCGAGGAATACAGCGGTACCACAAGCGGCAACTTGGCCAACGCATACGCAGGAATGGCACTTGCACAACTTGGACGTTACGAGGAGGCTATCCCCTACTTGGAGGCTTTCGATGGAGACGACCAAATGGTTGCGCCCGCTGCGCTTGGCACACTTGGCAACTGCTATGCTCAAACCGGCAACAACGACAAAGCAATCAGCTGCTTCCTTGATGCCGCATCCGAGGCCGACAACAAAACACTCAGCCCCTACTACCTTATGCAGGCAGCCCTCATGCACGAGCAAGCCGGCAATGCAAGCAAAGCATTGAAGCTATACGAGGAGATAAAAGAGAAATATCCCGCATCGGCACAAGGCAGAGAGATAGAGAAATATATCAACCGCATAAAATAAAAGCAGTGATATTAAAAAAGGCGGCTTAAAGGCCGCCTTTTTTAATATCAGACAATTCGAACAAAAAAACAATCACACAAGATATGGCAACCGCGTTACACAACCTATCCGACTACGATGCACAAAAAGTAGCATCGGGCAAGGGACGAAAAATAGGCATAGTATATGCCGACTGGAATTCCGAAATAACATACGCACTGCGCGACGGCGCCGTAAAAACACTGCGCGACAACGGAGTAGCAGAAGAAGACATCACGCTATACAACGTGCCCGGCAGTTTCGAACTTATATACGGAGCATCGCAAATGGTAAAAAGCAACAAATACGATGCGGTTATAGCCATTGGCTGCGTCATAAGAGGCGACACCCCACACTTCGACTATATATGCGAAGGAGTGACAGCCGGCCTGTCGCAACTGAACGTACAATACGACACCCCGGTAATATTCGGCCTCATAACCACCAACAACCTGCTCCAAGCACAAGAACGCAGTGGAGGCCGTCATGGCAACAAAGGCGACGAGTGCGCTGTGACAGCGTTGCAAATGATTGCTCAGTTCAAATAACACCCCTACGGCATGAACCGCCTGCTGCTGTTCAACTGCTCCAACGACCTTGCATTGGCATCGAATGCCAAGGAGTACATAGCCACCAAAAGCATCGCAGCCATGGAAACCGACCTTGCCGCACTACCGGCATGGTGGGCCAACGACGGCGACGCCATACTGCTACGCAGTGCCTCACAAGCAGAGGAGGCCCGGATGTTTTTTCGTCAAAAGGGATTTAATGTCGTTTTCACATCGCCCGAGGAGGGCTACCACGCACTGTGCAAACGCACAAAAAACACCTACACCCCCACCCCTTGGGGTTGGAGCCGGGCTGCCGTAAGCACATTCCAACAATTTGGCATACCCCAAGAACAGCTCCCCCACGACAACGAAACAGAGGCCATCAGAGCGCTTTCGAGCAGGAGTTTCGCTTCGGAATACATAGCCGAACTGTTGCATGCCCCACAATTTGCCCGGCAGGCACAGTCGCTCATAGGAAATGAAATGCGTTTCATTCGCTCACTGCAAGAATTATCCATGAGCCACAGAACCATTTTCAAATCGCCATGGTCCAGCAGCGGACGGGGAATATTCGCGGCAAACAGCATAGACGAGCCATCGATACGCGAAAAACTGACAGGATTTATAAAGCGGCAAGGCGGTTTCCTTGCCGACAAATTCTATGACAAAACAGCCGATTTTGCATTGGAATTTTATATAGAAAAAGACGGCACCACAAAATTCATTGGTTATTCGGTTTTTGCAGCAGGCATAAACGGCTACTATGGCCATAACGTGGTTGCCCCACAGGAGCAACTGCGCGAAACAATTATAGCAAACGGTTGCGATGCCACGCTGCTTGATGAACTTATAGACTACCATTGCCACGCACTGAAAAAATGGCTCAATGGCAAATACCATGGCGTAGTGGGCATAGATATGATAACAGCCAACGAACAGGGAGCTATAAAAACGCACCCCTGCATCGAGATAAATCTAAGGATGAATATAGGCGTATTGGCATTATGCGTTGAGAAAAAAGGATTTACAGGCAACTACAACCTGACACCACACCCCAAGAACAAAGCAGGATTTTACGCAATGGTTAACGACAGCAAACTTATCATAGGATACTGTAAATGAAAACGAGGATGACTCAGAAGTCATTTTGCAAAGAGAGCACCCCCTGTAAGAGTTAACTCTGACAGGGGGTGTTAGTTCTAAAAGTAGGCTTTTGGGTCACCCTCAATTTTAATTTTTCCAAATATTCGCCCAATCGTTACGATACTTATTGCTCAAAGCACCACCCTCGTCAACAGAACCGTTGCCTCCACCAATAGTATCCTTTGAGCCGCACAACATTTGTGCCGACAAACAGCGGATTACCGTTATTTTAGGGGCCTCATATATTTTCTTAGTCGTTTGTTTTGCACTCATAATATTTTCTTAATCATTTAATAAAAACCTTTTTGCCGTTCTTTATATATATTCCCGGGGATGTAATATTTATAACTCGACGTCCTTGCAAGTCGAATATATCGTTCTTGACAGCGGAGAGGGTTTCCACATTCTCAATAGCCGTTGTGCCATTGTCTCTTCGCCCTATTGCAAAGGCGCATCCCACAAGAGAAGTCCCCGAATGAGGCAACCATGCCCTATGTGCCTGATTTATGAATGTTGGCACAGTCACATAGTCGAGTCCTCGGTTTTCGGCAGACACCATATTCACCTGATACATTCCAACTTTTTCATTAAGGACACTCAGAATATGGTGTACAACGCCTGCACGCTCACTAATGAGCCTTGCATCGTGCGTTCCTTCGAGTTTATTCCTTGCTCTAAGCTCATTTATCTCAGCAAGCAATTCTTCGCTCTTGCCCGCATCGTCGACATCGTAATTTATAGCAAAGTAATATGTTCCGGCTGCCGCTTTCAACAACACAGGCATGCCTGCCGGTATTATATCAAGTTCAGTCTGTTCTATATTGAAAACCGGTGTTCCGTTTTCGCACACCGTATTATCGACAACATATTTATGTGTGCCATCGGCAATATCCTTTCCTGTAAGAATGTAGGCCGTTACTCCGTCGGGTACTTGCAATTCCACAGGTACACATAGCGATGTCATGGTTGCCGACGAAACAGTTATAGGCAGTTCTGTCACCAATTCTACTTGCCAATCGTGCTGTTCACTCTGTGTCGAACCCGCCGCAACAGCCGTCGTAGCATTATCATAAAGCCAACTTGTACCATCGCTATTCAAAGCAACCGAGAACCAATCGTTGGGTGCATTGGACGAGGGACGCAGATATACATTCTGCGATGTATAGCTGTTTTCATCCAATGGATAAGCATCGTAAACAATGTTCGTGCCGTCCGATTTCAAGTAACGTCCTGCATTGAATAACAACACATTCGCGGCAGCATCCTCTGTGCCTCGAAGTGAATATAAAACCGACTTGACAGCAACAGCATTGTCCGAAACTGCATCGACACCTGTCATAGCACCCATGGCGAGCGTACCATTTGCCATATCAGACAATAGGTAATTACCCGATGCACGACCACGCAAGCGGAAATAATATCCGGCAGGGGATACATTTTGAACAAAATTGGGGAAATGTTTTTTAATTTCCGTAATGCACTCATTTATATATAGCAAAGCGCTATCAGGAATACCACCCGAGGCATACATTTTTATAATTTCAACAGGACCAAGGCTGTAATATGGCATCAATTCCCCAAACAGATTATCGAAACCATCCTTGGTCAGTCCATCATTTTCCTGATAAACAAATTCACCCTTTAACACACCTTCGTTATAATACTTTGCCAATGCCATTGTTTTTCCGAAATCGGCCAAAGCCTCGACAAGCATAGGCTCAGTTATATAATCCAATTCTATGGCACCGAGAACGTTAGTAAGATACCAAGCAGATGATTGGTTCTGCGTTGTGGTAGCAGGCGAATAGCCCATATTCATAATTACACCGCCGTTTTCGTCCATATCGGCAGCAAGATACAAATAGGCATTGCCATCGTGCTGATGTATGTTGTAGGCATCTTTTTTGCTATCGTACAGTGTATTCCAACCGGGTATTTTGGTTATATTGACAGGCAACGTGGAACCCTGTATACCGCATAAAGCAAACGGCTCCATATAATAAGGATGAATATTATCATCGGTTCCGTTTCGACCAATCTTGAACCACTGGCGAACATCCCATACGTTACTCTCTTGCATCAATGTATTTGCATTAATATCCACACTGAAAGCGTAGCCGTCAGAGAAGCCATCCTCCCATGCCGATTCAAGCATATATATTGCATCGGACAGGAAAGGCATATTCACCGAATTTGTAAATTCATTCAAAGCCTTGGAAAGAGCATCAACACTCTCTTGGCTGGTTACATCGACAGTCTCGTAAGCATATTTAAGTGCCTCGTATGCAGCAGTAGGATATTGGCCCTCGTCGGGTATAACAGCATGATTATCCTTATTTATTTCGAGCAGATACTCGGCCTTACGTTTCATGAGTTCGGCGCCGGGTATCACAATGTCATCGCCCATATAATCTTCGTCATAAAAACCATCAAGTTCTTTTTTGGCTTGTGCAACAACCTCGTTATCGGGGAACAGATAAAATTCAGACAATGAGAATTCGTTTTCGCTATGTCCTTCGCCTACCTTATTAACGGAATTTACGGTGAAACGCAGATAGCGATATTCCGTGCCATCCCATTGAAGTAAATCCGAGAAATAGTACATATTATAGAGCAGGAAGGGCATTTCAATATCACTTACAAGAGTAACAAAGCCTCCTTCGGGGGTGTTGCTACCCTCCACCGTAACCGTCATAGGCACATTGCATACTGACTCGAAATTGGGCCTCATGTAAAAATAGAATGCCGAAACCCCGTTGTCCTCGCCCAAATCGGCTTGTATATAGTGTTTTTCGTCGTTGCCATTCACCGTCTCGGTCCAAAAAACAGTTGCATTGTCCTTATCGGTGAGATTACAAGTCGATGACACAGGGTTAGATGATGGATAATTGCTGCTGTAATTATCGCAACCATTCTGAACAAGCCCATATTGTGTTTGTAACAATTCGGGATATAAATCGGAGAATTCAGAAGCATGCTCATAATGTTCTTCATCCAAGACCGATGTTCCCGTTACAAAAGCCCAATTAACACCGGGCAGGGTATCAGGCTCGGTTGTTATGGTACAAGTCAATTCCAAATCATCGGCTGATGCAAGGTGCAAATATAAATCATTCACATCCAAGGATTTTAAAGCTAAGGAGCCGGCATATCCTTTATATAATTCCTCTATATTCTCTACATTACCAACGTCTATTCCACTGAAAGCTTCATCGCCATAACGACCGGCTTTTGCTCTGTCCGATGTCATACCTACTTTTAAATTGCCTCCTTCATCATATGCCGGTCTCGATATATATTTCTGCGTTGCTGTATTATATATGATTACACATAAAGACTCATTACTATTCAACATACCCTCAACTCCATCTATCCAAAATTGCCACATATTGACATGTAAATGTTCCGCATCATCCACAACCTGCATTATAGTAGAATCAGCTTCGTTGTAAATGGCGTCTATATCATTAACAATCAATTTAACACCATTGGTAGCAAGAGTTTTCGCCTTGATTTTTCCGGTAGTTTCATCTATGTTTAAATAGTCCGTATTATACAGCCTTATCTCTTTTAGCATTTTGGGATCTATGAATTCTGTAAAAACAGTCTCCAATGTAGCCATATTCCCTTTTATAGTATGTACTTGCTCTATATCCATATGTGAACCCATACCGCTAAATGCAGCAACCAACATTCCTACGGCAGTCACAAGGGCTTGGTTCATGGTTACATAATCAGCATCCAATATCTCCTCTATTTTTGGAAGAATTACATTGTTCAATGCTATATTTCCATCCCCGTTGTTCGAAAATCCAAAAATCTCTTTAAAATTGGTTATACGTTCAAATGTCCATAGGGTATTATTTCCATATGTACCCAAGCCAACACTGCCGTTTGCATTACAGCCCAAAATGTCATTGCCTTGTATATCGCCGGAATGGGATATATAGAATTGATTATTTTCACCGACCGGGAGTATATTCAACGTACTTCCCCAGTTATTCCAACTACTCGGGCCATTATAAATCAACGAGCCGGCAGTATAGTTGTGCAGTAATACATTGTCGTTCGATTGCGTAGTATAAAAAAGCGAACAAGAGTCGGGCGATGTCACAGTCGTCATAGCTACATTTGCCCCTTCGTAATGCAAATACTTTCCATTTTCGACATTTCTAACCACATACCAAATGGGGGCATCATCGGTACTTGTTTGCGGTGCAACTGTAAAAGGCTCTGCCACCCAAGCGGCATACTCATCGAGTTCACCTATGACAATGGTTTTTGTTTCCGGGTCGTAACGCCACACATCGCCTCGTTCAGCCTCACTGCCATCTATGGAAATAGTGTTATACGCCTCATTGGATATATAAAAACCACTGTTGTCGTCCATAACGTTGAAATAAAAAGCCGGCTTGCTCCAATCAGAGAACAATCCGCTTGGAGAATCCCATAAATTAGATTTAGGTCCGTAAAAAACATTATCCTCGGCTTTTTTATTGTAGAATGACGTATTATTACCACCTAATAATTGAGTATTGATAAAATAAAAGGCCGAAGAATCGTTAGGAACCTTAACCGTTGTCAACGCGCTTTTGGTTCCTGTAAAATGCAAATACTCTCCTGTTTTTACATTTTTTATATAATAATATTTAATTGGCCCGGACTTTTGCGATAAATCGGGAAAACGCGTACGGTCGACAAAGGAAGTGTGGGCTTTTTCAGACTGCGCCTTTCTCATGGGAGCCGCTTTCAATCGGGTTTTCTCGTTTTTCGTTTTACACTGCTCCAACACAGCGGTGCAATACTCCGAGAATTGTTCTTTGGCATAGTTACCGCTAAGGTCTACCCCCATCTTGGCAGCCATTTTTTCGGCTAACTTCATAAAAGCATTTTGTGTATTCTGCGCTGCCAAAGGCAAAGAGAATACACAAGCATGCATTAACAATAATGCATAGATAGTTTTTCTCATATTGTTTAGTATTATATTGTTGTTTGTGCTGCAAGCTGTGAATATATATGTCATTTATTGTGAAAAACAATAGGCTTGCTTTGTTATCCCCGCTTGTACATATATACGAGCTGTATAATTCATAGGACTATACCATAACTTATACGTTAATAAGACTTTACAATCCTAATTCTTCATACAGCTACGTCACCCCATGAAAACTCTGCAAAGTTAGCACATTACACTGAGAACACAAATAAAAATAAATCTTTTTTTAAGCATTTCATTATATTTCGTTGACATTTTTCAGCAAAATCGGGGGGGGGGGCAAAATGCAATCATTTAAACACTTTGAATAGCATTTTATCAAAACAACAATACAATATGACAAAAAAATGGCGCATCGTACATGTACGATGCGCAATTTAATATAAAATCTATAATTTTCTGTTATTCTTACTCGGCAGGTGCAGCCTCAACCGGTGCGTCCTGCGATTGGTCGGGGAACACATTGGGGTTTATTGCGCTATTTTCCACTGCGTTTTGTTGCAATACACTCGACTCCACAACTGTTGCGTTTGGTATGCAGATAGAGGCAAGTACACTGAATACAACCATACATGCTACAAGTGTCCATGTTATTTTTTCGAGCATATCGGTGGTTTTTCTTACTCCCATTATTTGGTTGGAAGAGGCAAAACTCGATGCAAGACCACCACCCTTAGAGTTCTGCACTAATACAATGAGGCACATAAGTATAGATGCCAACACTACAAGAACAATACTGATATAATACATTTTATTTAATTTTTAATTATTTACTGTCTAAACAATGAAGAAACACGCTGCGTCTATTACTAATTGCTTTATTATTCACCAATTACCGACGCCTAATTCTTCTTATATTTAATTATTTTTTCCAAAAATCTTATTTGGTCTGCAAAGTAACGGTTTTTATTCGGATATTCCAAACATAATCGTTGAATTATTTCGAGTGCCTTTGAATATTTTCCTTGTTTAATATAAATATTTGCAAGCGTTTCCGTGAATGTAAGATTTGTTGCGGTGTCGGGTTCTGTCTCTTCGACGGGCATTGCCGACTCTTCGAGCGAGGGGTCGGGTTGCAATTGCAGGGATATTTTTTCGTTCTCGCCCAAGAGGAATTCATCTATCAGTTCCTGACCACGCATTTTGGGTGCCGACTCGCTTGACTGCGCCCCGGACAGATAGGTGGATACATAGTCCACAGCGGCAGCTCCCTCGGCCTCCAAGGAGAATTTTTCATTGGGCACGCTCTCCAAGAATGCGTCTATAAGGCTCATGGTTCTATCGACCGATGGGTTGGCATCGTCGGAATGAACATCCGTTGCACCGTAGTCCTCCATGAGTTCGAGCAGCACGCGTCGGTTTTTCAGGTACAATGCGGCCTTTCGCAGTTCCTTGCCAAACTCGATGTCGTGCAACAGGTATAGGTTGCGGAGCATTAACAGACGGGCGGCATCGAAATAGGGATAACGCCCCACCAAAATTCTTAAATCGTAGAGCGTTTCGCGGTTCAGACCCCCGGGGTTTAATATATATTTCGACAGATTATCCATTGACTACCAATTGGCAAGGGTTGCATTGAATATGGATTCTACGATTTCCTTTATCATCTGCTCCACGAGGTCGTCTTGCACACTTTCCAAGGATTGTGTAGCATCGAAATCGCGCGTTGCGGTGAAGGAGCGTTCAAAGTCTTCGTCGTGGTTGGTGTTATTTGTAAAGCGCACATTGACCGTTATTTTCAGCTGCACCATGGCGGCATATCCGTCGGACGATATGGATTTATTGAATTGGTCATACGAAGTAATCTCGCCTGCCAACTGCAAGTCGCCGCCACGCTGTACCTGTTGCAATTTCGTCTGCTGCACAAATACATCGCTAATTTTCTCGTTAAGCATGGGTGCCATGGGGCCCCATTGATAGGCTGCCCTGTTCTGGAACGTTTCCAACGAGATTGTCTTAACCTTGGTGTAATCTATCGAGGCTCCTGTAAGTTTATAGCTAACCTTACATGCCGCAATAACTGCCACAACAGCCACTGCAAGGGTTGTGACCATAAATTTTCGAAAATCAGTCAATGCCATATTCTTTTATTTTCCTATATAATGTTCGTTCCGAGATATTCAATTCCTTGGCGGCTTCGCGTCGTTTACCCCTGTGACGCTCCAACGCTGTCATGATGGCTCGTTTCTCCATATCGTACAGCGACAGTGTCTCCTCGACGTAATCCTCGGGCTCCAATATTTTATGTGCATCCTCGGTTGTGGAGGATATATGTATTGTGGGATGGTGCACTACTGCCATATCTGTGTCATCGGGATAGTATGGGACGGTTTCTTGTATATGCGACGATGCACCCGTCATGAGCTCTTTCACCTGCTTGCGCAGTTCGGTAATATCGCGTCGCATATCGAACAGCACGCTGTAAAGTATTTCTCTTTCGCTTTCAAACGTTTTGCCTGTGGCTGCCGATGTGGTGAGGGCCGGCAGATTATTTTTTTGTTGTTCGGGCAAATACTTCATCATTGTATCGCCTGTGATTTTTCTGTTGAGTTCGAGTATGGATATTTGTTCGGCCACATTTTTCAGTTGTCGTATATTGCCCGGCCATGAATAGTTCAACACCGCGTTTTTTGCATGCTCGTCGAGTTCTATTTTGGGTACATTGTATTTTGTGGAGAAGTCCATGACAAATTTCTTGAAGAGCAACAGCACGTCCTCGCCACGTTTGCGCAGTGGCGGCACATGAATGGGCACTGTGTTCAGACGATAGTACAAATCCTCGCGAAAACGTCCGTTAGCTATTGCTTCGGGCAGGTTTACATTTGTGGCACAGACTATGCGTACATTGGTTTTTTCGACCTTTGAGGAGCCTACACGAAGAAACTCGCCATTTTCGAGAACACGCAGCAGACGCGCTTGGGTGGACATGGGCAGTTCACCTACCTCGTCAAGGAATATAGTGCCGCCGTCGGCCTCGCCGAAATAGCCTTTTCGTTCGCTCACCGCATCGGTAAAGGCTCCTTTCACATGGCCGAACAGTTCGGAGTCTATGGTGCCTTCGGGAATAGCTCCGCAGTTCACCGCAAAGTATTTGCCATGCTTGCGTGCGCTGTTGGTATGTATTATTTGTGGGAAAAACTCCTTTCCGACACCGCTCTCGCCTGTTATGAGCACTGTCAGGTCGGTGTGGGCTACCTGAATGGCGGTATCTATGGCACGCAACAACTGGGCGTCGTTGCCTATAATTCCAAATTGCTGTTTAACCCTTTGTATCTCGGTCGCTTCCATTTTTCAATTGTTTTTGACGTTACACAGTTTTTTTTAGAATGGGAAAAGTAATGGCAAAACAAATATCATTACTATGGCCATTATAATTTGAAGCGGCAAGCCTACTTTTACATAGTCCATGAACGAGTATTGTCCTGCCGGCATCACCAACGCATTTGGCGGAGTGGAAAACGGCGAGGCAAAACACATGCTGGCGGCAACTGCCACTGCAAACAGAAACGGCACCGGGCTGACATCGATTGCCAACGCACTGCTCATGGCTATGGGCGCCAACAACACCGCTGTTGCTGTATTGCTTATGAACATTGTCATGAGCGACGTTGTGAAATATATTCCTGCCATAAGCGCCAATGGGCCGTAATTGCCCAAACCGCTTACCAAACTGTTTGATATATATTCCGATACTCCTGTTTTTTCGAGCGCGATAGACATAGGCATCATGGCTGCGATGAGCACGATGCTCTCCCAGTTGATGGTTTTATAGGCTGCCTCGACATTGCGGAAACAGCCGGTGAGCACCATCAGCAAGCCGGCTATCATGACTGCTGTCACCGGCTCCACCGGTATGAAATCGAATACCATGGCGACTATCATGAGCAACATTATGCCCGCCGCAAGCGGTGCCTTGTAGTCGAGTGTCACTTTGGCAGCAGCCTCCAATGGGCGTCCCACCACAATCCATTCGGTAGTCTCTTTTTCCAGATTGGCTATATTGTCCCACGTTCCTTGCACCAACAGGACATCGCCGCTATGCACCGTCTCCTCGGCAAGCCCTTGCAATATATATGTTTTCTTGCGACAGATGCCCAAGACGTTTACATTGTATTTATTGCGCAGTTCCGCATCCTTAATTTTTTTGTTTATTATGCTCGACGAAGGCATGAGCACTATTTCGGCAACACCTATATCATAAAAATCCAAGGAGCTTTTTTCTTTGTTTTCGTTATCGTTCACCACCGACAAATTAAATTCATTGGCAAACACTTGCATATTCTCGATGGAGCCGGTGAGGTATAGGATGTCATCTATGCGCAATATGGTATCGGAGTCGGCTGCACGCTGCACCACATTTTTGAGCAGACGGTTCTGCGAACGCTCCTCGCGACGTACTTCGATGATGCTTAGCGAATATTTTTTACGAACATCAAGCTCGCCTATCATTTTGCCAAGAAGGGTGGAATCCTTTGTCACCCTCAGACGATGCAAGCGGCCCGATATTCCATATTCTGCCACAAGTTCTTTGAGTGTTTTGCCGGTGCTCGCACTCTGTCCGCTCAATGCTCCCGGCTTCGACAGGAACCATTTTGTGAGCGGCATCAGCACGACAAGACCAACCAGCACGCATATTATTCCCACGGGAGTAAACGAAAAGAACGACAAGGAGTCATAACCGGACGACACAAGCGCGTTGTTTATCACAAGGTTAGGGGGTGTACCAATGAGCGTCATCATGCCACCCATGCTGCTTGCAAAGGCCAAAGGCATTAAAAAACGCGATGGGTTCATTTTCATGCTCATGGCCATACTCACAACAATAGGCAGTAATATGGCAACCGTTCCCGTATTACTGACAAAAGCCCCTATCGCCGACGTCACAAGCATAACCAGCAGAAACAGTTTTGTCTCGCTGTTCCCTGCGAGCTTCATCAGTTTGGAACTTATCATTTTGGCAAGCCCTGTCTGGAATATGGCACCGCCAACAACAAACAACCCCACCATCATTATAACCACATTGTTCGAAAAGCCCGAAAGAGCCTCATCGGGGGTAAGAATTCCAAAAACCAACAGAGCAACCAAAGCACATAGTGCCACAATATCGGAACGAACCTTACCATTTACAAAAAATATGACGGTAAGCAGAAGTATTGTTAATGTTATGTACATGAATCTATTTTTTAATATAATTGATGACAAAAACCGGCAACAACAGAAACTGCGGAACACAAAAAGCACTCGTTGGCATGCCATTGTCGCTAATGTTTGCAAAATTACAAAAAATAAGCTCCAATTCAAAGCAAAAAGAGTAACAGCATATAGGTAATTTTACTATTTTTGCCGTTGGCAACTCTTTTTAAGAGTTCAACACCGATATTTATAACGTACTAACCGCCGAAAGTCATAAAAATTGTTAAAAAAATAACACTTACAGCAGCAACGTTCATTCTAACAATATACCTATTGTCGTTACTGCTTAGAATTGATGCCATGCAGCATCAATTGGCTTCTTATGTAAGCGAGCAAATACACAGCATAAGCAATATTCCCATAACAATAGGGAGTGTACAAATAAGGCATCTGAACAAAATAGAGATTAGCGACATCCTGCTGAACGACCTCGAAGGAGACACGCTGGCAAGAATAGAAAAGGTTTCGGCACATATATCGCCGTTGCATCTGCTTCGCAACAAGGTCAGAATAAACAGCGTAATGCTTGCAAAGCCTTATATCAACATATACAAGAACGACTCGCTGTCGCCTGCCAACATACAGTTTCTGCTTGACATATTGGCAGGAGACAACAGCACAAGCCCGACACTGTTTCCCAATATCAGAATGAACCAACTGCATATATACGATGGCAAATTCTGTTATCGCGAGAAATTTCGCACCCACGACAAGCAACAATTTACTGCGTCGAACATAGAAGTAGATAACATATCGGCAAATATATCGTTAAAAGAGCTCAGCAGCGACACCCTGCGCATGCACATACGAAGTTTTTCGGCCGAGGAACGCTCGGGGCTAAGAATAGACAATGTCAAAATGCGTTTCAGAGCATCCAAACGTGCCTGCGAGATAACAAATCTGAATATAGAACTACCCAACAGCCATATAAAATCGAACAAGATAACAGCCTGTTTCACACAGGATGCCCGCGCAGGGGAACCGCTGATACACACATTCCAAGGCGAACTGCACAGCAACAAGTTCAGCACCGGGGATTTTGCGTGCATGCACCCTATGCTGTCACACGACATACCACCCTGTACATTCATCACAAAAGTAAGCGGCAGCAACCAAGCCATCGACGTCGAAGAATTCAAGCTACGCGCACACGACAACAGCATAATAATAGATGCCGCAATAAAAAGCAACAGCAATAGAAAGCACAATAAGATAAAAATAGATGAAATAGCCATAGACACTCATGGCATAGGCACATTGTGCCACATAATAGGAGAGAACGAAAAAGCGCACCATATACTGAGTAAATTGGGCAACATATCACTGACAGGAGAAGCCGAGAAGATAGATAGAAAGGCCGACTGCCATGCCACCATACAAACAGACTGCGGAAGCATAACAACCACACTCACCACAAACAACGAAGCCATAGAATGTAAGATAGGAGCAGAAAAAATAGCCCTTGGCACTATTACCGGCAACGCAGGCCTTGGACTTTGCGACATAGAATCGACGCTAAGCGGCACATTCAACAGCCTTACAGACTACAACGGCACACTGCACGCGACTATAAGTTCATTAACATACAACGACTACGAATACTCCCCAATAGCGCTGGAAAGCACATTTGACAGCAAGGAAAGCACAAATATCATAAAGATAGCCGACAAAAACATCCATGCCAACATATTGTTTGGGACAAACAACACAAAGGAACTACCGGAGTACGACATAAGAATAGAGGCCGACTCCATAAATTTGCAGCCACTGAATTTACACAAGGATATCAGCAACTGCAATATATCGTTCAGGTTGGAGGCCGATTTCGCAGGAGAAAACATCGACAATGGTCTGTTATCGGCCAACCTATACGATTTTGAACTGTTCACACCCGATAAGTATTGGAAAATACGTCGTGTCCATGTGACAGACAATTCACTGGGTGACAAAAGGACACTGTTCATAAATTCGGACATATTCAACAGTTACATTCACGGATATTACAGCTACGCGACGCTTAAAAACAGTTTTTTAAAATCCGTACAACGGCACATCCCCTCGATAGCCCAAGCCGAACAATCGTTCGACAACAACAATTTTGTTTTCAACATAGACCTATCGAACAGCGAGATAATAAGCCAACTGTTCGATTTGCCCATCACGATATATTCGCCATCGAACATCGAAGGCAACTGCGACAACAGCCGCAACCATTCCGAAATATCGGCAAAATTCAAAGATATAGAAATAATGGGCAACCAATTCCAAGATATAACCATAGACGCCCTATCGGACGACAACGAGCTTGCATATGCCGCCACGCTCATCTCGTCGGACAAAGACAAAAAAGGCAACAGCACCAATAACAGTCTGCAAACCAAGATAACAGGCTCTGTACAAAACGACAATATATATCACAAGATAGAATTAAAAGACCATGCAAGCGGCCAGCAACAAGGCGACATCAAATTCGACACCGAATTAAAGCAACAAGATAATGGCATGTTGAATTTTACCACACACATACACCCCGGAAACATTCTCTACAATGGAGAATTATGGAATATAGCCGAAAGCCTCATAAAAAGGAGCAATGGCACATACAACATAGAGAATTTTGAACTAAGCAACGACACTCGTGCGCTGCATATGGACGGCTACATAGGCTACAACGCCACCGACAATCTGAAAATAGAACTAAACGAGATTAATATCGAGAACATTCTAAACATAGTGAATTTCCACTCGGTAGATTTTGGAGGCACAGCCAATGGCGAGATAGAAATATCCAAGTTGCTGCACGAACCGAAGTTCAGCAGCAAACTGCGTGTAAAAGATTTCAAATTCGAAAAAGGGGATATGGGCAACCTTGTATTCAAAGGCAATTGGAACGAGGAAGAAAAAGCCATACTCATCGACGGCGAGATAGACAACAACAATAAAAAAAGTATTATAAACGGATTTATATCGCCTGCCAACGACACCATAAGAATAGGCATTGAGGCAAACGGCGCCAACATAGATTTCATGAACAATATGCTAAGCAGCGTATTAGCCGATGTAAAAGGCGAAGTCAATGGCATGCTGTACATACAAGGCAAAATGAGCGACATCAACATGTACGGCAAGTTAGCACCCACAGGCAGCATGCGTCTGAAACCCACCAACGTAACATATTATCTGCGAGGAGACACACTGCTTTTCACTCGCAACAAAATAACCTTCAAGGATTTTGGAATAAACGACCGCGACAACAACCAAGGAATAATAAACGGAGCCGTCAACCACAACAGCATAAGCCATTTTACATGCGATTTTAACATAACCACCGACAATTTATTGGCCTACGACACATACAGTTTTGGCGACGACGGCTTCTATGGCCGTGCCTACGTATCGGGAAACGCGCTGTTCACCAGCAACGACTACGGCATACGACTTAATGCCGAAATAAGCACCGAGAACAATTCCCGTTTCGTATATAACGCATCGGGGCCCGAAGGAGCCACCGACAACAAATTCGTTACATTCATAGACCGTAACGAAAAAAGAAAAAGCACAAGACAAAACACCCAACGCCGAACATCGGACTACGACAACGACTTCATGAGCAAGCTACGCTTGGACTTCATGATAAACACCACCCCCGGCCTGCAATTACGGGTGTACACAAACACCATGACAGGCGACTACATCGACATATATGGCAACGGCCCCATAAATGCCGTATATGACGAAAAAGAGGGATTCAACATGAAAGGCAATTTAAATTTGACACGTGGCACATACAAATTCACCCTGCAAGAGATATTTCCCAAGGAATTTAGTATAAAGGCAGGTAGCACACTGGCCTTCAACGGCGACCCATTCCTTGCAAACTTAGATCTTAGAACCGTATATACCGTTGCATCGGCACCGCTCACCGACCTTAGCATAGCGGCAGGACGAAGAAAAAACGTCAAAGTAAACTGTCTTATGGACATTACAGGAACATTGCAAAGCCCCACGCTGACATTCGGGCTTGAACTACCCGATGGCAACGAAGAGGAAAAAGAGCTATTGGCAAGCGCCACAAGCACACAGGAACAAACCAACATGCAATTCATATACCTGATAGGAATAGGCAAATTCTACACCTACGATTACCAGAACCGGGAGACACAAAACGAGTCATCGACAGCCATGGAGTCGCTCATATCAAGCACCATATCGGGACAGCTGAACAATATGATTTCGCAGATAACAAACAACGACAACTGGAACTTCTCGGGTAACTTCACGACAAGTGAACGCGGATGGAACAACATGGAAGTCGAAGGAATGTTATCGGGTAGAATGCTCGACAACAGACTGCTCATAAACGGCAATTTAGGATACCGCGACAACCCGCTTGCCAACAAGAACTTCATAGGCGATTTCGAAGTACAATGGCTGCTGAACCACAGCGGCAACATAAGCCTGAAAGCGTACAGCAAGACCAACGACCGCTATTTCTCGAAAACAACGCTCACCACGCAAGGAGCCGGCATCATGCTGCGCCACGACTTCGACAGATGGTTGTTTTGGAGAAAAAAGAAAGAAAAACAATAATAAAAACAAGCTATATGAGACATTTCACATCGGTAAAAGAGATTGGCGATTTAAAGACCGCCATTCAAGAAGCATTCGAGATTAAAGCCAACCGCTATAAATACAGCCATCTGGGCAAGAACAAAACACTGATGATGGTTTTCTTCAATTCCAGCTTGCGCACCAGACTGAGTACACAAAAAGCCGCACTGAACCTTGGCATGAACGTCATAGTGCTCGACATAAACCAAGGAGCATGGAAATTAGAGACCGAACGCGGAGTTATAATGGACGGCGACAAACCCGAGCACCTGCTGGAAGCAATTCCCGTAATGGGTTGTTACTGCGACGTCATAGGCGTGCGCTCGTTTGCCCGTTTCGAAAGCAAGGACGACGACTATAACGAAACAATATTGAACCAATTTATCAAATACTCGGGCAGGCCGGTGTTCTCCATGGAGGCAGCCACCCGCCACCCCCTGCAAAGTTTTGCCGACCTCATAACAATAGAGGAACACAAAACCGTAGAGCGTCCCAAGGTAGTACTGACATGGGCACCCCACCCCAAGGCATTGCCACAAGCAGTACCCAACTCGTTTGCCGAGTGGATGAACGCCGCAGACTACGACCTTGTAATAACCCACCCCAAAGGCTACGAGCTCGCCCCCGAATTTACAGGCAACGCCCGCATAGAATACGACCAAATGAAAGCATTTGAAAATGCCGATTTCATATATGCCAAGAATTGGGCGGCATACAACGGAGACAACTATGGAAAAATTCTATGCACCGACCGCAGTTGGACCGTTGGGACACGTCAAATGTCAGTCACCAACAACGCCTATTTCATGCACTGCCTGCCGGTACGTCGCAATATGATTGTCAGCGACGACGTCATAGAAAGCCCCCGTTCATTGGTTATCCCCGAGGCTGCCAATCGCGAGATTTCCGCAACCGTAGTGCTAAAAAGAATACTCGAAAGCCTATAACAACATAGAAACCATATAGAGACAAAAGAACATGTTACAATTCAAAGACAAGACCGTACTTATAACAGGCGGAGGAACAGGCATAGGCGAAGCTATGGCCTATGAATATGCCAAAAAAGGATGCCATGTAATACTTACCGGCCGCAGAGCATCCACGCTGGAAAATGTACAAAAAAATTGTGCCGCACTTGGAGTTAAATCGTGGTACAAGACCGTTGATATGGAAAAAACAGAATCCATAGACGAATTAGTACAATGGATTAACGAAAACGGGCAGACGATAGACTTCCTTCTGCTCAATGCCGGAATATCACAAAGAGCCCTCACACTCGACACCGACATAAGCGTAGATCGTCGATTAATGGAAGTAAACTATTTTGGCGGCATATACTTAGTAAAATCATTAAAGGATATGTTCCTGCAACGAGGTGTGCACATAGCAGTAGTCTCTTCGGTGTCGGGAGTATTTGGATTTCCCGTACGCTCGGCCTACTGTGCATCCAAGCACGCCATTCATGGATTTTACGAGACAATAGCACTGGAATATCCACAAATAAAGACCACCATCCTCATACCCGGCAGAATACATACAGACGTATCCAAGAACGCTCTTGACGGGCAAGGCAATGCCACAGGCATAATGGACCCCGGACAAGCCAACGGTTACGACGTGAATAAATGCGCACGAGTAGCCATAAAAGCCATTGCACGCTGCAAACACAGCAAAGTCATTGGCGGCTTCGACACAATAATGGTGCCATTCTACAAATATATCCCTTGGCTGTTCCGTCTTATAGCCCGTAACGTCTCGGCCAGATAAACGACAAGGCATTACTACTGTCCCATTAAAAATTTGAAATTATTCTTTGAAATTATTGAGATATAGTTAGTTACAGAGGTTTTTTCGAGTCAACGGATTTGAAAACGTAATTTTGCGACATCAAGAATCAGTCGCATATGAACAAAGAAAAATACGTTTTCTCACAGTTGGTCTCTTTTTTGGATCGCAATCATTTCAACTATCTTGTCCGCAAATACAATGGCGACAAGTATGTCAAGCATTTGACCTGTTGGAACCAGTTCCTTGCAATGATGTTCGGACAACTCTCCAACCGAGAAAGCCTACGTGATTTAATTGTTGCGCTCGAAGCCCATCACTCCAAATGTTACCACTTGGGTATGGGCAGGAATGTTTCGAAATCATCGCTTGCACGAACTAATCAGGATAGAGACTACCGCATATTCGAGGAATATGCTTTCTATCTTGTAAGCGAGGTGCAAAAGAAAAGCAGCGTTGACATCTTCAAACTTGATGGCAATGTATATGCTTTTGATTCAACCACCATTGACTTGTGTCTTGAAGTCTTCTGGTGGGCGAAGTTCAGAAAGAAGAAAGGCGGTATCAAGGTACATACTTTATACGATGTGGAAACACAAATTCCGACCTTCTTCCATATAACAACTACATCGACTCACGATTCCAAAGCAATGAGCGAAATACCTTACGAAACAGGCTCCTACTACATATTTGACCGTGCTTACAACAAGTTTTCTCAATTGTTCAGCATACATCAGATAGGAGCATACTTCGTTGTCCGAGCAAAGAAAAACGTACAATATAGAATTGTCAAGTGGAAACGCCGACTACCTAAAGAGTATTCTCGGACTGCATTATTGAGTTTACAGAGTACAAAGCAACAAAGGACTACCCCAAACAATTAAGATTGGTACGTTTCTTTGATGAGGAGCAAGAACGCGAGTTTATTTTTCTCACGAATACAACTCATATTTCTTCTTCATTGGTTGCAGAACTCTACAAGAACCGTTGGCAGATAGAGCTGTTCTTCAAATGGCTAAAGCAGCACCTTAAGATTAAGAAGTTTTGGGGTACAACCGAGAATGCCGTCAGAATACAAATCTATGTTGCCATCTGTACTTATCTGTTAGTTACTATCGTCAAGAACGACATGAAACTGGAGAGAAGCATATATGAAATCTTGCAGATTTTAAGCATTTCGCTTACTGACAAAACACACTTGAAAGACCTCTTTGACAAAACTAAATTTCAATATGACAAAGACCGATTCGGCTTTAATAGGCCTAATTTATTTAATGTATAACTCGTCCTTAATTTTTATGGGACAATAATGAAACGATATGAAGAAACTTATATTAACCCTAATCGTTGCATTTGCCACCCTGTGTGGCTTTGCACAGGAGATTGTGAAAAAGAATGCAACCTTTGAAGATTATCTCCCTTTGTTTAACGAAGCAGGATATAATGTGTTTAGCTACGATATATCCTCGCTAAAAGATGTTGCTTCCTTGGCAACTTTAACCGTGCTCGAGTATGTAAAAGGTGAAGAGGTCGAAAGCAAATATGCCAACGAAGCTCTAATATCTACTTTGCTCAAGATAAGTGAATTTGACGAGGACGCACAACGCAGAATAAAAGATAAAGGGAGTGCCTACGACGAAGAGAATGATATTTACCGCTTGGCGACCAAACTTAATATATCATTCACTCCTCTCTTTAATGACTCTATCCAACAGGTGAGTTTCGAACTGACAGGAACAGAAAGTATCGGTAGCTTTTCGTCGTGGATGATTTTACGCGACAACCGTGTAGATAAATCTCACCGCAGACTCAACTATTATCTGCGTCCGTTTAAATTGGAGATATTTGAAAAAGGAAAATTTATTCCGCTTTTGATGTATGGCTCAGCTTGGTGGGATGCCGATTGCGAGTATTATCGTTTTTGTGGCGATAGTGAACTCTCGCCAGATATGACAAGTGAGCTGTTGAAAGATTCTCCGCATTATTTTATCATAGGAGTAAAATTTGAATAAATAATATGAAAAAACTATTTTTAACCCTTGTCGTTGCATTTGCCACCGTTTGTGGCATTGCGCAGGAGAGCATAACGGTAGAATATCCCTACTACGAGACTATCAATACCCGATTCTTTGATATTTCAAAGGTCGTTGCCGATAAGGAAGCTACTGTTCTTGAGGTCTATTTTTATGCAGTTGACAACATAACCGTCGATGCGGATGCCGTGCTTGTCGGTAACACGACTGGCAAGCACTATAAGCTATTGCGTAGCGAGGGCGTAGAGATTGGGCAGGCGACAAGCATGCCACTAAGTGGCTTTATGAAAGGAGTCCTCCATTTTGAGCCATTGGACACGGAAGACCATTCTTTTGATTTCGACGGTGGCAAGAGCGGTTGGAACCTGAAAGGCGTATCATTGAAAGAATACAGCCTGAAAGAGGTAATCGGTAAAGACAAGAAATGGGGCAAGATGACACAATCGCCCTTTATTGGTAATTACGTACATGACAGCATAAGGGTGGAGTGTGAAATTAGAAACAGCAATGAGCCTGTTGTTCTCTTCAATCCATTTGGTTTCGAGGATAGGGATAGCGAATTCACAGATGATTTCACATACACATTCCCTGTATTCAATGCTACATGTTTCTACCTTAAGGTCGGTAGAAAAGCATATCCTGTGCTGGCTTGGCCCGGTGATACAGTAAAGGTCATTTATGACGGCAACAATAGCGTGCCTGAAATAATGGTGAGTGATACTGTCTTGCAGAAGAGTATTATGGAATATTACAGCTATGACAGAGAGAACGGAATATATGATTCGCCGGTTTCATATAATCTGTCGCCACTCAGTCTTTTTTATAAATATACCGAAGGTACTCTAAAACGCCATCTTATACGCCTGCAGAAATATATCGAAGAGCACCCGGGCTTTGATGAAAGGGCTGCATATTTTTACAGGACCAATATAAAGGCAGAGCAATTGGATGCAATGTGGAGTATGCTCAGGAGACGCAAACTGGAAGAAGCTCCCGAAGACTTGATTATGCTTGTAAAAGAACTGTCAACCGATATTCCTAACCCGCTTACATTGGGAAGGTACACTACATACATGTTGAAGAGTTATGTGAGTTATTGCGATAAGAACGGCTTGGGAGTACGGATCAATTGGCCCGACAAAGCCGCATTGCTTGAACAGGATCGGTTGGGTGTCATCAACCTGAGCAGAAAAGAGAAAAGAACTTTAGATGAGTACGAATACCTTACAAGTCTGAAACTGGCTTTGGCGATGGATAAAGTCGGCGATACCATAAGCGCGAAGAAAAGAGTGGAAAGGCTTGAGTCTGTGGACAAACGCTATACACAGATATGCGAAAAGTACAAGGTCGATACTCTGCCTTTGTGGAATAAGCAGAACTGTATGTTGATTGGCGATATTATGAAGACTCGTCGCGTCGTTGAGGATTTGCACCTGCCTGCCGAGGATTGCAAATATGCAATTTCTTTGCTTACGTATAATCAGCTTGCATCGGAAGAGAAGTCTGTAAATGATACCATAATATCGGCAGCAATGGAGGGGCTTGAAGATTTCGCTCCTGCACAGGTGATTGTTGAACAGAACAATTATCTCCGTCGCTTGGAAGCCGGAGAACTTGAAGTAAGGTATTTGCGTAATTATGCCGACCTTACCCCTGAGACCCTTGTTGCCGATTCATTGCTTGCAACAATCCTTGAACCACATCGCGGAAAGGTGGTATATGCCGATTTCTGGGGTTCGTGGTGCGGACCGTGCAAGGAACAGCTGAAACATATGCAAGCGGTCAAGGATGAACTTAAAGGCAAGGATGTCGTCTATCTCTATTTTGCGAACAATACCCCCGAAGATGTCCGCCAGGTGATTGTAAAGAAACTGGGGCTTTACGGTGATAATATATTCCATTATAATCTGCCTTATGAGCAGCAGGAGTCTATTGAGCGACTGTTGGGAGTCACAAGGTTCCCCACATTCATGCTCTTTGACAAGAACGGAAAGTTGGTCAGTTCCGATGCGCCGTTCCCACAATATTTAGATGCATTGATTAATGAAATAAATAAATGTTTGGAGTAATGGACAATTATGCGAAAATAATTATGAAAAAACTATTTTTAACCTTAATCGTTGCATTTGCCACTGCAGTATTGCTGTGGGCGTGTAGTAGTTCAAACAGGGTGGTAAGGTTTCCACTTGTGGGTGCATCAAACACAAGAATGCTGGTCTTTGAGAAGGTGGAACTGACCGATACTGCTACAGTGCTGACAGTACGTGGTTTCAATGATCCTGAACACTGGATTAAAGTATCTCCAAGCATCCATCTTATAGCTCAAAATAAGGAATATGAGTTGATTGGCAGTAAGGGTGTTGAGCCTGGCAAGGAGCTATTTATGCCAGAAGATGGTGATTCATGCTTTACGCTAATCTTTGAGCCACTGCCCAATGCATGCAGTGAGTTTGATTTTATTGACGCCGATGCAAAAAATGGTTGGCGTATGTACGGCATTGACCTTACCGGAAAAAAGGATGTGGCTAACCCCACGGGGTTGCCGCGTGAACTGAAGCATACCTCCAAAGAGGCAAGTGACACACCGGAGTATGCCTACACATTTGGAGAGACAACGGTAAATATCCACCTGATGGGCTATCGAGAGGGATGCGTCACCGACATTGTATTTCCTGTAAACTCTATGTTTGAGGGGCAGCGTAGCATTGATGTTGAGATAGACCCGGCAACAGGTACAGGCAGCGTAACATTCATGCAATATGGCACAGGATGTGCTTTTCCCGTTGTCAATGGCTGCGGGTATGGGGAGTTCTTTATTGCGCCTAATGAAACAGTAGACCTTTATGTGAACCTTGCCTACATCAACCAGACATTGCAGTACAATTATGAGAACTACAAGAACCTTGCAGTAAAGGGGTGCTGGACCAAAGGAAGTGTATATGATGCGCTGAACAACCGTGACTCCGAAGATGTGATAGCATTGCCCGATTCCTTGCATATAGGTGAACTCATCCGCTACGATATGACTGCCGATGAATTTACCGGCGCACTAATAGATTTCTACCGCGCCGTGTGCGAGCATGCCCATGCACAAAAGTCCGGTTCCTGGGCAAAGGAGATATGCAAGGCTGATGCATTCAATACCTGTCTCATTTTTCTCAACCAAGACTTTAGGCGCTGGGCGGAACGTGAAAGCAGTGTTCCTGCAGGTTATAAGCACGACCCGATATTGCCTGAGCATTATGCACGCATGTTCGCATGTGTTGACATCGAGAATCCATGGCTGCTGATGAATTACAGAAGTGAGGAGGTTGCAAAAGCGGCACAGAAAATGCAGTCCGGCAGCACAGACAGTACGCTTGCTTGCTGGGGCGCAGCCTTAGAGGCTGTGGGGAAAGCCTATAAGAATGAACTTACCGATTGTGAACTGCAAACAATGCGCTCCTGGAGCAATCCGTTCTATGCCGATATGTGCGAGGATATTCTTCGCCATACAAGAGAAGCAATAGCAAAGAGCAGTCAAGATTTGGAGCATGTGGAGGGTATTGCCCCCGAAGCACTGTTCCATGCCATAATTGCTCCCCATAAAGGCAAGGTGGTGCTGGTTGACTTCTGGAATACATGGTGCGGTCCCTGCCGTAATGCAATAAAAGAGATAGAACCACACAAGACCGGGCAACTCTCAAGTGATGACCTTGTATGGGTGTATATTGCAAACGAAACCTCGCCCATTGGGACTTATTCCAATATGATTACCGGTATCAAAGGTGTGCATTATCGCGTCAGTGACGCACAATGGGATTATTTGACAAGCAAAATGTTCGACATTGACGGCATACCGTCGTATGTGCTCGTGAACAGGGATGGCAGTTACTCATTGCGAAACGACTTGAGACGGCATTCCAATATGTTAAGCGTACTTAAAGAGGAACTGGAGAAGGAATAAGAATGATGTATATTGTGTGACACCTATGAAAAAACTATTTTTAACCTTAATCGTTGCATTTGCCACAGTATGTGGCTTTGCACAGGAGAAAGTTTTGGACAATATATAACAAGAGATCTTGATGTGTTTGAAAAACTTATAAAAGCGTTGTGATATTACATATTGAGTTCAGAGCCCCTGCAACCTGCGTTGTAGGGGTTTCTTGTATTTATTGCCTGCCTCTTCTTGGCAACAACAGCCGATGTGCGATGTGCCACTGCTTGCTTTTAGATGATTAACAGCACTGCAATACTTCCTGCTACGGCTTTTTTCGGTGCGAAGGTAGCAACAGGCGAGTGTTGCGGCTATCAAATTTATTTGAATAGACATTACCGAGCCGCCTTTTACTTTCGCGTAAGCAAAGTAAAACACTCTTAAGGATATTCACAAGGACAGGCAGAGTGATAAGGAATAATTGAAAATTCTTTGTCGCTCTTTTTTTTTGTCGCTTTACCAAACAATTTCTTTCTGCCCGTCGGGTAAATTTTTCCTATAATCCTTGTGAGGCTATATCCTTACCGTGTTGCCCTTGTATGCACATAAAAAATCTCGATAGCGAAAGCGCAGTGCATAAACATTAATCATCAATTAAAAGCATACAGTTATGACACATTCAGTTCACACATCGGCTTATGAGTTATTGCCATTTGAAGAGTACGGCAATAGAAGAAAAA
>JAFQBG010000019.1 GCA_017416705.1 Bacteroidaceae bacterium
CCGAACAGAGAAGTTAAGCCCGACAGCGCCAATGGTACTGCATTTAGTTGTGGGAGAGTAGGTCATCGCCACTTTTTTCAAGCAGGGTCTTAGTTAAAAACTAAGACCCTGCTTTGTTATAGTTGGAATTTTTATACAATTGTTTGGTGGTATAAAGCAAAGCAATATAATTGTCCCTCGTTGCGTGTGGGTGCAGGGGTATGCGTTTTGTAGGGATTTTGTATAAACAAAAATAGCTGTCCCTCTTCGAAGAGGGACGAGCATTAGTCGGATGACTAATGCGGAGGGAGTTGACAAAAACAACAGCAAGCGATTATTCTCTTTGCTATTTCTACTTTTTTCTTTCTACTTTCTGCTTTTCCACTTGTTTCCACTCCCTCGTCATCGACTTCGTCGCTGCCACTCCCTCTCCGGCGAGGGAGAATTTTACAAATGTTTGGTGGGTGGAAAGCAATATAATTGTCCCTCGTTGCGTGTGGGTGCAGGGGTATGCGTTTTGTAGGGATTTTGTATAAGCAATATAATTGTCCCGCTTTGAAGAGGGACGAGCATTAGTCGGATGACTAATGCGGAGGGAGTTGACAAAAACAACAGCAAGCCATTATTCTCTTTGCTATTTCTACTTTTTTTCTTTCTACTTTCTGCTTTTCCTCTCGTTTCCACTCCCTCGTCATCGACTACGTCGCTGCCACTCCCTCACCAGCGAGGGAAAATTTTCGTGCAAGTGAGCGCAGAGGACAAATTTACTTGTACTATGCCGAACGCCGCCGAAAATCAACGAAGTTAACTAAATACTCTATCATCTATCATCTATCATCTGTACTCTTTTATCTGTACTCTGTACTCTTATTTCGCGTTGCCGCTGTAAAAAAATCAAAGCAGGCTTTGTATATCTCGCTCGTTTGTTCTATATTCGCGAGAAGGGGAATAGAATTGTTTTTCTCTTAAATATACCGGTGGATATGGATATAATAGAAAAATTTAAGAAATCTAAGTTCTTTTCAAAAGCAGAGGGGTATATGAAAAAACCTGATAAGATGAAAGGCTTGCTTGCTGCTGCTACGCTTTATTCAACAAAAAGGGGACTTGCCGGTGTGCGCGATGATGTCGTGTTGCTTATTTCCTTTATAAATGATACTTTCCGCGGAAAATATAGGATTGTTAATAGGACAAGTATATTGCTTGCTGTTGCTGCTGTTATTTATGTAGTTTCTCCTATGGATTTTGTCCCTGACTTTATTTTGGCTTTGGGCCTACTTGATGACGTGGCAATAGTTTGTTGGGCTGTAAACGCACTTGGCAAGGAACTTGCTGAATATAAAAAGAGTAAAGACGAAAAATAGCTCTAATTATAGGTAGGGCTTGCTTTGGGGGTGGGCAATATGTGTTATTCGGAGCTGGCTATTCGTTGTTTTCTTGGGAATAATATTCGTTCCATTCTTTAAGAACTTCTTGCCAATCGATAGCTTCGCCGTTGGCAATGGCTTCGGCTTGTCGCAATGCCTCGTCGTGTTGCTTTTTTTCGGCATGACGAATTTTCATGGCTTCGATGGTGGCATCGTCGAGTATTTGGATGCGGCCCCTGCGCACGCACTCATCGAGGTCGTTGGGCCCGAATGCCTTGCCTTGAATATTAAAATCGGATATGTTGAATTCGAACACTGTGCGCAGTGTGTGACGTATCATTTTCTGTTGCCCGCGCTTGCTCGACATCTTGCTACCCAATAATTTGCGTATTATAGCAATCTCGTGCTCCGAGAATTTTTTTCTTCCCATAGTGTGTGGCTGTTGTCAATTTGTTCCTTCTGCAAAAATACAAACAAACGAGCGAAAAATATGAAGCTTGCTTCAATATTTTTTACAGCGAGTGCAGTCGTTTTTTCGATGTTCATTTGGACACCATCAGGCTGACGTATTCCAAGATGGCGTTTTCGGCAATATAATTTTCTTTCCACTCAAATTTATTAATCATGCTTTTGTGTGTTGTGGGACACAAATTTATGATAGAATCTCTGCATTACATCTATAAACTCGTTAGGTAAACGTTTTAAAACTTCTTTTCTGATATGATTTGGCACACCGCCATAAAAAGCTTCTGCAATACCACCTGTGATAGCCCCCATTGTATCAGCATCTCCACCAAGCGAAACAGTCAAGCGAATAGCACTTTCAAAATCTGTACTTTCTAAGAAAGCGATTATAGATTCGGGAACAGTGCCTTGACAACTCTCATCAAAGCGATAAACGACTCGTATCTCATCACAAGTACGATTAAGATTATAACCGAATTCCTTTTCTATATACTCCTTGATTTCCTGTTTACTTTTTCCTGTGCGAGCCATAAAGATACAAGCTGCAGTAGCTTGCGCTCCTTTGATTCCCTCCGGATGATTATGAGTAACCTCGGCGCTTTGTTTAGCAGCTTTTAAAGTTTCTTCTAACGTATCGAAAGCCCAGCCGACAGGGCTTACACGCATAGCCGAACCATTACCAAAACTATTGTATGGTTTTGGTTCTTCTTCTCTCAACCAATTTTTGAACATCCCACCATAGCCTGCTGTTGGATAGCGTTTACCGTAATCCCTCATAACATTAAGCAAACTTTTTCCTGTAATTAACCAATCGGCGTTGGCTACGGTCATAACCGTATCATCAGTGTAGTCTGAATATTCGTTAGAAAATAATGGGAAATCAGTGTCCTTGTACGGAAAAAACTCATATTTAGAACCAATTATATCACCCGATATAGCACCGTATAAGAGCTTAATATCCAATTTGCCCAGAATAGCTAATGTCTTTTTATCTGCTAATCCGTTATAATGGCGGTCTATAACTTTGCGAAACAGGTCATCTTCCGCCACTTCGTTGAATAAAGTCATGCAGGAACAGACTTTCATTGCATCCAAAAACCCCAACACCTCTTCTGCTTTTGCTCCTTTCAAATTAAGGAAAACAGTTGTAATTTCACGTAATCTCTCACCAAGTACGGGGTGATTCAAGTACGCTTTAGCTTCATACAAATCTTTTATTCCGTAGCGTTGAGAGTACATACTTTCCCCCAGCCCTTTCAACTGCGGGAAAATGTACCATATCCAATGGGTTCGTTTCTTGCCAGAACGAATTTCTTGTAAAGCTGTATGATAATCCTTTTCTTGAGCCTCAACAAAACGGTCAAGATTGTTTTTTTTGCAAATGTTGTTTTTGCAATAGTCCTGCTTGTTAGTGGTCATAGTTTTTGTTCTTTTACAGTTAATAATTCCTGTTTTTACTATAAGTTTACCACATCTTGTGCTCCGGATGTTCTTTCAAGAATCTTTTTATATCCTCTTGTGTATAACCCGATTCATAATCTTCCAATTTCAATCCCATACAGCAATAGTCATAAACCTCCTTAGTTTCTTCATCTATCGAACTATTTACCATCGTTGTAAAGATTTTTTCTGGATAATCTAAGAATATAATATATATAAATGCACCTCCCCCCATAATGCTGGGTTTTATATCTCCGATTACAAATTTACCTTTTATGTAATCTTTGTACTCGTCAAGACTGGCATCCTCAATCTCTCCATTATTATATGCATCTATAAATTTTCGCACTGTGCGGATGTATTCATTATCTATCCATTGCTCATGTTCCCATCCTGCAAAACGAATGTCTTGAGACGTTTCGGTGTATATTTCTGTCGTGTCAGAAATCAAGGTGTCAGTAACAATAGAGGTTGTCTGTTCATTAGAAACAGCCTCAATATTTTCATTTGGGTTTGTGTCGTTTACTTTGTTTGCACTATTCTGATTGCTACAGGATAAGAGAGCGACAAAGCACGCTAATAGTGGTGATAAGTTTTTCATAATACTATTTATTTATTTTTACAAAAATTGCAACAAACGAGCGAGAAATATCAAACTTGCTTGAATATTTCTTACAGCGGCAACGCGAAATAAGCGTTGCTTGCGACGACGGAACATTTATGTCCCCAAATATGCTTTCCCACAGCAGGGAAAACGATTATGTCGCCCTTTTGCGGAGCATAGCTCTTCTTGCTCACTTCTACAAAATCCATTTGCGGAATAAGCCACGAATAACCGTATGCCGGTAATAGGTATGCCGGGCAACCACCTGCATTCAAGGCACGCATCACGTACCATGCACACCACGTCCTTGACTTAGTTTCTGCGTTCTCTGTGAGGTATTTCACAGTTTTGTCCTTGTCATAGGTGTAGTTGCTGCAATTTGCATATAGCATTACTGACAGCGCAACGATTATCAGTATGGCAAAGAATATTCCAACTCCCTTGAAAAACTTTCTCATTCATCCAGGCTATGTTTTATTAGTTCTTTCTCAACACGTTCTTTCAGCCTTAATAATTCCCGATTGTTGTATCTATTATTATTTATCAGTTCTGTCAACTCTTGTGCAAGGTCAACTTTTTGGGGATTTTTATCGGGATGAGCTATTCGAATAAGCTCTTTATGCAAAGATTTTGCTGTTGCAATGCTCTCTACAATATTTACGCTCTCTGCAAGTGCTTCTTTTTTTTGCCTGCGTGACAAAAATAGCCTTTTAAACCAACTAAACATAAATTATTCAATGAAATAGTTATTCAATTTGGCATAAGCTTTTAAAGAAAATTTTCGTCCTTTGCCATTGTTCAAACCTTGTATAATCAGCGTGTCGAACCCCATAGCCATGAGTTGGCGTATAAAAGCTGTATTGGATAAAATGTATTTAGACAATTCCATTACTTCTGACATCTCTAAATTCAAGTCATTTTCAATGCCTATCTTGAATCCACTTCTAAATGACATAGAACTCATTTCATGTACAAAATCGGGGTCTCCTGCTGAAATAGAAACATGGCATAAACGATTGATTGCTCCGGAATAAAATAGTTGCTTAAAACCTTTATTCATTTCGTTGATTATTCTCACTCTTTCAAATGAACCATCTAAGAGAGAATTCAACATGTTTTTTAGAAAATCAATTAAACTCATATGTCTTTATATAATGTTTCATTAAAATTATTGTGAGCAATGTCCTTCATTTCTTTATGTAATGCGTTTTTTATTTCTCCTTGTACAATATCTTTTAACTCTTTTAATAACTCATCCTTCAATTCTTTTCGCAAGTCGTCTTTAATCTCTTTAAGTAATTCTGCTTTTATCTTTTTTCGTAATTCGTCTTTTACAGAATTAATATCTGATGTGTTATTTGTATTCTCTATTTCTTTTGTAGTTGCTTTTGGCTTTTCATCAGGTTTAGGTGAATTAATCGTAGTATCATCGTTAATTAATGTCCAAATTTTAAAGTAATAAGTATCTGTATCCCTATCTTCCCATGCTTCATATTTTAAAATATATTCGATTTCATCTCTTGGTAATATTTCTTTTCCTAATAACTTAAAAACATAATTCCACTCTTCTATGAAATCATCTATATAATTAAATTCTTTTATATTATCATAAAATTCATCGAATATTTCTTCTTTTTTCTTTTTCCTAATCTCATCATCTTTTTCATTTTCTAGCAGGTCTAATTCTTTATCCACTTCTTTCCAATAAGCTTTAATGCGTCCACATACTCCCCAATCTGACTTTCCAAGCAAATCACTTAAAATATCCTGCATGAATTCCAGTTTTCTACTAGCCTTATCTTTAAAACTTTTCTTCAAGATCTCTTTTGCTTTGGATATTGGCATGATATAGGCTTCTGTTATTCCATTAGGTAGCTTAAAAAATGATGCCACGTCATTGATGTATTTATCAGCTTTAAGTTTATATTCGTAATAATTATTTATATCAATTATTATTTTTAGTATTGCTAATTTCTCCTCTTTGTTTAAGTATATGAATCTGTCCATAAAAATTTTTATTTAAAGTTAATTTTCTTGTCTATTAATGGAGAAGTATGTAAAACAATATTTAGGTACTTCCAAAATAAGTCCGCATTAATTTTACCATACATTGTTTGGGTTCCTGTTTTGTTATAATCCTCAAACGTATAAAAAGCTTTTTTGCTTTTACCTTTCTTAAAATTACCATGAGACATTGCGTTCCTAATATGCCTTAATAGATTATGGGCAAAATCATTTTTAGGTGCCCCAGTAATTTTAACGGTATCAAACCAGAAATAATTATCAGATGGTTTACTGTTTCGTTTTACTTTTTTATTTATCTTGTATTGTTTGCAGAAATATTCAATGCTTTTATCATTAAAATTAAATGTACCATATTTTGAATGTATTTCTTTCTCAAAAAGATAAATAAATCTATATGCTTTATTTATATCATCTTCCGATAATTTGTTTATAGGGAAATTTGCCATGACTATTCAGATGTTAAAGAGTTATTGTTTAACTTAATTAGGTTTACTTCTGCTTCTGTGAATGTTGCACCGCATTGTGTACACCTGTAATCTCTTGTTTGAGAACTAAAATAGTATTCCTTTACAATATGTAAACATGGTTTATTATCTTATTCCTGTTCAATTTTATTTGCCTTGTCAAACTGTATTGGCATAGTAGTAATACGCCCTCCCAATTCCCCGAAGAGGGCTGTTAATAAAAAAATAAGTGTGGGAACTTTTGTCTTTACCACACCCGTTAGGCTTCTCGCATTGCCTTAGTCGCTGATAAAGACAATAGACCACACCAAATAATATGCCGTATGCTATATTAACATAGCAGTGCATACAAAGGATGTGGTGCTATTGCCCATTATCTTCGCGACTTAGAAATTTTGCGAGAATTTCACGAATGAAGATAATTTCAATAACACCTTTTAATAATATGTCTGCTCCTGTGGGTTATTACTACAAGAACAATGCAAAAATAGTAACAAACGAGCGAAAAATATCAAGCTTGCTTGAATATTTTTCAAAGCGAGTGCAGGCTATTTTCGCCGGTTACGGTAAAGATATACACAAACGAGCGAAAAAACAAATTTAGCTTTGATTTTCACTGCGTGTGCAGTCTATTTTCGAGGTCTGACTCGAATGTAGTTAAAAGGTCTAAACAATGCAAAAAACACTTTCCTGTTTCTGTTTTTTGGTGGTTTTTTGTTTGCCGGTTTTTATTTTCCTGCCCGCTTGCAGGTGGGGTACAATTGTTTCAATGAGCGTTTTTCGTTTTTTTTGTTGCTGCAAAGTTAGGGCGGTTTTTGGCTTTTGATAGGGTATAAAAAAAGCCGCCATTCTATTCCCTTTGGCAAGGACTGTGATGGCGGGTGTGAATATGAGCAGCTACTGTGTTATGTGTCGAAGGTGGGGTAGATGCTGCTGAATGTGCCTGTGTCGTGGGTGTATTGTCGTAAATATGCTTTCAGGTTGTCGTTCTCGGGTTGTAACCAACTTTTTTTGCGCGATATGCCTGAAAACATAGTTAACTGAGCATCTGAGTGCATGCGGCCCCAAAATGTGACAAGGCGGTCGTATCTATAAAATAATCTCCCGCAACTATTTAAGTTACAGGAGATTATAATATGTAATTATCTATTTAATTACTTGTTTAGTGCAGTTGCGATGTCCACTGCGATAGCAACAGTTGCACCAACCATGGGGTTGTTATCTATGCCGAGAAAGCCCATCATCTCCACGTGTGCGAGAAGGAGGAAAACATTGTTAACTGAGCATCTGAGTGCATACGGCCCCAAATTATGACAAGGCGGTCATATCTATATAAAATAATCTCCCGCAACTATTTAAGTTACAGGAGATTATAATATGTAATTATCTATTTAATTACTTGTTGAGTGCAGTTGCGATATCCACTGCGATAGCAACAGTTGCACCAACCATGGGGTTGTTACCGATGCCGAGGAAGCCCATCATCTCCACGTGTGCGGGAACCGATGAAGAACCTGCGAACTGAGCATCTGAGTGCATACGGCCCATAGTGTCGGTCATACCGTATGAAGCGGGACCTGCTGCCATGTTATCGGGGTGGAGTGTACGTCCTGTACCACCGCCCGATGCTACCGAGAAGTAGTTGCGGCCTGCAAGGATGCGCTCTTTCTTATATGTACCTGCAACGGGGTGTTGGAAACGTGTGGGGTTGGTTGAGTTACCTGTGATAGATACGTCAACATCCTCTTTCCACATGATGGCAACGCCTTCGCGAACGTCGTTGGCGCCGTAGCAACGTACTTTGGCACGGGGACCGTCGCTATATGCTATTTCCTGAACTACTTTCAGCTCGCCTGTGAAGTAGTCGAATTCGGTTTGTACGTATGTGAAACCGTTGATGCGCGAAATGATTTGCGCTGCGTCTTTGCCCAATCCGTTGAGGATGCAACGCAAGGGTTCTTTACGTACTTTGTCGGCTTTGGCTGCAATTTTGATGGCACCCTCGGCTGCTGCAAATGACTCGTGGCCTGCAAGGAATGCGAAGCATTTTGTCTCTTCGCGCAATAGGCGGGCTGCAAGGTTACCATGACCGATACCTACCTTGCGGTCGTCGGCTACTGAACCGGGGATGCAGAATGCTTGCAAACCCAAACCGATGGCCTCGGCTGCGTCGGCTGCATTTTTACAACCTTTTTTCAGTGCGATGGCTGCACCTACTACGTATGCCCATTTTGCGTTCTCGAAACAGATGGGCTGTGTCTCCTCACATGTTTTGTAGGGGTCGATACCATACTGCTCGCATATTTCGTTAGCCTCTTCGATGCTAGCGATACCGTTCTCGTTCAATACAGCAAGGATCTGCTTGATACGACGGTCTTGACTTTCAAATTTAACTGGTCTTATCATAGCTGTTCCTCCTTATTCTTTACGTGGGTCAATGTATTTAACTGCACCTGCCTCTTGCGAGAAACGACCGTATGTCTTGGTGAGTTTCTTTACTGCTTCGTTGGCGTCGGTGCCTTTCTTGATCTCTTCCATCAGCTGGCCCAAATTTACAAATTCGTAACCGCAAATCTCGTCGTTCTTGTCCAAAGCGAGGCGTGTGATATAACCCTCGGCCATTTCCAAATAACGAGGACCTTTTGCAAGTGTGCCGTACAGTGTACCTGTCTGGCTGCGAAGGCCTTTACCAAGGTCTTCGAGGCCTGCGCCTACGATGAGACCGCCCTCGGAGAAAGCCGACTGGCTGCGACCGTAAACGATTTGCAAGAATAGCTCGCGCATTGCGGTGTTGATGGCATCGCAAACAAGGTCGGTGTTAAGGGCTTCCAAAATTGTCTTTCCGGGGAGTATCTCCGATGCCATAGCTGCCGAGTGTGTCATACCCGAGCAACCGATAGTCTCGACAAGAGCCTCTTGGATGACGCCGTTCTTGACGTTGAGAGACAATTTACATGCACCCTGTTGGGGAGCACACCAACCAATACCGTGTGTGAAACCGGAAATGTCAACAATCTCTTTTGCCTTTACCCATTTGCCCTCTTCGGGGATAGGTGCCGGACCATGATTGGGACCTTTTTTCACAACACACATGTTTTCTACTTCGTGTGAATAAACCATAATCGTTATGTTTAAATGTGTGAAACTGTTTTTAAACTTTTTTCAATTTGCGAAGATAGGAATTTAAATCTTATTGTCAAATTTTAAAGGGAAAAAATATGATTTTATAGCGTTACATGCTAAAAAACTATAATAAATAGGCGATAATTGGTTTAAAAGGGGGTAATTTATGATTTTGTTTGTAAATTTGTGCCGTATTATGCTCTGTGAGCAAGTTGTAGTATTTTTATATTGTAGATTAATTTATTGAATGATGAGAAAGTTTTTATCAGTTGTTTTTGGGGTGTGTGCAGTGTTGATGGGTGCGGTTTCGTGTGACGATGCCAATGACACCACCGAAGGCTATACACAGGCTATATTTACCATTGAGGGGAATAGGGCTTATCCCGAACTATCCGATACGTTTTATGTTGTAAAAAATGCCGATGCGATGGGTTTGCAAAGTGGCGACCGTGGATGGATGCGCATAAACTTTTTTGTAGATAACATGTTGGGCATGGGCAGTGCGCGCTACGAGATAGGCGAGGTGATAGAGCAAATCCCGGTGTTGGCTCTGTCGGACACAGCTGATGTGGATGAGCAAGAGTATTCGTTGCCGGTGAATTTGGAGGTAGAAGCCTATTATGGAGCATTCTGGGCATGGAGAAAATATCAGAATATCAAGGTGGCATACAGGGGCAACGGCGCCGAACCCGATTTCAAAATGGTTGTAACGGGTTACGATAGCGACACGCTGCATTTGTCGGTGTTGGCAAAATATGTTGCCGGCGACATCGAGGCAAGCAAACTGCTCTGTTACGATTTAAGAACATCTATCCCAATGCTTGAATCGGCACAACAAAGCGATATAATGCGTGCCGACACTTTGGTTACCAAAATAAAACTGAATTATATTGACAACGAAGATAATACACTGAAAGAGGGTAGTATAATTGGAGGAAAAATAGCCAATCCTTTCAGAAACTGATACGACAAACACTATGAAACTGAAACAACTTCTTAGAAACGTCATCCTGCTGATAACGCAGCCGGCTATGGCGTGGAAGTTTGTTTCCCGCATGGGAAACAGGGCCGTTATGACAAGCGAGTTCCTGTATCCTATGATATTATTAGCTTGTTTATCGACATTTTTGGGTATTATGTTGGGCAGCGGATTTAGTGGCGAGAGTCTCTATCCTGCGATAGTGCGCGTGGTGGTGATGTTCTTTACATTTTTTTGCACCTACCATTTATCCTCGTTTTTGGTGTCGCGTTTGTCGTTGCAATATGTGGGCGACGAAGTGGACCGCACCAAGACCGACCTGCTGACGGGCTATTCGATGGTTGTGGTGTTGCTGCTCGACTTATGCTTGGGGCTGTTCCCGAGTTTCAGAATAATAGGATGGATAGCACAATTCTACACTGTGAAAATTGTGTGGGACGGGGCAGCGGTGCTGTTGCGCGTGCCCGAGGAACGTCGTTTGGGATATACCATGCTTGTGTCGTTGATGATAATATTCATTCCCGTTGTTCTGGGCAAAGGAATATCGTTGCTGTCGGTTAATATATAATAATGTATGGAGAAAAGAATTTGTAACGTAAATATAAAAAACAGACGTGCCGCGTTCGACTACCATGTGATAGAGTCGTACACCGCGGGAATAGTCCTCACCGGCACCGAAATAAAATCCATAAGGCAG
Source organism: Bacteroidaceae bacterium (assembly GCA_017416705.1). GTDB lineage: Bacteria > Bacteroidota > Bacteroidia > Bacteroidales > Bacteroidaceae > HGM04593. Next base: position 11,144 of record JAFQBG010000019.1, read on the forward strand.
TCGCGTGCGAGCTTGGTCGATACCTATTGCACGTTCATAGCAGGCGAGCTATGGGTGAAAAATATGCACGTGGCCGAATATTTCTATGGCTCATACAACAACCATACGGCACGACGCGACCGTAAATTGTTGCTGGAACGCAAGGAATTGCGCAAATTGCAGCAAGCGGTGAAAAATCCGGGATTTACCATTGTACCCATGCGTCTGTATATAAACGAAAAAGGGCTTGCAAAACTTGTTATTGCGCTTGCGCGAGGCAAACACGAATATGACAAGCGCGAGAGCATAAAAGAGCGTGACGACAAACGCGAAATGGATAGAATAAGAAGAATATATTGACAAATAAACGTGAGGCTGTGTAGGAACAACCATGCTCCGAAACAGCGCAGCAAGGTGTGTGCAAAATGCTTGGCAATGCAATGTGGAGTATTATGACACACCGTTACATTTTTTTATTATGAACATAGCAGAGGCATTAAAACAGCGTATCCTTGTGCTCGACGGAGCAATGGGAACAATGATACAAAGGTATGGGCTCGTCGAGGATGATTTCCGCGGCGACCGTTTTGGACAGCATGGCGTGTTGCTGAAAGGCAACAACGATATACTGACACTCACACGCCCCGACATAGTGAGCGAGATACACGAAAAATACTTGCAGGCGGGTGCCGATATAATAGAAACCAATACATTCAATGCCAACGTGATATCCCAAGCCGAATATGGCTGTGAACATCTGTGCGACGAGATGAACAGAGCGGCAGTGAGGCTGGCGCGCAGTGTGGCCGAAAAATATTCCACACCCGAGAAACCGCGTTATGTGGTTGCCTCGATAGGCCCGACAAGCAGAACCTGCTCCATAAGCCCCGACGTGGAAAATCCCGCAATGCGCAACCTGACCTTCGACACCTTGGCATCGGCATATATGGCGCAGATGACTGTTCTTGTCGAAAGCGGCGTGGATGCTTTGCTGTGCGAAACGATATTCGATACCTTGAACGCCAAGGCGGCTATATATGCAGCCGGCGAGGTGATGCGTCGTTGTTGTCGGGATGTCCCGTTGATGCTGTCGCTCACTGTGGCCGATTCCGCAGGACGTACTCTTTCGGGGCAGACCATAGAGGCTTTTATGGCATCTGTCATGAACCGAAATATATTGTCCATAGGACTTAACTGCTCGTTTGGCGCAGAACAGATGAAACCATTCATAAAACAGTTGTCGGACATTGCACCATGCTACGTTAGTGCCTACCCCAATGCCGGCCTGCCCAATGCACTTGGCGGCTACGACCAGACACCGGAGCAAATGGCTTTGTGTGTGAAAGAATATATCGACGAGGGGCTTGTTAATATAATAGGCGGCTGTTGCGGAACCACCGATGCTTATATTGCCGAATTCCCCGCGCTTGTCGAGGGCAGGCAGCCGCGCACCCCGGTTGCTTTTCCGCAGGATTTGTGGCTCTCGGGCTTGGAGCGTCTGGTGGTTAGCAGGGATAGAAACTTCTTGAATATAGGCGAACGCTGCAATGTGGCGGGTTCGCGTAAATTCCTGCGCCTGATAAAAGAAAAAAACTACGCCGAGGCACTGAAAATAGCCCGTAAGCAGGTGGAGGATGGTGCACAGGTGCTCGATATCAACATGGACGACGGCTTGTTGGACGCTCGTCACGAGATGGTTAATTTCCTTAATCTGCTTGGTAGCGACCCCGATATAGCGCGTGTCCCTGTGATGGTCGATTCGTCGGATTGGCAGGTTATTGTGGCAGGCTTGAAATGCTTGCAAGGCAGGGCTATCGTCAATTCAATATCCCTGAAAGAGGGTGAAAAGATATTCCTGCAACGAGCTTGCGAGGCCAAACGCTTGGGCGCGGCTGTGGTGGTGATGGCGTTCGACGAACAAGGACAAGCCACAAGCTACGAACGCAAAATAGCTGTGTGCAGGCGAGCATACCAATTATTAACCGAAAAAGCCGCGTTTGAACCACAGGAGATAATTTTCGACCCCAATATATTGGCTATTGCGACAGGCATCGAGGAGCATGTTGCGTATGGCATTGATTTTATTCGTGCATGTGCATGGATAAAAGAAAATCTGCCCGGTGCGCACATAAGCGGCGGTGTCAGCAATTTGTCGTTCTCGTTCCGTGGAAACAACTACGTGCGCGAGGCGTTGCATGCGGTTTTTCTGTATCATGCAATAGCGGCAGGCATGGACATGGGCATAGTAAATCCGCAAGTGTCGGTGATGTACGAGGATATCCCTGCCGACGTGCGCGAGACTATGGAGAATGTTATTCTGAACAGAACCCCCGATGCAACGGAGCAGCTAATTGCTGTGGCCGAGAATTTAAAGGATGTGGGGGTACAGGTGTCGAATGGCGGCAACGACGAGTGGCGCAACGCATCGGTTGAGGAGCGTTTAAAAACCGCTCTGTTGAAGGGCATTGGCGATTATCTGGCCGAGGACCTCGACGAGGCTATGGCAAAATATGGCAAGGCGGTAGCCGTCATCAGCGGTCCGCTTATGGATGGCATGGGCTATGTGGGCGAACTATTCGGCGCAGGCAAATTGTTCCTTCCGCAGGTGGTGAAAACGGCACGCACCATGAAACAGGCTGTCTCCATCCTGCAACCGTCGATAGAACAGGATAATAATCAAGGCGATGCCGAAGCAGGAAAAATACTTATAGCCACAGTGAAAGGCGATGTTCACGACATAGGCAAGAATATAGCCGGGGTGGTAATGGCATGCAACGGCTATAAAATAATTGACCTTGGAGTAATGGTGCCTCCCGAAAAAATTGTGAGCGAGGCAAAAGAAAACAATGTCGATATTGTTATACTAAGTGGACTCATCACGCCATCGCTCGAGGAGATGATAACGGTTGTCAAGTCGTTGAAGGCGGCAGGCATGACATTGCCGGTGCTTATTGCCGGTGCAACCACAAGCCCCATGCACACCGCACTGAAAATAGCTCCCGAATACGACGGAGTGGTGTTTCATGTGAAGGATGTGTCGCAGAATATAGTTGTGGCAGCCGAACTGTTGGGCGGCGAGCAGCGTCGCGCTGCATTTATAAAAAAGGTTGGCGAACAGCAACAGGCCTTGCGTGCCCAAGCGGCAGAAAAAACAGAGCCTCGGATGCGTTCGCTCGACGAAGCACGAAAAAACAAGCTGAGCCTCTTCGATGATAAAAAACATGTCGATGGGTGCGACTGCGGCTGTTGCAAATGAGAAATTTTAGAATATATTATTCACATATAGCAAAAAATGAGCCGGAAAGAATATCAAGGCCTTACTACGCAGGCGGTTGAGAACAGCAGATTGCAGTATGGCGGAAATATTTTGACAGAAACAGAGAGGACATCCTTGTGGGTGCGTCTTTTTGAAAAATTTAAAGACCCAATAATAATTATATTATTGGTGGCTTTGGTTTTGTCGTTTGCCATATCTTGTTTTCACTGTTTCGGGCCTGAACAACAAGGGTTCTCGGCTTTCTTGGAGCCATTGGGAATATTGATAGCGGTGTTGTTGGCTACGCTCATTGGCTTTGCGTTCGAGGTGAAGGCGGCAAAGGCTTTTGAACAGCTGAACGTGGTGAACGATGATGTCCCTGTGACAGTTATACGCAATTCGGCAGTGTGCCAAGTGCCTCGCAAGGATATTGTGGTGGGCGATATCGTGCTGTTGAACACAGGCGACGAAGTACCTGCCGATGGAACCTTGCTCGAATGTACGTCGTTGCAAATAAACGAATCGACATTGACGGGCGAGCCTGTTATTTCGAAAACAACGGTCGAGGCCGATTTCGACGATAATGCCACTTACCCATCGAATATGGCGCTGCGTGGCACAACGGTTGTCGATGGCAATGGCGTGATGTGTGTTGACAGGGTGGGCGATGCCACCGAATATGGCAAGGTGAACAAAGGGGCGCAGATAGAAAACAACGTGGAGACGCCGTTGCAAGCGCAGCTGCGACGGCTGGCAGGGGTGATAAGCAAGGTGGGCTACACCGTTGCAGCCATCACATTTATGCTGCTCACCATAAATGGTTTGTGGAACTACCACGAACTGACGCTGTTGCAGATGGGCAGTGAACTGCTTGCCAATTTCATGATAGCGGTTACGCTTATTGTGGTTTCTGTGCCCGAGGGATTGCCCATGAGCGTTACACTGTGTCTTGCTCTAAGCATGAACAGAATGCTCAAAACAAATAACCTTGTTCGCAAAATGCACGCCTGTGAAACCATGGGCGCGGCTACCGTTATATGTACCGACAAAACCGGTACTCTGACACAAAATCGCATGCAGGTGCACGAGGCTCATTTTCTGCAACGAAAGGCCGACGGGCCGGGTAGCGGCATCTTGGGCTATATTATAAAAGAGGGTATTGCGGTGAATTCTACCGCCAATCTCGACAAGTCGGGTGGCGATGCCAAGGCGATAGGTAACCCCACCGAGGGTGCCTTGCTGTTGTGGCTCGACAAAAACGGTTGCAACTACGAACAGCTGCGTGCCGATGCAAAAATAATCAGCGTGCTTACATTCTCCACCGAACGCAAATATATGGCTACGGTTGTGGACTCGCCATTGGCAGGTAAAAAAGTCTTGTATGTGAAGGGTGCGCCCGAAATTGTTATGTCGCACTGCTCCCAAGTGGCTGCTCCCGGTGGAACGGAACCTATGGCTGTGTACAAAACGCAGATAGAACAACAACTGTTTGAATACCAGAAAATGGCGATGCGCACGCTTGGTTTTGCCTATTGCTATGTCGATGACAATAATACGGCTCCATACGTCGATGGTTTCTTGCAGAACGATATAAAACTGACGTTCCTTGGCTTTGTGGCTATATCGGACCCTGTGCGTGCCGATGTCCCCGCGGCTGTGCAGACGTGCATAGGTGCCGGCATTGATGTGAAAATAGTTACGGGCGATACCCCGGGAACAGCGGGGGAGATAGGTCGCCAAATAGGTATAGTGAACAACGACACTGCCGCCGATGCCATTATCACCGGCCCTCAGTTCGAGGCGTTGTCCGACGAGGAGGCTGCAAAACGCGTGATGTCGCTTAAAATAATGTGTAGGGCGCGTCCCATGGATAAACAGCGATTGGTGCGCCTGTTGCAGGAGCAGGGTGCAGTGGTGGCTGTGACGGGCGACGGCACCAACGACGCCCCGGCGCTGAAAGCAGCGCAGGTGGGGCTCTCTATGGGCGATGGCACTTCCGTCGCAAAGGAGGCAAGCGATATAACCATCCTCGATAACTCGTTTGGCAGTATCGTCAGGGCTGTCATGTGGGGCCGTTCGCTGTATAAGAACATACAGCGTTTCCTGCTTTTCCAACTTACCATAAACGTGGTTGCATGCCTCATAGTTATGTTCGGCTCGCTCATGGGGGCTTCGTCGCCTATTACCATAACGCAGATGCTATGGGTAAATCTCATAATGGATACGTTTGCTTCGTGTGCATTGGCTTCGCTTGCTCCCAGCGCAAGTGTCATGAACGAAAAACCGCGTAGCAACAGCGATTTCATAATAACAAAATCTATGGCACGCACAATTTTTGCGGTGGGCATTTTGTTTTTTGTGCTGCTCATGCTGTTGCTGTTCTATTTTAAAAACCATGCCGGCATGACTACTTATAATATGTCCTGTTTCTTCACATTCTTTGTGATGTTGCAGTGGTGGAACCTGTTCAACGCCAAATCCTTCATGACGGGCAAGTCGGCTTTCAAGGGGATTGCCAAGGAAAAAACGTTCTTGCTTATTGTGGCAATTATTTTGCTGGGACAGGTGCTTATAGTCAGTTTCGGTGGGGCCATGTTCAATGTAACCCCCTTGTCGCTATACCATTGGTTGGCTATAATCTTGCTGACTTCGCCGGTGTTGTTGGTGGGGGAGATATTCAAACGCAAAAAGGTTGCAAACTAACGAAATGAGTATATTTTTATTAACTATGTAAATAGAAGTTACGAAAAAGGTCTAAATTATTGAGAATGAATAACGACCTTTTGGTTGAATATGTATTGGGTTACGAATTAGCAATATACAGAGTGTTTTGGTCTTCTGCGTTTTGCATAACTTCAAATAACTCTTTCTGTATCG
>JAFQBG010000020.1 GCA_017416705.1 Bacteroidaceae bacterium
AGCCTTCGTTTCACTTCGGCACTCCTTTGGGAACATAAATGTTCCGTCGTCGCAAGGCTTGTGCAAGCGAGTACAAAGCAAGTTTACTTGCTGTTGTAAACGAGCGCAGCCAAGGCTCGCTAAAAGCAGTGCAAAGCTACGGTATCGCTTTGCCGTCCCTCTTCAAAGCGGGAAAATTATATAGTTTTGCTTTCCACCCACCAAACATTTGTAAAATTCTCCCTCGCCGGAGAGGGAGTGGCAGCGACGAAGTCGATGACGAGGGAGTGGAAAACAAGAGGAAAAGCAGAAAGTAGAAAGAAAAAAGTAGAAATAGCAAATTCGCGTGCTGCTATTTACGACAAATGACAACCACCCTGCGAAGCAATGCCACAAACAGAAACAGAATAGCTATCACCACGTTCAACCCGAATGCAAAACGCTCCGATTTCACATGAGCCATATTCTGGAAAAAATCTACCACAAAAGGACAGAGTAATATGGCGACATAGTTCATGGCCATCACCAACGCCAGCGCAAACGCATTCTTCTGTGGCGAGGCAAGCAACGACACCTTGTCGTATATGTATGGCTGTGCTATACCATAGCCCACACCGGTAATAATGCAACCAAGGGCAATAACAGGCAGGGAACTATACATATATATAAGGAAAAGCCCAACAGCGATTATTAGCAGACACATGCTCTCGACCTTACCGCGTAGCAGTTTCACAATGGGGGCAAGGAAAAAGCCGGGCAGCATGATTGACAAGAAAAAAAGCGAAATGAGCAAGCTCGAACTATTGTCGGTGTCGCCATATTCGTTCAACAGAAAAGGCAGATTGAAACTGACAATCACCGTCAGGTATGTTATAAGTAGATAATATATCATATATATAACAATGCGACGCCACTGTGTGGAGCCTTGTTGCTGCCCGAGGCTTGGCGCAGTGGCAACATCGACAGCCGTTGCCACACCCTTGGCGGCACGCGAGACAGCAGGCACAAACAATAGCGCGATGGCAGGTGTCAAATAGACCAAAAAGGGCAATTTCCATTCTATATTGGCAAGATAACCGGCAAGCGCAGTTGCCACGACAAGCGTCATGTTATTTATGGCCGAACTATACCCGAACTGCCTTGTACGATAATCGCCATCGAAAAAAAAGGATATGAGCGCAGTAGATAGCGGCACTATAATGCCTGCCCCCACGCCCAGCAACGCACTCACAAGAACAAGCTGCCACATGTGCGAACAGAAAAAATACAATATACCGCATACAAGAAACAGCGACAGCCCTACATACAAAAGCCTTATATACCCCAAATGCTGTGTAAGCCAACCTGCCAACAGCACAAAAGGTATTATAAGCAACGAGGGCAGCGAAGTAAGCATCTGTATTTCCAAGTCGGACACATGGGAAAAAATCTCGGACAAGCGTCCCAAAATAGGCGATATGGCAAGCCCCGGCAACGACGTAAGTGCCGACACCGACCAAACACCCAACAATGCCGACAAGGCAATTTCTCCTTTCCCTGTTTTTACATTCATATCTATATAACGTTAATTAATGGTTCCGAAAAAAACGCTTACGCAAAAACAAAAATATTATACATAACATTTTGCGTAATTTTATGTTTATCTCTATATTAGCAAAAACATTGTAAAGCGACGTAATGTTTTTGCAAAAAATGACATAAAGAATATTTATTAAGGATAAATAGAACACTCCCATGTTAGAACTGACAAAAATAAAAGAGACACAAAGCGACGAATATGCCGGCATAGAACAGCTGCTTGTCAGTTCGTTTCCCACAGACGAATATAGGGAGCTGAACGAGCAACAGGAAAACGTTCGCAGCAACAAGCATTTTGAACTCATACACATAACATACAACGGCGAGCCTGTCGGTTTCGTAAGTATATGGAATTTCGACCAATTCAGCTACATAGAGCATTTTGCCACATACCCCCACATGCGCAACAAAGGATTTGGCACCATTATAATGAAAAGGCTGCAAGAAGAACGAGATTTCATAGTATTGGAAGCAGAACTACCCACCGACACACTGAAAGAACGACGCATATCATTCTACAAACGCCTTGGATTTGAAATTTTTGACAACGAATACATACAACCGGCATATAAAAAAACAAGTAACAGCCTAAGAATGAACCTGATGTATTGGAACAACAGCAACCGCGAAGTGCCATTCCAGTACATAAGAAACAAAATATACACCCATGTATATAATTTATAGACAAAATAACGTTTATTTATAATAATATTTTCAAGTTGTATAAACAGACACATACCGAAATACCATGAAAAAAATATATACATTGTTTTTTTTAATGCTATTGACCCCCTCGATGCTTTTTTCGCAGAAAGTAGGATTGGTGATGAGTGGCGGTGGCGCACGAGGATTGGCCCATGTAGGCGTCATTAAAGCCCTCGAAGAAAACAATATCCCCATCGACTATGTTGCCGGCACCTCCATGGGCGCCATAATAGCAGCCTTATATGCCATGGGTTACTCCCCCGACGACATGACCGCTATACTCACATCCGAGGATTTCAACACATGGTACACCGGCACCATGGATGCAAAATACATGTTCTATTTCAGACGGAACAAACCCGTCCCCGAGCTCATCAGTTTGAATTTCGACATAAAAGACTCGCTGCGCATACACAAGCCGTCAATAAATTTAGTAAATCCCAACCCCATGAGCTTAGGTGTCATGCAAACCTTTGCCGAGTCCACAGCAGCATGCAACAACAATTTCGACAGTCTGTTCGTGCCGTTTCGTTGTGTTGCCGCCGACATATACAACAAAAAACAGGTCGTTTTCGACAAAGGCGACTTAGGCAACGCAGTGCGAACATCCATGAGCTACCCCTTTGTCTTTAAACCAATAAAAATAGACAGCGTGCTATTGTACGACGGCGGCATATACAACAATTTTCCTGCCGACGTCATGAAACGCGACTTCAACCCCGACATAATGATAGGCAGCGTAGTAAGCAAGAATGCCCCACTGCCCGACACAAAGGACATGATGAGCCAGATAATAAACCTTGTCATGGGGCGCAGCGACTACAACCTGCCCGATGAAAACGGCATACTGTTGAACATACAATTAGACAATATCACACTGCTTGAATTCGACAAGATAGAGCAAATATCCAACGAAGGATACAAAAAAACGATAGAAAAAATAGATAGCATAAAAAAAACAATCGTGCGCAGGTCGGACAGCACCGATTTGGCACAACGACGCAAAAAATTCAAGGAACGCATGCCTGCACTACGTTTCAAGGATATAAAAATAAATGGAGCCACCCCCGAGCAGCAGGAATATATAAAAAGCGAGTTTCGTCCACACGACAACGAGATATTCTCATTCGCAGAATGTAAACGCGCCTATTTCCGTCTGCTATCGGGTAATATAATATCGTCCATACTGCCTCGTGCCGAATATAACCCCAAGGACAGCACCTACACCCTGCACCTCGACGTGGAGATGAACCCCGCATTTTCATTAAAAATAGGTGGTTCGCTATCCACAAACAATTCAAACCAGATATATATGGGACTGCATTACAAAAACTTGGCACGACACTCCAAGGAATTCATCCTCGACGGGCAGTTGGGCGATGTATATAACAACATACAGTTGAGTTCGCGCATAGACTTTGCAGGCAAAGTACCCATGTCGCTAAGAACCAACGTATCGTACTCCACATTCGACTACTACAACACAAAATACATATTCAGCAGGGACAACCCCATAGCCTTGAACCACAAGAACGAGTTTTTCATAAAAACAAAAATGGTTCTACCCTTCCTCATGAAGCGCAAAGCCGAGTTTGGCCTTGCGGTGGGGCATATAAAAGACCAATATGTATCGTCGTCGATTATAGACTTAGAGGACAAGCCCGATTTCGACAAAAACAAGATGACACTGTTTGCCGGAATAATAAAATTCGAGGGTAACACGCTGGATAACAAAATATACGCAACGAGCGGAATGTACGAGTCGCTGGTAGCACAATTTTTTGTCGGCGAAGAGAACTTCTACAATTACAACAAAGATTACAGCGAGAAGACAAAGCTATCGTGGCTGCAAATGAATTTCAAGCGTAACGACTATTTTAAAATAAGCCGTCATTTTATTCTTGGAACCGACCTGCACATATACTACTCCACCCGACGCCTATCGCCAACCTACCAAGCAACCATGATGCAAGCCGGCGCATACACCCCCACGATGAACAGCATGTACAACTACGACACCTCGTTCCGCGCCAACCAGTTCATAGCCGGCGGTCTGTGTCCGATAGTAAAATTCAACAATCTGCTGCATCTGCGTTGTGGATTATACGGTTTTGTCCCATACAGACAAATAAAACAAGATAGCGACGGAGAAGTCGTACTAAGCAAAAAACGCTTCAACGATTTCCAATATATCACCGAGCTATCCCTTGTTGGAAAAATATCGGCATTTATAGTAAGCGGCTATGTCGATTATTACAGTTCGCACAAAAAAGGCATAAATGCAGGTATAACAATAGGTTGGTTCATGTTCAACGACCGTTTTGTAGAGTAAAAACCGCCAATATATACTCTGCACAGATATTTGAAATAAAAAAAATAGAAAAAAACATTCAAATTTATTTGGTATAATAAAAAAAAGCAGTACCTTTGCACTGTCAAACAAAAAGACAATGGTCTCGTAGCTCAACTGAATAGAGCATCTGACTACGGATCAGAAGGTTGCAGGTTTGAATCCTGCCGGGATCACAAAAAGCAGTTACCATGGTAATTGCTTTTTTATTGTATATACATTCGCCCAACGCCGTTTGCGCCACACATGCGCAGCGACATAATTCATGGCTCGGCATGAACATACAAAAAAGGCTGCGTAACTGATTACGCAACCCTTTTGAAGTGTCTAATTTAATACTAATTCACTTGCCCTACCTTGAATGTCGGAACATTTTTTGAAATTACGGGCAAAATTTTTTATGAATTCCAAGGAACTCAAACTTGGTGCGAGTTTAGCCTCGCTTTGTAAAGCTGATTTTAAGTTATTTTCGGTTATTACCAAATCTGTTGTGTAAATTTCATCCATAGGCATCTGTTTTTGTTGCTTTATTTATTAAACGCAAATAAAACAGATATAGTATATTTTGGATGAAATTTATTCCATATTAAGTATCATATTTTTTTCGGCGGCTATGCGACGCATATTCAATATGGCATAGCGCATACGTCCCAACGCGGTATTTATGCTCACCCCGGTGCAATCGGCTATGTCCTTGAACGACATATTCTGGTAGTAACGCATGAACACCACCTCGCGCTGGCAATCGGGCAATTCATCGACAAGACGACGAACATCTTTAAGCACCTGAGTGTTCACCATGCGGGCCTCTATTGTTCCCTCCGACAGCGACATATTGTTCAATAAATCGACTTCGGTTTCGTCGTTAGAGACTACGTTCTCGCTACGCTCCTGACGAAATTGGTCTATGACAAGGTTATGCGCTATGCGTGTTATCCATGCAGCAAACTTGCCATCGGGCTGATAACGTCCCTGCTGCAATGTGACAATAGCCTTGACAAATGTTTCTTGGAATATATCCTCGGCTACTTCGCGCGAACGAACTATAAAATAAATATAATAATATAGCTTATCTTTGTAACGCTCCAACAGAACATCGAATGCGCTATTATTGCCATCTAAGTATTGTGTGACCAATACATCATCGGTCATCATCTTCAAATTCTCCATTTTATATTTTTAAATAATGTTCAGGAGTAGAAGTTTTTCGATAGGCAATAATTTTTTATTTTGATAATTAATTTTTACTATTTTGGCAAATGAAACCGTTTGGTGGCTTGCAAATGCCTATTACATGTGTACAATGCTACTGCATTGACTTTGCAAAGAAAAGCAATTAATTCTTTAAATCCAAATATTTTCAAATAAAAAAACCGGCATTAACAATAATACCGGTTTTTATACGTTAAATCTTATTAGTTTATAATATTTACATCGTCAACGTTAAATCCTCTTAGGAATTCCAATATTGTCATTCGTTTTTTCCCCGATAATTGTACCGACAGGAGCGTTATTGCGCCATCGCCGACGATTATCTTCATATAGTTTTTCTTATCGGTGAGGATTGTACCCGGCACTGCATTATGGGTGTGTTTTTCTATTGCCGCCTCATATATTTTAAGTTGCAACTCGGTGCCATCCTTCATGTGCAGCTGAGTCCAAGCAGCCGGATAGGGCGAAAGTCCGCGAATGAAATTATATACGCGCACAGCACTTTGTTCCCAATTTATGCGACATGTGTCGCGGAAAATTTTGGGTGCGGGGCGCAACGCATCGGCAGTCACCGGATATTTGTCTTGCGGCACAGGCTCGACACCACCCTGCACTATCGCCGCCACTGTTTTAAGAACGGTTTCACCACCCAAGTACATTAGTTTATCGTGCAGCGTGCCGGCAGTGTCATTCTCCTCTATTGCCACCGACTCTTGCATTATTATGTCACCGGTATCAATCTCGTGTTTCAAGAAAAAAGTAGTGACGCCGCTCACTTTATCGCCGTTTATGACAGCCCAGTTTATGGGTGCGGCACCGCGATACTGCGGCAGCAAGGAGGCATGCAGGTTGAATGTGCCCAAACGCGGCATGTTCCAAACGCTCTCGGGGAGCATACGGAATGCCACAACTATCTGCAAATCGGCATTCCAGCTCGACAACGCCGCGTGGAACTCCTCGTCTTTCAGCGAGACGGGCTGCAACAGCGGCAGATTGTTCTCGACTGCATACATTTTAACAGGGCTCATCAGCAGTTGCGTTCCACGCTTGTTTATCACCTTGTCGGGCATGGTGACGACGCCCACTATTTCGTAGCCGCAATCGGCATTGGCACGCTGATGTTCCAGCAGACGTCGCAAAGGCTCGACTGCAAAATCGGGTGTACCCAGATATACTATTCTAAGTGTCTCTTTCATATCAATCGGAGGTAAAATCGAGTAATGTTCTACGGTATGCGGTAAATATTGCCGACTTGGATATAAATCCTATATAGTTTCCGGTGACATCCTCCACAGGCAGGTTCCATGCGTTTGTCTCCTCGAACTTACGCATGACAGCCTCCATGGGTTCCTCGATGCTCAGACGCACCGGAACGTCGCGCATTAACTTGGCAACGGTGAAACGATGATATAATTCTTGTCGGAACATCATGTGTCTGATGTCGTCCAGATATACTATGCCCACAAGTTTCTCGGCCGAGTTAACCACGGGGAAAATATTGCGTTTGGTCTTTGCCACCACTGCCGTTAGTGCCCCAAGGTCCATATCGGGCTCTATCTTCATAAAATTTTTCTCTATGACATCCTCGACTTTCAGAATTGTCAGTACGGCTTGGTCTTTGTGGTGCGTTATGAGTTCGCCACGCTGTGCCAAACGTATTGCATAGATATTATTATTGTCGAATATACGCACTGTCAGGTAGGAGCACACCGACACTATCATTAGCGGCAGGAAAAGGTCGTAGCCGCCTGTCAGTTCGGCTATCAGGAATATTCCGGTGAGCGGAGCATGGAAAACGCCCGACATCAACGCCGCCATACCGAAAAGAGCAAAGTTTTTATCGGGCAGCACCTCGCCAAAACCAAATTTATTACAAACCCCTGCAAACAGATACCCCGATATGCAACCCAAAAAAAGGCTGGGCGCAAATATACCGCCACAACCGCCTGCGCAGTTTGTCACAGTAGATGCAAACGCCTTAAACAGCACTATGAGCAGCATGTACAAGAACAGATACTCGGCGTGTCCGTAAAACAGCGAGTTATTGAGAATGACATCGGCCGACGAGCCATTTATCAGATGGTTTATCATATTGTAGCCCTCGCCGTACAGCGGTGGGAACAAGAATATGAGAACGCTAAGCACAGAGCCTCCCAAGGCAAGCCTTATATAGGGATTTTTATAACGCCTGAAAAAGCCCTCGATGCCTGTTGTCACATGTGTAAAATACAACGACACAAGGCCGCAAACAACGCCCAACAGCATGACGTATGGTACTCGCGACACGCTGAAAGCATCGTCGAGCTGGAAATGGAACATAGCATCGGTACCCGTAAGCAGGTAGGAAAGCGTCACAGCCGTAACGCTCGAAATGAGCAACGGCAACAGCGACGACATCGTAAGGTCCAGCATAAGCACCTCCAAGGTAAATACAAGACCGGCAATAGGAGCCTTGAATATACCCGAGACAGCACCTGCCGCGCCACAGCCTATGAGCAGCATCATAATTTTTTGGTCCATCTTGAAAAAATTGGCCAGATTAGAGCCAATAGCCGAACCCGTAAACACGATAGGCGACTCGGCGCCGACAGAACCACCGAAACCGATTGTTATGCCACTTGCTATCAACGACGACCACATATTATGCGGACGTATTTTCCCATGCCTGCGCGATATGGAATACAGAACCTTTGTCACTCCATGACTGATATCATCGCGCACCACATTTCTGATAAAAAGCCCCGTTATGAAAATACCCACCACAGGATATATAAGGTACAGCCAGTTAAAGGAGTCGGCATCAAAGCCGCTTGTGAGCAGATGCTGTATGAATTCTATAAAATGTTTCAGCACGTATGCGGCAAGCGACGAGATGACACCCACGACAAAACTCAGGAACAATATAAATTGTTTCTGCGATATATGTTTCTCGCGCCACACGATGAAACGGTCGAGGATATTCATTTCGTTTTTCTTTTCCATTATTCCCTAATTACTGTTACAGCACCGTTGGCAGCAAGTTTTATGATGCTCGATGCTTTTGGAGTGCCTTTTTCCAACTGTTTATAATTCACGACATAGTCAACAGCGTCGATAATCTCGGGCGATATCTCCGCAAAATAGCGCGGAGTGGGCTCGCCGCTTATATTTGCCGATGTAGAAACCACCGCCTTTTGAAAACGGAAACATAGCTCTTTCGAGAAGAGTTCGGATGTCACACGTATGCCTATGCTGCCATCCTCGGCCATGAGGTTGGGAGCAATATTACGTGCCCCGTCATATATTATCGTTATTGGCTTTGTGGAAAGTTCTATGATATCCCATGCCACCATAGGAACGTTAGCCACATATCGACAAATTCTGTCGGCATTATCCACCAACATGAGCATAGCCTTGCTGTCGGCACGTTTTTTTATTTCGAACACACGCTTTACAGCGTCGGCATTGGTGGCATCGCAGCCTATCCCCCAAACGGTGTCGGTGGGATAAAGTATCACCCCACCCCTACGCAACACTTCGACACATTTTTTTGCTTCCTCGGCTATTGTTCCCATTGCAGGTCGTTATATAAAGAAGTTTTTAAAATTTCCAAAAATATTCTCTCATACATACTGTTTTGCTCGCCGTTTCTTATATTCGAGAATATTTGTTTTTCTCGGTTACATAAGCGGCTATGCGCACTCCGAAAAAAACGAGCGGCTATTCTTGCCCCATAAGAAACTTGGCTGTACAGGTTTAAACAGCGTCTAAAACTCACTTGTAAAATGAAATCTTATGCCTTTAAAATCGCTTTGCGCCATTTGCAACACGTAGTTGCTATCGGCAAGGAAGACGTCGCGGCCCTCGATATCCTTGGCCATGTACTGATACTTGCGCCTTTTGAAATTTTCGAGTTCCTCGGCATCGTCGCTCTCTATCCAACAAGCCTTGTATAGGTTCACCGGTTCCCAACGACATTTTGCGTTATACTCGTTTTCGAGACGATATTGTATCACTTCGAACTGCAACTGCCCCACCGTTCCTATGAGCTTGCGACCGTTGTGCTGGTTGACAAACAGCTGAGCCACACCCTCGCCCATCAGTTGGTCGATACCCTTGGCAAGCTGTTTGGTTTTCATCGGGTCGGCATTTTCTATGTATTTGAACATCTCGGGCGAGAAACTTGGCAAGCCCTTGAAATGCAACAGTTCGCCCTCGGTGAGCGTGTCGCCTATTTTGAAATTGCCGGTATCGGGCAAGCCTATAATATCGCCGGGATAGGCCTCGTCGATGGTGCTTTTACGTTGCGCCATGAACTGTGTTGGCGACGAGAAACGTATATCCTTCCCAAGCCTTATATGTCGATACGGCGCGTTACGCACAAATTTACCCGAACATATTTTGCAGAACGCCACGCACGAGCGATGATTTGGGTCGATATTTGCCGTTATCTTGAATATAAATCCTGTAAATTTTGCATCCTCGGGATTGACCATGCGCTCCACTGCCTGAACAGGGCGAGGCGATGGGGCTATCTTGACAAAACAGTCGAGCAGCTCCTGAACGCCGAAGTTATTAAGAGCCGAGCCAAAGAACACCGGTGCCACTTTGGCGTCGAGATACTCATTTACGTCGAATTCGGGGTAAACGCCGTCAACAAGCTCCAAATCGGCACGCAGACGCTGAGCCTCATCGACACCTATATTCTCGTCAAGTGCCTTGCTGTCAATATCCACTTCTATTTTTTCTGTCACACGCTGCTTGTTGGGCGTAAAGAGGTCGAGTTTTTGTTCGTATATGTTATACACGCCTTTGAAACGCGCTCCTTGGTCTATGGGCCAACTGAGCGGACGTACCGATATTTGCAGTTCGCTCTCCAATTCATCGAGCAAGTCGAAAGGGTCACGACCCTCGCGGTCCATTTTATTTACAAATACTATCACAGGGGTGTTACGCATGCGGCACACCGACATGAGTTTTCGGGTTTGCGCCTCCACGCCCTTGGCACTATCGACAACAATTATAACGCTATCGACAGCGGTCAATGTGCGGAATGTATCTTCGGCAAAATCTTGGTGTCCGGGTGTGTCAAGGATGTTTATCTTGTAACCCTCGTAATCGAACTCCATGACCGATGTTGTGACAGATATACCACGTTGCTTTTCTATCTCCATCCAGTCCGACGTTGCCGTTTTCTTTATTTTGTTCGACTTCACTGCACCTGCCACCTGTATCTGTCCGCCAAACAACAATAGTTTCTCGGTGAGCGTTGTTTTACCGGCGTCGGGGTGCGACACTATGGCAAATGTCCTTCTGCGTCCTATTTCTTCCTGAATATTCATCTGTCTTTTTCCTAAAATGTTCCGTTTATGCACCGGCCCTGCTACAAGGCAGCACAAAAAGCGGTTATAATTAAAATTCTATACTTCACTCTCCAAATCCAAATTGCCCTCCTCGTCCTCTTTGTAATACAAAGAGAGCATTGAGACAAATTTGCTTATCTCGACCGTTGCATTCAGCGTCTCGGCATTTATATCGCGTTTTTGCAGTCGCATCATCCACACCATGTACAATGCGTCGAAACAGTTTTCTATTTCGCACTTGGCCTGTCCGTTGCTTTTATTTCGGAATTCCACAATATATGGCAACACCTTGTAATAGGCCGCAGTGTAGAATGGTACTTTGGGCGATTTCAGAAGCCGCAGATGCAAATCGGTAAGCATTATGATGACGTTTTTGTTTATCTGCAAATGTCCGCTTTGCGAAACACCCTCGATGCGCATCATCTCCAACAGATTGTCGTACCAAGCTATAAGTTCGTTCCTCTGCTCCTCATCGAGATTATAATTACTCACCACCGAAGAACAAATATTCTCTATGCTCATATTATTGGCACGCAACATATCCTCGACCTGCCACATATACAGCAGATACTCTGCTATATTATTTTTCCTAAGTTCTTTTGATATAAACAAAACAGAAAAGTTTTAATGAAAGCTATATATTCCGGTGAGCAACAGCACTATGCTTACAAGCGATGCTATCATCACCACAATACCTATAATACGATTTATTATCCACACCCCACGCACATCGAAACGCGCGCATAGCTTGCTCACCACGTATGTAATGAACAGCCACCACAACATGGCGCCTGCAAATATCGACAAATAGCCTATGCACTGTTGATAGTACGGCTGTTCGGGCAACATGAATTTAAGCGGCGTAAACATAGCCATGAACAGCAATATTATAAGCGGGTTCGACAGGGTGATAAAAAAGCCTGTCACACAGTTTTGCACAAGGCTGCTCTTGTTGCGACTCACCGGACGTGTATTACGCGCGGGGTTGCTCCTGAATGTATATATTCCGAATGCAAACAAAAGCACTGTACCCATCAACTGCAACCAGAACATATTGTGCTGATTGTGAATGAAATCATATATGAACGACAATCCATAGCCCGTTATGAGGGCATATATGATATCGCTAATGGCGGCACCAAAGCCCGTCACCACGCCATAGATGCGTCCTTTGTTCAGCGTGCGTTGTATGCACAACACACCCACCGGTCCCATAGGGGCCGATGCCACTGCTCCGATTATTATTCCTTTTACAATGGTTTCAACCACAGATATCTGTGCCACCAACTGTTGTAAAAAATCGTTAATTTCATTCATAAGTGCAAAGTTGCCATTTTTTTATGAAAAAGCATATATGAATGGATAACTTTTTTCATGCGAAAATGAAAAATATTTGCAAAAAAGAACATCTGCCCGAAAATCGGACAGATGTAAAAAATGCTCAGCCGAGCCTTATTCTTGCAGGCCCACATGCAAGGCCTTTTTGTGTCGGTGCCTTGCGTCGTGTCGTGTTATTCTGCTTTTTCTTTATTTTTCTTGCTACCGCCGCCAAATGCCACGTTGATACCGAATGAAACACTACCATTCATATCCTTGTTAGGCACGAAATAATCCTCCTGTGTGCTGAAGAAACAGTCTGTTCCCACAAAAAGGTTGAAACCGGGGCAATGAAAATTCACAAGAGCACCAAAACCGGTACCGAATGTCGATGATGTGCCGCTGAGAGCAAAATCAAGGAACTTCACAGGTGCCACGCTCAGCATCAACGAAGCCTGATTGTATGAATATACATCGTCGAAACAATGGGTATATAAGAAACCGGCGCTCATCTTATTGTAGAAAGGCATCACATACTCGGCACCAAGATTTACTTTTGCGCCGATACCGCTTGTGACACTATTTTCGCCTCTGTCTTCAAGCAAGAAGAAATCCTCCAAATCCTCGCCCAAGTCACTTAATTGGTCGCTAAGCGAATATTCGCCAACGATTGCGCTTTCTATATCAAAGCCATCGAATTCATAATTATCGCCGTTGAGTGCGGCACGTGTCGATTTATTCCATTTTATGAAACCCAAGTCGTTCACCGATGCCGACAGAACAAGGCCTTTAACAACGTCGCTCATGTCGTATGTTGCACCAAAGTCCAATCCCAGACCAAAGCCTTGCAATCCCGGGTCGAAGTGGTCGTAACCAACCACAGCGGGTGTTCCATTCACAAGCTTATTATCGGAGTATTTAAATTCGCCGCCAAATGCTATATCGGCATCGGCATGCGCTGTGATGGCCCAGCTGTTAAAGTTATTATATTCGATAGACATATTATCGACATTCACATTGGCATATCCCAAGCCGAACAACAGTTTCGCACGTGCTCCCAAAGTAAGATTTTTGCCAAATTTACGTGAGTGGCCCAACGATACATCAACAAAATTTCTTGAATAGATATTAAAATCGTCGAAAGCAAAGTTAGGAACATCGCCGGCCGGAATACGACCGTCAAGGATACCTTCGAGAATGGGGTTGGCAACCTTCATAAAGTGGAACATGCCATAAGGAACATTCACAGCGGTGTGCGAACGCAGCGACACGTCGATAGTGTTAAAACCGCCAAACGCATGGAAACCGGCCGACAAAAGCACCATATCCATGTTCATGCGTACCATATTCTCGTCTTCAAGACCGCCAAGGAAATCGTCTGTATCGAATTTATCGTCCATGAAAGTGATATACTCACCCGGAGTAAGAGGGTTCTCCATGAACAAATCATCGAATGACACATTACCCATGGTAGTCGCTTGTACACCGCCCAACAAAGGCACCGAGAAATGTCCGTGCTCGCTCATATAAGCCGGGTTGATACGATAGCGATACGAATTTCCTTTCAAGAAATAACCGGTTCTTAACGCCTGAGCCGATACGGTTGCAACAACAACCAACAACGCAAGCAACAAGAACATTCTTTTTGCTTTGAAATTTGTGTTTTTCATAATGCTGATATTTAAAGGTTAATTTATGATTTTTTATCAATGATTTCCACTTCGGTTTCTTCCTGTTGTTTATTCCTATTGGAGCGTCTTATTATCATGTAACTAAGTATATCGGATATACCACCTATGATGGCGCCTATTCCAATGAACAAGAAGGGTAACGAAGCTGCTCCAAATGGTTTTGCAAGCACAAAACCGCCCAACAGCACAAGCAGCAAGGGCATCACAAAGAATGCAAAGGATACCGCGCAGTGTTTTTTGGACACCACAAGCACAAATATCTGATACAGGCCCAAAAGCAGCAACAGCACACCAAGAATGTTCATTATGAGGGCCACAAAGAACAAGGGCGAGAACAACATCCACAAGCCCAAAGCCACACTGCCCACCGCTGTAACAGCCGTCGGCCACACAAGAACGTTCTTTTTATTATCCGAAGCAATAAACAAAGAAGCTATTGCCACTATTCCCGGCAGGATAAATGCCGCTCCAATGCACTGCACAATGACAGGCATAATAGTATCGCGCTGAAAAACCAACAGCACGCCTATCAGTATTACGACAACGCTACGTATTATTACGCTCAACATATATGGCTGATTTTATATTATAATTTACTAAAACACCTATAAATCAAACGTTTATCCGGTGTACAAATATAGTTGCAAACGGGTTAAAAATATGAAATTTATTTCAATATTTTTTACAACGAGTGCAGAATATATTCGCATGTGAATGCAAATATATGAAATAACTATTAAAAAAAGTAAAAAACGCTTAAATAATAGCTGTTATAAGAATTATTTTCTGTTCTATTTGTCCGATTTCGCCGGACCGAGGCATAGCGTCATTGCTATATCCTGCCAAAAAGAATAACAGACGTCATATACACCTGCAAAAGCCTCATCCACACCGCAAAGGCGCAGTTTCATCATGCCACAGTCGGCCACGTCGAATGGTTCGACAACGATATTCTCTTTGAATGTACCGCCAAGGTTGCCCACTACCTTGAACAACGCCTCCTTGGCCGACCAGCACAACAGCACTTTTGTATTATCGTTATTCATAGACGCAATTTCCAAAGAACCCAAGAAACAACGTTGTGCCCCAAGAACATTGCGGTTGCACAGTTCAATATCCAGCCCCACCCTGTTTTTCGACACCGCAACCGCCGCATATCCCTTTGTATGCGATATTGAAACCTCCACGTCGCCGTTCACAAGGAAAGGCCTGCCGTTGTCGTCATTAAGCAGCCGGCACGGATGCCCCACAAGCTCGCACAGCAGCAACCTCGACGCCAGCCACTCGCGTCGCCGCGCCTCGGCAGTCAGGTAATCGGGAATAGCATGCCGCCCAAACAGCGCACAGAACATATCTGCAAGCGTCTCCGAGGATTCTGTAATTTGCCATATCCCCAAAAGAACGTCGCCAACCGATATTTGCCGAATGAGAGGCATAATGTAAATTATTGGGGCAATGTAGCCTTTATTCTCACCAGACGGTGACGGTCCTTCTGCATCACCTCGAACACGATATTATTGCATGTGAGTTTCTCGTGCAATTTGGGGAATTCCCCTTTTATTTCGAGCAACAAGCCGGCCAATGTATCGGCCTCGCCCACATACTCCTCGAAATCATCGGCGTCGAGCTCCATAATTTTATAGAAATCGCTCAACAGAGTACGGCCATCGAACTCAACAGTATGCTCGTCTATGCGCTCATAGGAGCTATCGGGTTCGTCAAACTCGTCGTTTATCTCGCCCACTATCTCCTCGACGATATCCTCCAATGTTATCAAGCCTGCCACCCCGCCAAATTCATCCACCACGATAGCCATATGCACGCGCACCGTTTGGAAATCGCATAGCAAATCGTCTATTTTTTTTGTTTCCGGAACAAAATAGGGCTGGCGCAGCAAGGTCTGCCATCGGAAGTTATTACCCCTGTTAAGGTATGGTATAAGATCTTTTATATAAAGGACACCGCGAATGTCGTCTTGCGTATTGCCATACACCGGTATTCGCGAATAGGCATTATCGGCTGCACAGCGCAACACCTCGACATAGGGCGCGTGTATATCCAACATTATCATATCCATGCGCGAAGTCATAATATCCTTCACCGTTTCATCGCCGAAACGTATGATGCCTTCGAGCATATTTTTCTGTTCGCCTATCTCCTTTTTATCGGTAAGTTCCAACGCCTGTTCAAGCTCATCGACCGACAACGAATAGCTGCTCTTGGTTGCTATCCTATCGGTAAAAACCGTTGAACGCACCAGCAACGCCGAAAACGGGGTGAGCATGCGATGCAACACATACAAAGGCCCCGAAACCAGATGCGCAAAGGTCCACACATTGTTTTTGGAATACAATTTGGGCATCACCTCGCCAAACAGCAGCAACATGAATGTAAGGACCACCGTCAGCAAAAGGAATTCAAGCCATGGTGCGCCAAACGAAAATATCGACATGAAAAAGAAGTTGAGCAACATAACTATACCGACATTCACAAAATCGTTGGTAATAAGAATTGTTGCCAACAGACGCTCCGGGTCCTTCAATAAATTTATAATATGCCTGTCCGAAACCGAGTCGCTCTCGGCGCATTTGTCGAGTTCGGTGCGCGACAACGAGAAAAAAGCTATCTCCGAGCCCGATACAAAGCCCGACGCCACCAACAGCAGTAATGCTATAAACAGCGACACGATTGCCGCTGTTGTTGGTGCTTTCACTGTTATTTCGGGCATCGAAAAAAGGAACTGATGCAACACGTACAAAGGTATCATATACAAACGGGCATCAATTATTAAATAACATTATTACCTTGTGGAGCATCGCCACCCTGCGCTGCGCCTGCACCGCGCGACGAAAGCATCTCCATGGTATCGGCAAGAATTTCGGTACGATAGCGTCTTATACCGTTCTGGTCCTCATAAGTGTTTGTTCTTATCTTGCCTTCGATATATATTCTGTCGCCTTTGTGAACATACCTTTCGGCAACATCGGCAAGGCCGCCCCAAAGAACTATGTTATGCCATTCCGTTCTCTCGGGCACCTGAGTACCATTTTGCAATGTATATGCTCTTTCCGTTGTAGCCAAAACCAAGTTAGCCACTGCCACATTTCTATCCAAGTGACGTACATCGGGGTCTTTACCCACATTTCCTATAAGAATAACCTTATTTACAGACATTATATTTTGTATTTATTATTATGCATCAACAAAAACGCCGACAAGAGCGCAACAGCCCAATTCGGCACAGACGTTTCATCTGCAAAAATACAACAAAAATATCACATATAAAACATTAACACTCAAATAACTTATAAATAGAATATTGTTTGCAAAGTATTCAAGTGCGAAACATAAGAAACCGCGAAATTTGTCGGGCAAGCCATATAAACATAAAAAAGGCAACCCTGCGTGGGTTGCCTTTTTTATGTTTACTTATAACGATATTAAGCGTTAACAGTTGCCATGTGAGCGATGAGGTCGAGAACTTTGTTAGAGTAACCAATCTCGTTGTCATACCAAGAAACAACCTTAACGAAAGTATCTGTAAGAGCGATACCTGCCTTAGCATCGAAGATTGAAGTACGAGTATCACCCAAGAAGTCAGAAGAAACAACTGCGTCCTCTGTGTAACCAAGGATACCTTTCAATTCGCCCTCAGAAGCCTCTTTCATAGCTGCGCAGATTTCTACGTATGTAGCGGGCTTAGCAAGGTTTACAGTAAGGTCAACTACTGAAACGTCCAAAGTAGGAACGCGCATAGCCATACCTGTAAGTTTACCGTTAAGCGAAGGAATAACCTTACCTACTGCCTTAGCAGCACCTGTTGAAGAAGGAATGATGTTGCCGGCAGCAGCACGACCACCTCTCCAGTCTTTCAAAGAAGGACCGTCAACAGTTTTCTGAGTAGCTGTTGTAGAGTGAACTGTTGTCATCAAACCGTCTGTGATACCGAATTTGTCGTTCAATACCTTAGCGATGGGAGCCAAGCAGTTTGTTGTACAAGATGCGTTAGAAACGAACTGTGTACCTTTAACGTATGTTTTCTCGTTAACACCGCAAACGAACATAGGAGTATCGTCTTTTGAAGGAGCCGACATAACAACGTATTTAGCACCTGCCTCGATGTGAGCCTGAGCTTTCTCTTTTGTAAGGAAGAGACCTGTTGACTCAACAACATACTCTGCACCTACTGCATCCCATTTCAAATCGGCGGGGTTGCGCTCTGCTGTTACGCGGATAGCTTTACCATTTACGATAAGGCGGCTGTTCTCAACATCAGCCTCGATTGTACCTTCGAAAATGCCGTGCATAGTATCATACTTAAGCATATATGCCAAGTAATCTACGGGGCAAAGGTCGTTGATACCTACAATCTCAATGTCGTTTCTTGTCTGAGCGGCACGGAAAACGAAACGGCCGATACGGCCAAAACCGTTAATACCTACTTTTGTCATAATGTTATTTTATTAAATTTAATAAAAGGTAAAAAAATATCCAAAATCAATTGGGAGAGGCATATCATCCACAGTTGCATCGTTCTACACTGCTGCATGCAACAACAAAGAGCATCATCAACAGCAACAAAATATACACACTGTATTTTTTCATACTTCACCCATTTTCATAAAAACCATGCAAATTTAAAACTTTCTTTTCACACTTGCAAAACAAATAAAAGAAAATGGACGTATATAAAAGAAAAATTATTCTTCGTTTTGTGTTTATCACACTTTGTTATATATTTGCACAATATTTCACAATCATCAATCATTATGTTTGTGTTTATATATATTATATATAGGTAATTTGCGAACGTATAAACAAACAATTTAAAATATAATAACGTGGCAAAAAGTAATTTTCTTCAAGACTTCAAGAACTTCGCAATGAAGGGCAACGTAGTCGACATGGCAGTCGGTGTAATCATCGGTGGTGCTTTTGGAAAAATCGTAACCTCAGTAGTTAACGACATCATCATGCCTCCCATTGGTCTATTGGTAGGCGGTGTAAACTTCAAGGACCTTAAATGGATTATGAAACCCGAGGTTCTTGCCGAGGACGGCACAGTGGAAGCAGCAGCCGTCACACTCAACTACGGTAACTTCCTGCAACAGACATTCGATTTCATTATCATAGCATTGTCAATCTTCGTTATGATAAGAGTTATAACAAAGCTCACCGAAAAGAGAAAGAAAGAAGAAGAGGCAGCACCTGCGCCCGCACCCGCTCCTGCACCC
The DNA here is from genome assembly GCA_017416705.1 of Bacteroidaceae bacterium. Taxonomy (GTDB): domain Bacteria; phylum Bacteroidota; class Bacteroidia; order Bacteroidales; family Bacteroidaceae; genus HGM04593. Next base: position 19,409 of record JAFQBG010000020.1, read on the forward strand.
GAGCCCAGTGCCGAAGAGAAACTTCTTACCGAAATACGCGACCTCTTAAAAGAGAAAAAATAACGTGCGCACAAAAATAAGAGTGAACATTCGCTCTTATTTTTTTATTTTACGGCAACTAAAAAACAAAAGAATACAAACAAAAAATCCATTACCATTATGAAACAGGATATGATAGTAATATTGGACTTGGGAAGCCACGAAAACACCGTGCTTGCAAGAGCCATCCGCGCATTGGGTGTATATAGCGAGATATACCCCCACGACATCACAGTCGAAGAGCTAAACGCACTGCCCAACGTAAAAGGAATCATCATAAACGGCGGCCCCAACAATGTTATCGACGGAGTAGCCATTGACGTAAACAGCGACATATACAACGCCGGTTATCCCGTAATGGCAGCAGGACACGACAAAGCATTGTGCCAAGTCAAACTGCCACAATTCGGCAACGACGTCGAAGCCATAAAAGAGGCAGTAAAATCCTTCGTATTCGACACATGCAAAGCCGAGGCAAACTGGAACATGACAAACTTCGTAAATGACCAAGTTGAACTCATACGTCGTCAGGTAGGCGACCGCAAAGTCCTCCTTGCACTCTCGGGCGGAGTAGATAGTTCCGTTGTAGCCGCCCTGTTGCTCAAAGCAATAGGCAACAACCTTGTGTGCGTACACGTAAACCACGGCCTCATGCGCAAAGGCGAGTCCGAAGCCGTTATCGAAGTATTCCGCAACCAGTTATGCGCCAACCTTGTATATGTAGATGCCACAGACCGTTTCCTTGGCAAGCTCGAAGGCATAGCCGACCCCGAGCAGAAACGTAAAATCATAGGTGGAGAGTTCATCCGCGTATTCGAGGAGGAAGCACGCAAGCTCGACGGCATAGAATTCCTTGGCCAAGGCACCATATACCCCGACATAGTAGAGAGCGGCACAAAAACCGCCAAGATGGTAAAATCGCACCACAACGTAGGCGGTCTGCCCGAGGACATGCAGTTCGAATTAGTCGAGCCCATACGTCAGTTGTTCAAAGACGAAGTACGTGCCTGCGGTTTGGAGCTTGGCCTCCCCTACGACATGGTATATCGTCAGCCATTCCCCGGCCCCGGTTTGGGAGTACGTTGCCTTGGCGCCATCACCCGCGACCGCTTAGAAGCCGTTCGCGAGTCAGACGCCATACTACGCGAAGAATTCGCCAAAGCCGGTCTCGACAAAAAAGTATGGCAATACTTCACCATCGTACCCGACTTCAAGTCAGTAGGAGTTCGCGACAACGCCCGTTCCTATGACTGGCCCGTCATAATACGCGCCGTCAACACCGTAGATGCCATGACAGCCACCATAGAGCAACTCGATTGGGCCATACTCATGAAAATAACCGACCGCATACTCGCCGAAGTGAAAAACGTAAACCGCGTATGCTACGACATGTCGCCCAAACCCAGCGCAACCATTGAGTGGGAGTAAAAAAAATGGAACCGATAGGTTCCATTTTTTTTACTCCTTCCGAGCTAATCGCAGAGCCATAGGTCACGCGAAGTGCCGTAAGGTGGCACCGCGTGGGTGGCGCTTGCGAAGCAACTGCGATTAGGTCAATGGGATGGCCCCAAAGGGGACAAACATTTTAATATAAAAATAGCCTATATAGAAATTGTAGCAGTTAGTCGCACGTAGCACAGCTGAAAGTTGTGCCGTGCGGGATACGGTTGCCACGGGCAACATTGAAACCCTCAATGGGATGGCCCCAAAGGGGACAAATACCCTACTATAAAAACAGCCTTTATAGAAATCGTAAATAGGTCACGCGAAGTGTCGCAAAGTGACACCGCGTGGGTTGCGATTGTCAAAGACAAAAACAATGGACTCAATGGGAGTTGCCCCAAAGGGGCAAACAATACAAAAAGAGCCGAATGGCTCTTTTTTTTACTCCTTCCGAGCTAATCGCAGAGCCATAGGTCACGCGAAGTGCCGTAAGGTGGCACCGCGTGGGTGGCGCTTGCGAAGCAACTGCGATTAGGTCAATGGGATGGCCCCGAAGGGGACAAATACCCTACTATAAAAACGGCCTTTATAGAAATCGTAAATAGGTCACGCGCAGTGTAGCCGAAGGTTATGCCACGCGGGATGCGATTGCCCAAAACACCTGCCAACGAGTTAAAACCAAACTTGTTTGAGTTTTTACAACGAGTGCAGCAGCGTTTCAACAAAGTTAAAGGCAACAATATGATGAGTCAATTATTTTGCTTGCAAAATGATAGAGGTTGTTATTGAGCAATAGTCGCGTGCAGCATAGCCGAAGGTTATGCCACGCGGAATGCGGTTACCAAAGGTAACAATGACAACCTCAATGGGAGTTGCCCTAAAAGGGCAAACAATAAAAATCAACAACTTACAACCGCTTCAACATTTCACCATGTTGGAGCGGTTGCTTTATATTCCCCTGCCCATATAAAATACAATCTATCTAATTGTAAAATAATTGCAAATGAATTTGCATTATTTCATTCGCTTGCACTATTTTTGTAATATTACAAGTACAACAAATATAATACATGTTATTATGAAAAAGCATTTTCTTTTCTTCACTATTATTTTTATGTTTGTTTCGTGCATTCCAACAAACGAAGAAAGAGCAGAGAAATTGGTATCTGATTGCATTAAGGATTACCTAACTTATCCAGATAGCTATGAAGCTATCTCAACTATAATTGATAGTACAAGCATTAATATATCAATAATAGAAGATATATTATTACATACAAAAGAAATAACAGAGTATCATTCTAAAATTAAAACCCTTGAGAGCAAAATAGTATCAGCACAATTTACAATTAGAACTAATGCACCTTATTCTGGTTATTATTCAGAATGGCAAAGAGAAAAATATAATCGTGCAGAATCCGAAAAAGAAGAATGCGAACTTGAGATTCAGCGTTTAAACGAAAAACTGTATAAAGATTTTACAGAATTAAAAGAGTTTGCAGATAATCTATATAATAAAGAAGATAATGGTTGGTTTGTCATCCACCGCTTTCGCTCTAAAAGCAATTACGGAGAATCGCAACCTCCACAAGAAATGACATTCTTCTGCGATAAAAACTTTGAATGGTGTCAAGGATGGACGTCACAACAATATGAAATAATTTCAAAGATTATTAATTGTATCATTGATTCTGAAACAGAGAAAGAGTTGTTAGACAATTTAAAAGATATGCAAATCATTTTATTTTTATACAACTACGATTAAAACCTCAAACCACACTCGCTTTCTTAAAATGCCGTTTAGTTGCTGCTCTCGGAGAAAGCCGGGAGCAATAACATATAAAAAGCATATTAAATGAGTTAGTTATTTTGATTATTTTTGTCAATATACTCAGTTGCTCCCAGTAAAATAGGGAGCAACAAGCATAATTATAATTATATGTTTGAGCATTTATCTAAAGAAGATGTTAATTCGATATTGCCACAAGGTATGAGAATTATAAATGAGAAAGGTACATACAATATGTACCAGACAGAGAATGGCGGTCTAATAGCAGGCACAGAGTCCAAAAATGTTTCAAGAACAAGAAAACATTCTTTTGAAGTTTATTATTCACTATATTTAGATTTATATGTCCTAAAAAACATCTCATATGTATTCTTGACTGTATATAAAGAGGGAATACTTCTCATACCTATTAGAGATTTAATATCTATAAAAGAAAACTTACGTACAAAAGAGTATTCTCTTGGGAAAGGCATAGATAAACAGAATTTTTTACGTTATGATATTAAAGCATATATTGAAAAAGATAAAATAATATTGTTTAAGGCAAAAAATCATTTTGAGATAGACTTATCAAAATATTTTATATCATATACAAACGAAGAACTTATTTATGAGGAAATAAACAATTACGATATAAACGAAATATACAAAGAAGCAAAAAATTTCAAAGATTATGAAACGCAATATGTATTAGGAGATAATACAAAAAGAAGAATTGAAAGTAAAAAGCAAAAAGAACGTATAGCCATATTGGAAAATCACACTTGCCAAATTTGCGGATTTCAGCAAGCATATATTAACCCAAATGGAAATAAAAGATATATTATAGAGATTGACCATATTATAGAGAAATCAAAAGGAGGAGGAGAATGTATTGACAATCTACTTGTTCTATGCCCTAACTGCCACGCAAAAAAAACTTATGGAATAATCACAATAGACAGCAATTTTAGAGTTTATGAAAATGGTAAAGAAATTCAAATTCGTGACAACCATCTTAAAAAACATATATAAAGATTTTCGACACCTATTGCCGTTTCAAAAGGCAAAATTTTGTATTAAAGTATTGATAATAAAGTTAAAACATTCAGCAATAAATTAATACATCTATTCGAGTGGGAGTAAAAAAAAATGGAACCAATCGGTTCCATTTTTTACTCCTTCCGAAACAATTACAAAGCAATAGTCACGCTTTGCACGAATTTAACCAACGTTGGATGTAGGCTGCACTCATTGAAAAATAATTGAAAATAAATTTGCATTATTTCATCCGTTTCCACTACATTTGCAAAGTATTTGGGTATGCCAAATACAATACATTTGAAAATATTTGCTCAATCGCTCTCGAATCACCACCTCGGAAAAGAAACGAGCAAACAAATAAATACACAATTGAGTTTGTACCACACAGGTGCAGACATAGCTATTGTGTATTTGGCTTGTGGTGAGCCTGAGAGCGTTGGCGAAAGTCTGCGCTTTTCTTTTTATAGTTAAGCGTAATCCGCAAACAAGCCATTAAACGTTTAACTATAAAATCAATTATTATGAAAAAGTTTTTTTTATTTTTCACATGCCTTGCTATGACTGTCACATTAGCCCATTCACAATCAAGCGTAACAATAAAAGCAGGCACCATTGTCCCATTGCAATCGGTAAAACAAATTAAAGCAGCCGATGTAAATGAAGGCGAAATTGTCGATTTCCGAGTTATATCAGACATTATCATAGATAAACATATTGCAATACCAAGAGGAACCATTGCAAAAGGGGTTGTAAACGAAGCTAAGAAAAGTTCATTGGCAGGCACCAAGGGACGTTTAGTCATTAACGTCAATAACCTTATACTCCCCTCGGGTGAGCAAGTTTTCTTCTCGAACACAACAGCTAGAATCTATGGAAAGAATAGGACACCATTAGCTGTCATCACAAGCCTATTCTTGTGGCCTTGTATATTTATTCCCGGAACAAAAGCAGTTATGCCCGAAGGATATGAGATACATGCCATTGTAGCTGCTAACACCGAAATAGGCATAGACTAAAAATTTGTATTTATAAAAAGCTATTTCAATTTATATTGCCAAGTATTTTATAGGTAACAATAAGCTGTATTTGGGAAAAGTACACAAAAATTGCCAAAGCATTGGAAATATGGGATTTTTTGTAAAAATCCCATATTTTTATTTTGAAATTGTTTAAATCTATCTCGTTAAGTTTTTTACAGAGCAACAATAGGCTGTTTATCTGTTTTTCGCAGGCAGTACAACAGGTTATGTAACCAAGAATAAAAAAAGAAAGAAACAAACAGTTTGAATATAAAAAACCGGTGAAAAAACTGTTTACATATGAAAATAATTTTCTGTAATTTAAAAAACCTCTAAATTTGCATTAAATTATGAATACAAGCCATAGCAATATGAAAAAAAACCCAACAGAAACCATTACACCGACAAACAGTCATGGAACAAAAAAAAGAATAGCCTATTTGGATTTCGTAAAAGTATTTGCAATGTTCATTGTCACCATAGGACATTGCGCACAAAGCCTATCGTGCGAGTTGTTTCCCGAAAAAATAATTCCCAACGATTTTTTTGTCACCATCCACATGCCACTTTTTATGATGGCAAGCGGTTTTGTGCTAAACATAGAAAGAATAAGAGAGACTCCATTCATGCACTATGTCATGGGCAAGTTCTATCGTTTGGTAATACCCATGGTCACATGGTACATTATATTATGTGCCACCACGCTCACCACCCCATGCGTAAGCGGTGTGCTTAACACATACTGGTATCTGGCAGCGTTGTTTGCATCGCTCGTTATAATAAAAATATTTTCCTCGTTCATAAGCAACAACATACTGTTTTGGGCAATATCCTTGCTGTTTGTGATAGCAATGCCGCTGACCCAAATATCGTTTGTTAATTTTATGTTCCCGTTCCTGTTATATGGATATGCGCTAAGAAGATTTATTGACAAAATTAATTTCAGCTATGGTGTATTACCGACCGCATTAATATTTTTCGGGCTTTATATTGGTTTGTGGAGTATAAGCCACACTATCTATTTGGCACCACTGCGCATATTGCAGATAGATGGCGATATGATATATTCATTCTTCCTTCGCCTGCTGATTGGAATTACAGGCTCCACTATGATATTTTTTATTGCTAAACATTTCGACAACACGCCATTTGTACAAGCCATTGCCAAGTATGGCAACTACACGCTCATATTTTATACCATGACAACCGTACTCAATGGAATTACACTCAAAATACTGAGCTATGTCGGTATAAACATAGCCCATCCGTTACTATTGGATGTTGCATCCATAATTTTTACAATATTCCAAATGTATATAATTTACATATTTGCCAAATTGGTTGAAAGAAACAAGATAGCATCGCGACTGCTGCTTGGAAACTAAGCAGTCCGGTTAATATAAACAGCAATCACCGCCCAATGGGCGGTGATTGCTGTTTGTCATTGTTATTTCTTATACCCCTTATACACCAAGTATCCCACTATGAACACGCCAAGAGCAATAAAGCAATAGCCTATCTCGTGGCTGTAAACAGTAACCTTCTCTATCAGTTGCTCCTTGGTTTCAATGCCGGGCACTTTGGACAAATACCAGCCAAGGCCGGCAAGCACCGCATTCCATATGCCGGCACCAAGAGCGGTGAACAGCAGGAAGGTGCTCATCTTCATACGTGAAAGACCGGCAGGAATTGAAATCAGCTGTCGCACTGCGGGAATGAGACGACCAATGAATGTAGATGCAGCACCGCGCTTTTCGAAATACTCCTCGGCTTTTTTAACAGCCGGTTCGTCTATAAGACACATATGTCCGAAACGGCTATTGGCAAATTTATAAATTATAGGCCTGCCAAGCCAGAGGGCAAGCAGATAATTCACAACGGCACCTATCACCGCGCCAATGGTTGCAAATAGCACCACAAGATAGACGTTAAGCCCACTTGCAGGGTCGGCAGCGAGCCATGCGGCAGGCGGCACCACAACCTCCGACGGGAAGGGTATAAAAGAGCTCTCAATAGCCATCAACAGCGTAATTGTCCAGTAGTTCAGGTGTTCCAAGCACCATTCTATAAAAGCAACCGATTCCATATAATTAATTTATCTTTTATTTGCATTTACAAAGTTACATATAATTCGTTGAATTGAGAAATTTGGGGCAAAATAATTGGCAGACAGGGGTTTTGTGAAATTCTGATTTTTTGAGGAGTGCCAGCAAAAACCAACGTAATGCCAAGTTGTTCCAAAGCTGAGTAACCTATCCGTTACCACATGAAACAGATGGAAGAATACGGAAGTTCAGCAATTTAAACTATTGCATTACAGATGTTTTTGAGAATTGTTCCTAAAAAATGACGGGTTACGGTTAAAGTTCATTTGTTACCGTTTCTTTTGCGGTGTTCCGACATATTTTGCGTAACGGCTCATAACTTTACTGAAGTATTTTTGAACCTAAAAAAAGTAGCAGTTATGAAGAGTACATTTTCAACCATCTTCTACCTGAAAAGACAGGCAGTAAAAAAAGACGGAACAGTACCCGTAATGGGTAGAATCACAGTGGACGGAACGCAAACGCAGTTCAGTTGCAAGATTACTATTGACCCGAAGGTTTGGGATACAAAAAGTGGTCGTGCCACCGGACGAAGTGCAGCAGCCATCGAAGCAAACCGTATGCTTGACAATATGTGTATGAGCCCAAAGTTGTTATAGGAGTTCTTTACACTTGGCAAGCAAACACCTTTTTGAGAGCAGAAAACGAAATGTCTATTATTGATTACGACTAAATATTGACGATATTAATGCGATGATTATCATCGCATTATCACATATGTTCAGCTTTTTTGTTTTTGAAGGCATTTCTCTGTTTTATAAGCTTGTTCATGGAAAATTTGACATTTATCAAATAAATGGGCATAATCTTCATTTTTGCCATTATTTTGATTCTCTCCATTTCCTTTTACCATACCTTTGCATCGTTAAATACGAGAAAATAAAAAGTAAGGTAAAATGATGTATTGACATTAAAAAGAGTTGCAAAAAGACGTTTTACTGTAATTAAATAAGAATGATTGCCTATATATATGCAAAACAACATCTTTAAACAATAGGTATTATTAACTGAAAATTTCAATAAGAAGAACAAAAAATTAGAAGTATGAAAAAGATTGTATATTTTATGAAGACTGTTTTTACAGATTTTTCTGCGGACTTGAATACTACTAATAATTGTAGTAAAATAAACTTTTGGTGCCCAACGGGTATGAATCCTATAAAAAACAATTAATATTTAAGGATAACTATTAAACAGTAAACATAGGCAATCATTAATAGGTATTAATTTTCTCTTTTGTCAAAAAGAGAGCAAATTTATTTAGGTATGAAAAGATTGTTTGTATTCGTATTTGCGGTTTTAAGCTTGTCAACCGTATGTTTCTCACAGAAGAAATTGGAAATCACTGATTGGAATATGAAAATGCATCTTCCTGAATTGGCCCGATACTTAGAGTTGAGTTCCAATCAATACGATGATGTAGCAAATGCTATAGACTTCTTTGAAGACAAAATGAATAGTGCCAAGTATTCTAAGGGTGAACGACAGATCAAATACTTGAATGAAGCCATATATGGCAGTTTGAAACTGATGAAAAGTACATTAAGTGAAGTTCAATACAAAAAGTATTTGCGTATATTGAATACTCAAATACA
>JAFQBG010000021.1 GCA_017416705.1 Bacteroidaceae bacterium
ATATTGGGCCCTTACGACCATTAGAATCAGTGCCGATGGCATTTGCTTTATTGCAACCCATTTGCCGCTCCAACAAGATAATTTGCCTTGTAATTAACGCAGCATCAACAATTCCGCGGAATTGTTGATGCTGCGTTGTGTTATTTTAGGTATAGTCAAAATATAAAAGTACTGTCTTTGCTCACGACTTTGAGGTCGATGGCATTTATTATAACATTCTTTCGGAAACAGAGAAGACCGTTGAGGTTGCAGGAGCAAATGACGATGATTGGTCTTATATCAGAATACCGGAGTCTGTGACCTATAATAATGCCACATACAAAGTTGTCTCTATTGGCAAGAAAGCATTTTATGAATACAAAATCTCTAAAATAACCATTCCTAACAGTGTTACAAAGATAGGAGAACAAGCTTTTTTCTTTTGCTGCGACCTTACAGATATAGAGATAGGCAAGGGAGGTTGAAAGTGTTGAATATCAAGCATTCGCAGGTTGCAATAAAGTGCAACGAATATACATTGAAGACTTGGCAGCATGGTGTAATATTGAATTCAATGATTATACTTCACACCCTGCATATTTTGAAAATTATACAACGGATCTTTACTTAAATAATAAGCAAGTAACGGGAATAGACATCACAGAAGGGGTAACGGATATTAAAGATTATGTATTTTATAATTGTGGTATAACAGGAGTGCGTTTCCCCAGCACTGTTAAAAGCATAGGGGCAAATGTATTTGGTTTTTATCCTGAAAAAAAGGTTATTGCAGAATTCAAATCAAACCCAAGTATAGCCTACAATTACCTACTTTCAAAATCGCCACGTCATTTAATAATTGACGATAACCAAAAAGTTGATTTCGATATAACAAACACCAATACATTTACCGATGTCAGTTACACCCGCGCCATTAGCGAGGGCGAATACAGCACCATCATACTGCCATTTGCTCCCGATGCGGCAAGCCTTGAAAATTATGCTTTCTACGAACTTGCAGAAAGTGGTGACGGATATATGAAATTCGAGGAGGTAGTCGCTCCCACTGCGAATACTCCATATATCTACACCCTGCGCGAGGGCAAAGAGAATGCAGCAATAACAGGTGGCAAAACAACGATATCTTCAAATATTGTTACACCCGAAGTTTGCGGTTGGCAATTTGTAGGTTCATTCAGCAACCAATCGATAGACGCGAACGGTGGCAACTACTATGCGCTATCTGCAACCGATAACGAGATAAGCCGCATTACAGACAGTCTCGTAGTGTCGCCCTATCGTGCTACTTCCAAGGTAGCGATGCCTCTAAATCGACATTAAGCATATATATAAACGGTACAACAGGCATAGAGGAGATATCTTCAAATGAAATAGACGACTTTGGCAATGGCGCGATATTTGATTTGAGCGGTCGCAAGGTTTCAGAAGCGGGAAAAGGAAATATTTATATCAAGAACGGTAAGAAAATATTGTTTTAGATTTTAGGCATAACATTGCATCAACAATTCCATGGAATTGTTGATGCAATGTTACTCATAGGGCAAATGGGTTACAACGGCTGTTACTGCATCGCTGCTTTTAATAGTCGTAGGAGTCCAATATCCTTTTAAGATAATTACGCGCTATATGTATCCGGTTCTTCACGGTGCTTAACGGCAAGCCGAGTGCCTCGCATATCTCGTTGTAATGGTAACCCGATAAGAACATCTGCATAGGCAGCAAATACATGCGTGGCAGTGTGCGTATGACGCGTAGTATGTCGAATAGTTCGCCATTGGGCGCATCGCAACTTAGTGGCAATGCGTTGCATGCCGAATATTCGATATAACGGCGCAACTGTTCATTGCAACGTCTTTGGTTTATGAAAATATTACGCATGATAGTAATAAACCACAGCCTTTTGCTGATGTCTTTTTTATAGGTATTCCTTCTTATGTATGCCCTATAAATGGTACTCTGATGCAGTTCCTCGGCCTCATGGATGTCCCTTAGTAATTTCAAGGCAAAACTCATAAGGGCTTTCTCGCACTCATACCATGCCTGCATAAATTCCTCGTCGTTCATGTTTTTTAAGTTATATTTGGTTTCGTTTGCAAAGTACACGTTCGCGGAGCACCTTTTATAATCACACAATTGTGCCTTTAATAATAATTAACAAATTGTTTGTTACTGAAACCATCAAATAGAACAGTGTTAACCATGCGCAGGCTTTGTAACTGCATATTTTTTTTGTAATTAATACCTGTTTCGTGCTTGCTATATGAAAAATTAGTATTATCTTCACCGACGAATTTGTATAGATTGATTTTTAAGGGGCATTAGCTCATCTGGCTAGAGCGTTTGACTGGCAGTCAAAAGGTGACGAGTTCGAGTCTCGTATGCTCCACAAGCAACAGCTTTTTAAAAAAGCTGTTGCTTGTTTTTTATGACTTTATGAGCCGTAGATGGGGGCTGGCGCCGATTTTTGGCTCATTGTACACAATTTATTATTCTGATTTGCCATTTTCTTATATATTATATGCATTTGTCATAAAGTAGGATTAGATTTCTTATGTGGGGAACAAGTTTAAAAAATGTTAAAAGCAGGATTACATTTGTGAGAATTTGGCCTATGGACATATCTAATAAATAAAATCAGGTGAGTTGGCTCGGTTGGAATTCAGTGTTTCTGCTTGTTTTGTTGTTTAGTTTCCTATTTTCTATTTGCATCATTGGGCGCAACAATTATATTTTTACCGTTGATTGTTAGTCTGTTACGGTGTTCAGTTTTGTTGAATTGCTTGGAGTTAGCTTCCATTAGAATAGCCTCTACATCGCTCAACGGACGAGGAAAATCAGAACAGCAGTCGTAGATAAGATGATTGTAATAACCCTTATATTCATTTGGTAGATGTTCTCCGTTTTTTGCAAAATAGTATGCCTTTACAACTAACCGGCTATAATAATTGCCATTTTCCTTGTCGAGCAAAATTCCACTTGGGAACACTAATTTCTGCAATTCTTGCACTTTCGTGAATAATTAACTACTTTTGAAAAAAGATTATACAAAAAACAAAGTTTTTAAATTTAAAAAGCTATTCTCTATTGAATAAATTTTGGTGGTTACTAAAAATATAAAACCATATGAAAAAGTATCTAATTGCATGTTTGTTAACATCTTGCATTACATTGTCGTTTGCTCAGTCACGAATTGATGAAGATAGAGCTCGTAGATATTATTGCGAGGTTAAAGGTATAGAGAAGGAACTATCAGCTGGGCTAAAAATTATTTTCGATTTTGGGGATAAAGCATCATATAACATTTGGGGAGACTTGAGTAGTAAACTAAAATTTGTAGATGAGAGTGGTGAATATATTAAATTTAATAGTATGATAGATGCTGCTAATTATATGGTAGAAAAAGGTTGGTTCTTTCAACAAGCATATTCTTCTTTCTACGGTGACAAGTCAATAATTCATTGGATATTTTATAAGGATGCTAGTAGCTTTGAAGAAGCAAGAAAAGGTATTCTAACTAAAGAAGAGTACAAAAAACTAAATAATTAGTTCCTATACCATTACCAACCTTGTAAGTTTTATAATGCAATATGCTTATACTCCACAAAGTCCATAATGCGCTCAAAATCCTCTATGAACTTGTTTGATAATTTATAACTGGTGGCGACACAAGGCGACAAACGATGAAAATCGTTTGTCGTTTTTTCTTTTTTTGCTGTAACCATTTGAGGACAAGCGCATAATATTGATATTTCCTTGTTGACTTTCGCCTTCTTTTACTCCTAATCTGTTTAATATATTCTCATAATATTTCAACCCTTTTCGTTAAATATCGTTAATAATGAGTTGCCCAATAAGAAAAACTCATTTGTTAAATGTTTTTTAGAAAAGAAAAAGTAAAAAAACATAATTAGCAAAAAATCATGAATGAAGAGGAATTTATGCAGGCATTGAGCGAGTGCGAAGAGGCACTTATGCGCTTTGCCTTGAAGCTGACGGGGAACATCCAAGAGGCCGAGGAATTGCACCAGAGTACCGTTTACAGGGCATATATTAAGCGGAATACCTATAAAAAAGACATCAGCAAAAGGCTGTGGTTTATGGCAATCATGCGAAATATTTTCATAAACCAAATGCGGTGCGACGAGCGTCTGCGACGCTATGCCGAACATTCGGCATACAGCATGCTGCCACCAAGCGGCGATGCTCCCAACGGCGAAATGTTCGACATACTACGCGCCTTACGCATGCTGCCACGCATGTATCTGCTGCCTATGCAGATGTTCCTGTCGGGTTTCCGTTACAATGAGATAGCCGAGGCGCTCGGCTTGCCGCTAAGCACCGTGAAGAATAGGATACACATGGCACGCAAGCACCTTAAAAATATATTGGGCCCTTACGACCATTAGAAGTGGTGCCGGTGTCATCTACTTTATTGCAACCCATTTGCCCTGTAATTAACATTGCATCAACAATTCCGCGAAATTGTTGATGCATTGTTGTGCCAAATAACTTGCTGCTGTGATTATCGCACTTAATTTATCTGTTTTTAGATTAAATATATGGCGATGCAATGATGAATACCACCCTATACGTCGCACTAAGTTTAAAAAATGTTAAAAACAAAGCTATATCTGTAAGAAAATGCTTCATCTATTACTCTAATAGATAGAACCGGGGAAGCGTCTCAAAGGGGCTTTTACCGGCTTGCAAGGAGGGGCGCTTTTTTAATGGGTGCGGGGGCTGCATGTACTTTTTTGACAGATGCGGGTGGTAACATTCCTATTTCCAACCATTTAGTAACCACACACATGGAACTCAAGACGCTATGTTTTTTATCCATATTGCCAATTCAAGCAATAGCACAGTAGGTATGGCAATTCTTTTTACTCTGTCGTTAAACAACTTGTGGAATGTTACTCCGATAACATTCTTGTACATGTAGTCGCGCAATGCAGTTGTTGTGTATATAACGGCAAAAACAATAAGCAACAAGGCGTTAGGATTGCAATATATACTATGAAAAATTTGTCCGCTTAGCAGGAGTTTTGCGGCATGCGTGGTGGCACAACCCGGACAGGGGATATTAAATATTAGTTTGGATGGACAGACAATGAGGGTTGCCACATCGCAAAGAATAGAAAACAGAAGCCACAATGCTCCTGTCGCTATGAATAGTAATATGTATGTGCTTTGTCGCAAATCTTGTTTTATATTATCGACATCAGCCTTTTGGCGTTGTCCTCTTTTGTTTCTCCCATTACAAGGAATAAATCGATGAGCCACCATATACCAAAACCGCCACAGGTAATTAGTTTCAGTACACCCAAACCGACTTGCCCCAAATAGAAACGGTCGATACCTAATTCGCCCACCAAGAACGAAATGATGAGGGTTATTACGGGGCGTTTCATCTCCAACGATATTACAAGTGACCACTTATCGTCGGGAAGCGACTGTAATTTGTCGCGAATGAGCCCCATCTTGTCACTTGGCAGGTTCTCGGTGTTGTTCATTATGAACATGTCAACATGTTTGCTGTCCATGATTTTTGTTGTTAACAGTTATGAATATTATGAAAAACGGGCGATATATACAATGCCTGCTTTGGAATTTCAAAGCACACACACCGATATATCTCCGAGGCAAATATACTAACAATCGAGCGAAAAATATGAAGCTTGATTCAATATTTTTTACAGCGTGCGTAGTTGGCACTAAGCGTTTTTATTCATATACAAATTGTACTTGGATTTTGGGAGCATCTATTCTTCTTCGGAGCCATTCGATAAACTTTTTTTCGATGTTTTCATCGTATTTTTTTCGGCTTATTATGTGGGCTTGCGGGTACGATACTATGCTGTCGATATTTATGCTTCGTTCCCACATGTACCCAAGAGCGATGCTTTGTATTTGCGGAAATAGTATCTGCGCTTCGTCGAAAATAAGCGAGTCGAGTGTGTCGTAGCGATATATCGTTGCTATTTTTTCATTCAGACTGTCTATCTGTAATTTTTGTTGTCGGCTTGTGAGCTCGCTTTTTTGGTATAGCTCTTTCATTATATCGCCACGAAGCGAAGACAGCATGACACTGTCGCGACTCTCGCCATCTTGCAATATTTGCAGACGGGTACCGGCAAGATGGTATTCGGGCAGGCGTTTTTCGACGTCTTGGACAAGCATTTTGGGTATGTAGCTACCGATGAATACGGCCTCGATGGTACGCTCGTTGTAGTTTATCTCTTTGTCTATAATTTGCGTTCCCGGAAAATCCAGTTCCTGTACTATGAATTTGTTTGCATTCTGCATATATATTGTTTTGCGCACGATGTTATATGTGAGCACAACCGATGGCAGCAATGTCACAACTGATATGACTATGAGCGAACGCCGCACCTGCCGTTCATGGTTTTTATCGGCAAATACCTTGGTGGAAAACTTAAACAACCGCACGCTCAGGAATGTAGATATTGCGATGAACACCGAATTTATGAAAAACAGATAAAATGCGCCTAACGAATAGAGCCAATTACCTGTGGCTATTCCAAACCCGACGGTGCACAACGGTGGTAGCAACGCGGTGGATATTGCTACGCCCACAATAACCTGAAAATGGTTTCCTGTGGTGCTTAGAGCCAAAAAGCCGGCTGCACCGCCCAAGATGGCTATTATAACATCGTAGAATGTGGGCGATGTACGTGCGAGCAACTCCGACTGTGCTTCGTTCAAAGGCGATATCCAAAAATAGACTGTGGCTGCAAGGATGGCAAACAGCGACGCTGTCAGCAAATTACGCATGGAGCGTTTCATCAGCTCCATATCGTTTATGCCTACTGCTATACCTGTGCCTATTATGGGACCCATAAGGGGCGAAATGAGCATGGCGCCAATTATAATGGGGGTCGAGTCTATGTTCAGCCCTATCGATGCTATAAAAACCGCAATAATGAGAATCCATAGGTTTACCCCGCGAAAATCGACTGCATGACGCACGTTTTCAATGACTTTTTGTTCGTTTTCTTTGTCGGGGACTATGTTCAGATGCTCTTTGAACCTGCTGAATAGCTCTTTAATTAAATTCATGATGCCTTCGTAAATGGTTTCGCTATTTTACGAAACGCTTTACAAATGGAATCTGTTTTAAAGGAAGGTCTTTCTTAACGAAATATATTACATACACGGCAAGCAAAAGGGTGTTGCAGCCTATCCTTGCAAGGCTGTTACCGATTGGCAATAGGGCGTATATGGCATATAGTATAATTGCTACTGCCACATATCCGGCAATGCTCTTTATGTCGTAATTTATAGGATTGCGTTTCTGACCTATGATATATGACAGGAGCATGGCTGCAAAATATCCTGCAAACGAGGCCCACGCACATGCCATGTAGCCATATTTCGGCACGAATATTATATTTACGGCAAACAGGATGGCGCACCCTATCGACGAAAATATTGCACCCCAATATGTCTCGTCGTTCAGCTTGTACCAAAATGACAGGTTGAAATATATGCCCATGAAAATCTCGGCAATCATCACAATGGGGATGACTTTTATACCCTCCCAATAGTCGGGGGCTATCAGATAGCGTATGATGTCGATATAGAACATTACCGTCAGGAAGGCTAATATGGCTACGATAATAAAATATTTCATGGCCTTGGCATAGAGTGCTTTGCTGTTCTTGTCGCTGCTGCTGCCAAAGACAAAGGGCTCGTAAGCAAAACGAAACGCCTGTATCAGCATGGCCATGATGGCTGCTACTTTCACTACGGCTCCATATATACTCAGTTCTACTTTTCCTTGCATGCCCGGAACCAATTGGGTGTATATGATTTTGTCGGCATGGAGGTTCAGTATTCCGGCAAGCCCCAACAATAATAGGGGCCACGAATATGCGAACATATCCTTAAACAGCTTGGTGTCGCAGGTGAAACGAAACAGTTTTAGTTCGGGAAGAAGGAATATTGTGACGAACAATGTACATACAAGATTTATCAGGAAAATGTAGTATGCTTGGTTGTCGGGATCGTAAAATTGTCCGATGAAATCGGGGTTTTTATCATACAGCCAAGGCATAAGCAGGAATGCCACAAGGTTCAGTGCTATGCTTGTTACGATAAACAGCAGTTTCAGGCCTGCAAATTTCCAAGCCTGTTTTTTGTAGCGTATGAGGCCGAACAATATTGCTTGCATGGCGTCGATGGCTACTACCACTGCCATCATTGTGATGAACTCGGGATGTCCGGTGTAGTCGAGTGCGTTTGCTATTGCACTTATATTGCAGAATACGGCACACAAAAACAACAACGACAGCGTTCCCACCACCTGCATCGACATTGAAAACACTTTGGATACGTCGGCGTTGCTTTTGTTGGCAAAACGAAAAAACGTTGTCTCGAAACCAAATGTAAGGAATGTGAGTATAAGCGCCGTCCAAGCATATATATTTGTGACTATTCCATAGTTGCCCGATTGGGCTGTCATGGCATAGGAGTATAATGGAACAAGCAGGTAATTGAGGAAACGGCCCACAATGCTGCTCATGCCATATATTACAGTATCCTTGAATAGTGATTGCAGTTTGGACATGGTTCGATGAAATATTTTATCAGAATAGAGTGCCTTCGTTCATGCCATAGCGTTTACGCCCAAGGTGCTTATATGCAAGGTCGGTCACCTCGCGCCCTCTTGGTGTGCGTTTCAGAAAACCCTCTTTTATCAGATATGGCTCGTACACCTCCTCTATTGTTCCTGCATCCTCGCTCAAAGCGGTTGCTATTGTTCCAATACCAACCGGGCCTCCTTTGAATTTATCAATAATTGTACATAGTATCTTATTGTCTATCTCATCGAGGCCGTAACGGTCTATGTTCAGGGCTTCCAATGCCAATTTTGCAATAGAATTGGTTATGTGGCCATCGCCCATAACCTGTGCAAAGTCGCGCACACGACGTAGCAGTGCGTTGGCAATACGCGGGGTTCCACGACTGCGACGTGCAATCTCCAATGTGGCTTCTTCGTCGAACGTAACTCCCAATATCTGCGCCGAACGCGATATGATACCTGCCAATGTCGCACTGTCGTAATATTCAAGGTGCATATTTATACCGAAACGCGCACGCAACGGTGCAGTAAGCAGACCACTGCGCGTGGTGGCTCCGATGAGCGTAAACGGGCTCAAATCTATCTGTATCGACCGCGCCGAGGGGCCCTTGTCTATAAGAATATCTATGCGATAGTCCTCCATGGCCGAGTACAGATACTCCTCGACAATGGGCGAGAGACGATGTATCTCGTCAATAAAAAGAACGTCATTGGGTTCAAGCGATGTCAATATACCGGCAAGGTCGCCCGGCTTGTCAAGCACCGGCCCCGATGTCACTTTGAACCCAACACCCAGCTCATTGGCAATGATATTGCTAAGCGTGGTTTTTCCCAAACCCGGAGGACCATGCAACAACACATGGTCCAACGATTCGCCACGCATTTTTGCAGCCTCTACAAAAATACGTAAATTGCTCACTATCTTATCCTGTCCGCTAAAATCCCGAAAAGATAGTGGGCGAAGTGCATTCTCGAATTCCTTGTCGCTATGTTTCCCGCGAATATCAAATTCTGCGCTCATGTCTAAATCGTAATATTTTGCGAATATAGTGCAAAAAACAACGATATACCCGATATTTTTCGAAATTTTTAAATTTTAGCACGCTATAAACAGACTGATTTATCTTATAGCTATAATATATAGCCTGCCAACGGTACTGCAAATTCTTATGACCAACAATAATTTGTTTGATTTTACTCCGGATCGATTTCCTCTATTTCGGCTGTCAATTCAATTAATGGTTTGCCGTCAATTTTGAAATTTTCAAGCAGTTCCATTGCATCGGCGTATGTTTCATACTCCTCGTTAAAATGTTCATCGCATACAGCGACGTGGTCGGGTTCTGTCAATAGGTAATAATCCCGTCCTTTATACTTAAAACTCACATCGTAGCCATGAATTCCAAAATCATAGAATAATACCCCTTCGGCTTTGTTTTTATAGCCATCATATAAACACCCATATCTTTCCTTATTTGGCGGATATTTGCCATTGTATAAGAAACCATCCTTATCCAATGCCAAATGCGGAATAAAAACATTAATATATACATTCACTTCGCCAATTTCATCCATTACTTCTATGAATGGTATGCCATTAATTGAAAAATTTTCAATTAACTCCGTTTCATTTGAATATTCTTTAATTATTTCTTTAATGTTTGCATTGTATGCAGTTGCAGGTGTATTATGGCTATAAAAGTAATATTTTACCCCATTGTATGTAAATGAGATATCTTTATTCAAAACAAGAAACTCATAAAAAAATATTTCTTCTATTCTGTTTTTATAGCCACTGAATTCATCGCCGTATAATTCTCTATTGGGAAGGTATTTGCCATTAATGGGATTACCGTTGGCATCGTTAATTATATAAGGTTTATTCATTTTTTGAAGTTTACGATTTTATTAATTAGTTTTTTCATCTCATTTGTTAATGGCCGAGCATCATTTTTTACTTGACCTCCACTTTTCCAAGGATGCCAATGAGCCCCCAAACCTTTATGGTCTTGAATGTGTATAGAACTAATTCTCTTACCATCGGGACCGTACTCGGCTATTTCTTTCAATCCTTTTCCATTACGATAAAATGTTGCATACGTTCTATTTGGAGTGTGACTCTCCTCCGGAAGTTTTAGACTCGCCTTGTGGTTTTTTGTTTCAAGTATTTTTATATTGTCGCCAATACTAAAAACAGTCTTATACATCCTACCACTTTCAAAGTTAGTTATTCCGCTTAAAAAACTACCGTTTCCTCCCATCTTTTAACTTTTTATAATTCTCATTTTCAAATCATTAATTAGTATGAGACTATTCACTCCGTTATAATTTTGATTTTACACTGAATCAATATCCTCTAATTCTTCAATAAGTTCAATTAATGGCTTGCCGTCAATTTTGAAATTTTCAAGCAGTTCCATTTCATTAGCATAGATTTCATACTCCTCTGTAAAATGTTCATCGCATACAGCAGCGTGGTCGGGTTCTTTCAACAAAAAATACTCCTTGTTTTTATATGTAAAGCAGACATCATAGCACAACACTGCAAATCTATGAAACAAAACTTCTTCTGCCCAATTTTTATAGCCATCATATAAATCCCCATATTTCTCTCTATTTGGAGGGTATTTGCCATTAATGGGATTACCGTTGGCATCGTTAATTATATAAGGTTTATTCATTTTTTGAAGTTTATTATTTTATTTACAAGTTTTTTCATCTCAGTTGTTAATGGCCGAGCATCATTTTTTACTTGCCCTCCACTTTTCCAAGGATGCCAATGAGCCCCCAAACCTTTATGGTCGACAATATGTATTTCCTCTATTTTCTTACCATCAGGACCATATCTGGCAATTTCTTTTAATCCCTTTCCATTACGATAAAATGTTGCATACGTTCTATTAGGCGTATGGCTCTCTTCCGGAAGTTTTACACCCGTTTTTGGATTTTTGGTTTCAAGTATTTTTATATTGTCACCAATACTAAAAACAGTCTTATACATCCTACCTTCTTCAAAGATTGTTGTTCCGATTAAAAAACACTACCGTTTCCTCCCATTTTTTTAACTTTTTATAACTCACATTATATACTTATATATCCGTTTTCATCGGACATTTTCTATCCGTACACCATTTTGTTGTATAAAAAATAGGGGCCAGAGCACTGCGACATCGTTAAACAATGAATTTGGGAACAAGAACGGTGTCATTTGCCATATAATTAACAGCGCATCTGCAACTACGCGTAGTTGCCGATGCTCTGTTAATTGTTTTCCTGAAAAAAATGTCTGTTCACCAATATTTATTGTATCCGGCCGCAGTTGCTATCCCATTTTTCCTGTCAGGTAGGCTTTGGTGCGTTCGTCTTTGGGGTTTGTGAACATTGTGGCGGTGTCGTCATATTCCACCAATTCGCCCAAATACATGAACATGGAGCGCGAGGATATGCGCATGGCTTGCCCCATGTTGTGGGTAACAATAAGAATGGTTACCTCCTTTTGTAATTCCAGCAGTAGCTCCTCGATGTGTTTTGTGGCTATGGGGTCCAATGCCGATGTCGGTTCGTCCATCAGCAAGACGTCGGGTTTCATGGCCAAAGCACGCGCAATACACAGACGCTGCTGCTGACCTCCCGACAGGAAGGTTCCTTTTTTATTCAGCACATCCTTTACCTCGTCCCATAGGGCAACGCTTTTCAGGCAGCGTTCAACGGTTGCATCCTTCTCTGATTTCGACAAGCGGATACCATTAAGGGCATACCCCGACAGCACATTGTCGTAAATGCTCATTGTGGGGAACGGCGCAGGACGCTGAAACACCATACCCACCCTGCGACGCACGTCGATAGGTTGCATTGATAGGATATTATCGCCGTTCAGCAGTATTTCGCCATCGACACGAATATTGGGATATAGGTTATGCATAAGGTTCACTGCACGTAACAATGTCGATTTGCCACACCCCGATGGCCCCATGATGGCAGTTATCGTATTTCGCTCAATGGCAGCCGATACATATTTCACAGCCATAGTCTGCTTGGTGTACGACACACACGTTTTCTTGAATTCAAGTATTGGTTTTATGGATTCTGTTTTTTGCATAATATCTGATTTAATTTTGTTTTATGATTTTTTTAAGGCATTTATAATACTTTTGTCCTACACCAGAATTTAGCAGCCATGTTCAGTGTTAGTACGAACAACAAAAGGAACAGCGATGCACCCCATATAAGTTCCTGCAAATTGGGGTCGTTAAAAAACTCCCATATAAGCAAGGGAACAGCCGAAATGGGTTTGTCGATAGCAAAACGCATGAACGAGCAGCCCAAAGCAGTGAACATGAGCGGTGCGGTTTCGCCAATCACGCGCGACACAGCCAGCAGCACTCCGGTAAATATGCCTCCGAAGGCTGCCGGTAATTGTATTTTCAGCATGACACGCGCTCTGTTTCCTCCCAACGCCAAGCCTGCTTCTTTGAGCGATGAAGGCAGAATTTTCAGTGTCTCCTCGGTAGAGCGAATTATGAGCGGCAACATCATGATGAACAGCGCGACACTGCCGGCAATGGCCGAGTAACCCTTCATGGGTACTACAACCCAAATATATGTGATGATACCAATAATAACCGACGGGGTGCCTTGTAGCAAATCGGTCAGATAGCTTACTATATTGGCAAATCTGCTTTTCGTGTTCTCGGCAAGGTAAGCACCACATAATATTCCTACCGGAACAGCTACGACAACAGCCATACCCAGCATTATCATAGTGCCAACAATACCATTGGCTATACCGCCCGGGATGGGCTCACCGGCTTCAATGGCTTTCATCGCTTTATAGGCAGTGGGTGTTGGCTCTGTGAAAAACGACCATGATAGTTGGTCGTAGCCACGCAACAGCACCTCGCCAAGAATGGCAAACAGAGGCACCGCTGTGAGCGCAGCAAACAAACAGACGCCCCATAGCATCAGTTTTTCTTTGGTTAAACGATTTTTTATTTTCTGTTGTATCATAATCAGGATATTCTTGCACGTTTTATTAAAATCTTGCCTATCATATTTATGACAGCAGTTATAAGGAACAGGAGCAGGCCTATGGCAATGAGCGACGAAAGACGTAAATCGTCGGCCTCGCCAAATTGGTTGGCAATGATAGATGCCATGGAGTTTCCTGTCGAAGTTATGGAGTCGGGGATGTTGTTTGTGTTGCCAATGAGCATTGTTACTGTCATAGTCTCGCCCAAGGCACGACCTATGGCCAATATATATGCCGAAAATATTCCCGAGCCGGCCACAGGGAACACCACTTTGCCTATTACTTCGGCACGGGTTGCTCCCAAGCTATATGCACCCTCTTTCAATTCGTTGGGTACCATTTTTATAAATTCTGCACTAAGCGAGGCTGCGTATGGAACAATCATAATGGCCAATACCAACGAGGCTGTCAGAACGCCGGAACCTTGTGGCGAAATATTCATTGCCATAATGATGGGGCGCAATGTATAAAAACCCCACAGACCATATATGATAGATGGTATGCCTGCCAATAAATCGGTGACGGTGCTTAGCACGGCTGCCACGCGGGTCCCCTTGAAATACTCGCCCACAAACAACGCTACGGGCAGTGAAAAAGGAATACAAAAAAGAAGCGCCAACAGAGTGGTCATCAGCGTACCTGTTATAAAAGGCAGTGCGCCATACACTTCGGCACCCTCGGTATAGCTCCATTCCGATGATGTCAGGAAACGGAAAAATCCAAAATGCTCGAAAGCCTCATAAGCATCGGTGACGAGGGCGTATATTACACCCCCGCACACCGTCGGCATTACTAATGCGGCTACGAACAACAATACTTTATATAGTTTATCGCTCATAGAAATATGTGTTGTTATTGCAATATTGCCACACCGTCATAGGTTACGGTTTTAAGGTTTCTCATACTTATTTCCTTGGCTTCGGCAGGCAGCGGAGCATAATGTACATGCGATGTTATCTCCTGCGCCTCGTCGGAGAGTATATATTTCAGCAAATCGAGGGTAGCCTCTGCCTGTGCTTTACTGCGTCCCGAATAGTTTTGCTCTTTATATATGATCATCCAAGTAAAAGTCGATATAGGATAGGCTCCGGCAGCATCGGCATCGGTAATGGAGCAGCGTGTGTCGGCCGGTATCGCACCCGAGGCCGAAGCCGATATTGTTGTCGAGGAGGGTTCAACAAATTCACCTCGTTTGTTTCCTATTTTTGCGAAAGGAATTTTTTGTGCAAAGGCATACTCGGAACCCACATATCCTATGGAGTTTTTTGTTTGTTTAATTACACCTGCCACGCCGGGGTTGCCTTTGGCGGCTTGCCCCACAGGGAAATTCACCGACTTTCCTACACCATATTTCGATGCCCACATTGAACTGACTTTTGTCAGATAGTCGGTGAACACAAATGTTGTGCCCGAACCGTCGGAACGATATACAGGAATGATAGGTTCGGCGGGCAGCTCGACATCGGGGTTCAACGCAACCAAACGAGCATCGTTCCACATTTTTACTTCGCCTGCAAAAATATCGGCAACAAGCTCACCGGTGAGTTTTAGCTCGTCAACGCCATGGAGATTGTAGGCTACAACAACTGCGCCCATACATGTAGGTATATGCACCACGGGCGACATCTCGCTCATTTCTTTGTCCGACAGATAGGCATCGCTACCGGCAAAGTCCACTATCTTATCGCGCAGGTTGCGAACACCGCCTCCCGAGCCGATGCCTCCGTATGCCACAGCGTCACCATTTACTTGCGCAAATTCCTCGAATACCACATTGTAAAAAGGAAGTGGGAATGTGGCACCTGCTCCCGAAAGCTCCTGTGCCTTGCGACCTTCTGTTGTTCCGTTACCACCACATGATACCATTGCAAAGGCAGCTGCCCATGCCACGACCGATAAAAATAACTTTCTCATAATCTTCAAAAATATATTCTATTATAGACCAAAGTAACAATTTATGTATCCCCAATAGCTGTTGTCGGCATTATCGTCCTTGGGCATGCTCAGTCTGAAATTAGGGGCTATTTTCACGTATTTACCCAATTTGAATTGCGCACCGATAATAGCCGATGACTTGTCCTTGGATATATTCCAGTCGTCTTTGGAGTTTAGGTCGTCGTAACGGGCATACAGGTCGGCTTTTTTCGACAATTTAACCGATGCGAACAATGAATAGCCGTTTTGGTCGGCATCCTTATTGTGCGACGCGTTTTGCATGTAGTTATATTCTGCGCCAATAGAGAAGGCCGAGCACTTATAACCTACAAAGGCCGCCATGTTCACTATATCCTCTTTATTCTCGTCGCTCGACTCGTTCAAACCGCCATACAGACGCACGCTAAGGCCTTTTACGGGAGTAAGTGTCACACCCAGACCATAGTTAAGCCCATCGTTTTTTTGTATTTTTTTATAGCCCTCGCCGTTCACAATGATAGCATCGGCCGATATCCAAGAGGCAAATTTATAGGTGGCCGATAAACCAAGGTCGGCGCTGCTACCAAATTTGTACTCGTCTTGGAACGATTTCATGACATAGCGATAGCCCCAGAATTTTTCTTGGAAATTAAATTGTGTAGTGGAGATAAGTCCTCCGTTAAGAGTAAGGTTTCCGGTTTTCCACTGTATCATGGCGTTTTTTATGTAGGCTATGCGATGATAATCATCCACATCCGATGATTTGCCCACGTCCATCACACCCTTAACAGTCAGTCCATCGCCAAGATTGTACTCGTAGCCCAAATAGCTACGTTCCAACTCGAACCCTCTATCGTTATTCTCGGCTCCGAAACCACTATGGAAGTTTCCAAAAACCTGTACGATAGCCTTGCCTTGCGGCTTCTCATTTTTAGTATCCTGTGCTTGCGCTGCGATACTAATGCAGGCCAAAAATCCTGCCAAGATTACTTTTGCTTTCATTTTCAATAATAATTTAAAATTGACACTGCAAAAGTATCGGGAAAAAATTGCAGGAATATTTCGGAAAAATTATCTTTTGATTGAAAAAATATTACAATTTTGTTTCTATCGGGGGGGTGGCTGTAATGGCTATCGGGGCATTGGATATATACATTCGCAAACTACATGCGCTTAGGGATTTTCTCGACTTTTTTTTCAATAACAATGTGTCAATTTTGCAACAATATTCGCTGACAGGCATATTACATTTGCATAAATTCTAAATTATTTATTATGACTTTCGAAGAAATCATTAAAACGATTGATGCGTACAGACGCGAACACGGCAGGGATTATGCAAGGAAACTTTATGTGGGTATCACAAACGATGTTGACAGACGGTTGTTTGGTTTTCACATGGTTCCAAGAGAGAACCATTGGTGGATATATTGTCCTGCCAAGGATGCACAAACGGCTCGCGAAGTAGAAAAATTCTATTTGGAAAAAGGAATGCAAGGAGGCGTTGGGGGTGGTAACAATAATTCTAAAATTGTTTATTGTTACGAGGTTTCGGAAGAGACCAAGGAGTATTAGCCATGGGAGGGGTGTCGTGCTTCGCATCAATTATGATGCCCCTCCAAATTTCAAACACTGAAAAAGGGTCATCGTCAGCCCATTATCCACATGGATATTATAATCAAGGCTATGACAACAATAAAAAGCAGTGCGCCTCGCCGTTGGCTTTTAGAAAAATAGAAATAGTTTTTCATAACTGTTATGATTATTAATTTTTTCGTGCCGTTGGGGATTGTTTGTGGCTGTCCCCTTGGTTATGATATTTTTTTTAACTGTTTTTTTTATATATAATGTAAAAACATCGAATATAGACTCAGGGGCGGCAAGCCGCACTCCTTTGGGAACATAAATGTTCCGTCGTCGCAAGGCTTGTGCAAGCGAGTACAAAGCAAATTTATTTGCTATTGTAAACGAGCACAGCCAAGGCTCGCTAAAAGCAATGCAACGCTTATTTCGCGTTGCCGCTGTGAAAAATATTGAAGTAAACTTCATATATTTCTCGCTCGTTTGTTACTAATTTGATGTAAAACATCGAATATATACTGCACTCGCTGTGAAAAATATTGAAGTAAACTTCATATATTTCTCGCTCGTTTGTTACTA
>JAFQBG010000022.1 GCA_017416705.1 Bacteroidaceae bacterium
GGAACCTATTTCTTGCAACAGGGCCTGACATTCTTTGTTGTGTTCCCATTTCGATGTAGGACACTCGTCGCCACCCAAATGTATATATCCATAGGGGAACATATCTATGAGTTCATCTATTACATCCTTGGCAAACTGAACAGCTTGCTTGTTGGCTACATTTATGACATCGGCGGAGACTCCCTGCCACAACCATACCTCGTGTTTGTTTTCGGGGTCGCACGACAAAAATTCGGGATACGAAGCCACTGCTGCTTGCGAGTGTCCCGGTATGTCAATCTCGGGGACAATCTCCACGAAACGTGCCTTGGCATATTGCACCACCTCGTTAATGTCCTCACGGGTGTAATAGCCGCCATAACGTACTCCATCGGGTTTCACATCGCCCCATCCAAGCACTTTGCTATTGCGCCATGCACCTATTTCGGTTAGTTTAGGGTATTTTTTTATCTCGATGCGCCAACCTTGGTCCTCGGTAAGATGCCAATGGAAACGGTTCATTTTGTACGCTGCCATTACGTCGATAACTTTTTTGATTTCCTCCTTGCCATAGAAATGTCGGCCCTCATCGAGCATGAAACCACGCCATGCAAAACGAGGCTCATCGGTTATGTCCACAGCAGGTGCGGTCCACTTGCTTATTGTAGCATCGGGTACTCCTGCCATCACGTTGCGTGGCAACAGCTGTTTCAGCGTCTGAAAGGCATAGAAGAAACCGGCCGCCTTGGATGCTTTTATATTTATAAGCCCTTCTTTTACATGCAATTCATAGGCCTCGCAACCCATTGTGGCATCTATGCTCAGACATATATGTGCATCGCCCTTGGTGGAGCATTTTTTAACATCCAAACCACATAGTTTATCCTTTTTATAAGTCGTCTTTTTTATTTTAACTCCTGTTGTTTTTCTAATTTCTGCCACGAAATTATTTACGACTGCATCTATTCCACTGTTTTTCACTTTGGGATAACAAAGCACTGTTTTGTTTTTAAATTCAAAACAGCCATCACCCGTAACCATACTTGCCGGATGGGGAATGAGTGAAATCTCCTGTGCTTGTACAATCATCGTACACATGCACATAAAAAGTAATAATATTTTCCTCATTTATCGCTGTTATTTAGGTACTGTTTATGTTTTTCGTTAAATGCTTTCAGGCGTTCGTCGAGCAACGCATAATGGTGTGGTTTGATATTGGACGAGCAGGCACGTATGCCTTTACGTGTGCTTCCGGTTGTTTTAAGATCTATTCCGCTAATTCCGTAATACAATAGTTCCTTTAACAGTTCGGCTCCTGTCATGTTGCCATAGCCTATTGTGAAGAAGAAACCATCGCTCACCAGCTCGGTATCGTCTTTGTCGTAAACCACATTAAATCCATTTTTTTGCATAATTTCTTTTATGCGGTGTGTACGATGGGCATACTCTTTTATGTCATCGACAAAACGATACTCGCCGTCGGAGGCGGCTTTAAGCATGGCTGTCATGGCATATTGTGCCGAGTGCGATACACCCGATGAGAATGTATATAAATAGATATATGCAAATGCAGCACCGAAACGACCTATGCCGTAGCGTTGCATAAGTGTGTCAAAGTATCTCTTATATAATTCATCCGATATACATGCCATTGCTATACGTTGTCCGGCGTAGCTGAATATTTTGGAGGCACTCATCAGCAATATATAGTTGTGGGTGTAGTTTGCGACGCTTGGCTGGTACGGTGGCTCGAATGGCATCCCCATATCCTTGCGAAAGTCCATTGTCATGTATGCCAAATCTTCTATTACCACGACATCGTATTTTGTGGCAAGCCGCCCTATTATTTCGAGTTCTGTCTCGTTAAGACACATCCACGAGGGGTTGTTAGGGCTGGAATATAGTACCGCGCAGATATTACCCTTTTTAAAATAGCTTTCTATTTTTTCTTCAAGGGCTGCTCCACGATAATCGGCTACGTCGAACGATTCTACATTCACCCCAATGACTTTGGCTTGTGTTTTCTGCACCGGGAAACCGGGGTCGAGATATAGCACTGTGTCTCTTTTGCTGTCTATATGCGAACACAGCATCAACGACGCAAACGATGCTTGCATAGAGCCCACGGTGGGAATACATCCTTCGGGGGCTATATCGACATTCAAAAAGGCTTTTAGAAAGCGCGAGGCTTCGGCTTTTAATGGTGGTATGCCGTCTATTATGGGGTACACCGAAGCGACACCTTTTTGCAAAGCGTCACATTCGGCTTTCACGCCCACTTCGGCAGGAGGCAGACCGGGAATACCCATTTCGAAATGAATATACTCTGTTCCTGTGCGTTCTTCGATGGTGCGTACAATAGCACCCACCTGACGAATTGACGCAGTGGCAAAATCTTCTATTTCTAATTCTTTAATAATACCGTCAACAACGGTGCGGTCTATTACTCCACTCATTATGCTGAAAAGGAATTTTTATATTTTAAAACCGTTATAGTTTGTTGCAGGAGCAAGCAGCTGTTTCAAATCAGTCGTCCATCAATTTGCGATAACGAACTTTCTTGGGTTCTTCTATTCCAAGACGTTTCATTTTGTGTTCTTCGTAATCGGAGTATGAACCTTCGTAACTATATACATTTCCATCGCCTTCGAACGCAATAATATGTGTACATATTCTATCGAGGAACCAACGGTCGTGGCTGATAACAACTGCACAGCCGGCAAAATTCTCCAAGCCCTCTTCCAATGCACGCAGGGTGTTTACATCGATGTCGTTGGTAGGCTCGTCGAGCAACAACACATTGCCACCCTCTTTCAATGCCATAGCCAGATGCAATCTGTTGCGTTCACCACCCGAGAGAACACCACATTTTTTCTCTTGGTCGGCTCCCGAGAAATTAAATCGCGACAGATAGGCACGAACGTTTATCTCCTTGGTACCCAAGCGCATGAGTTCATTGCCTTGGCTCATTACCTCGTACACTGTTTTGTCTGCTACTATATCTTTGTGGTTTTGATCTACATACGACAGTTTGACTGTCTCACCAACCTCGAACGAGCCGCTATCGGGTTTCTCTAATCCCATAATCATTCGGAACAGCGTCGTTTTACCGGCGCCGTTAGGGCCTATCACGCCAACTATTCCATTGGGCGGCAAAGTGAAATTCAAATCGTTGAACAGTGTCTTGCTGCCGAACGATTTTGCAAGATGCTCGGCTATAATGACTTTGTTTCCCAAGCGAGGGCCGTTAGGAATAAATATTTCCAATTTTTCCTCGCGTTCTTTTTGGTCTTCGTTAAGCATGCGCTCATACGAGTTAAGACGCGCTTTACCTTTGGCCTGACGTGCTTTTGGAGCCATTCGCACCCATTCCAATTCGCGTTCCAACGATTTACGGCGTTTGCTGGCCGATTTTTCCTCTTGCTCCATGCGTTTGGTTTTTTGGTCCAGCCACGAAGAGTAATTGCCTTGCCATGGAATACCCTCGCCTCGGTCAAGTTCAAGTATCCACCCTGCTACGTCGTCCAAGAAGTATCTGTCGTGAGTGACAGCTATGACTGTGCCCTCGTATTGGTTCAGGTGTTGCTCCAACCAGTCGATACTCTCGGCATCCAAGTGGTTGGTGGGCTCGTCAAGCAATAGCACATCGGGTTTTTGCAGGAGCAAACGGCATAATGCCACACGACGACGTTCACCACCCGACAGGTGGTCAACAAGTTCGTCGGGCGACGGACAACGCAAGGCTGCCATGGCACGCTCCAATTTGCTGTCGATGTTCCACGCATCGGTGGCATCTATTATATCTTGAAGCTCGGCCTGACGCGCAAAAAGAGAATTCATTTTCTCCTCGTCTTCATAGTATTCGGGCAAACCGAATTTATTGTTTATCTCTTCGTATTCGGCAAGAGCATCCACAATATTCTGTACACCCTCCATGACACATTGCTTTACGGTTTTTCCGTCGTCGAGTTTTGGTTCCTGAGGCAGATAACCAACAGAATATCCGGGCGACCATACTACCTCGCCTTGATACTCGTTTTCGATGCCTGCTATAATTTTCATAAGCGTCGATTTACCGGCGCCATTCATACCGACAATGCCTATTTTTGCTCCATAGAAAAACGACAGGTATATGTTTTTCAGAATTTGCTTATTGGTCTGTTTGATTGTTTTGCTCAAACCAACCATTGAAAAAATGATTTTCTTATCATCTACTGTTGCCATACTATATTTATATTCAAAGTTTTACTTATTCGCTATAACCAAAATACCACCAATAGGTGTTGCCATATTTTTTTCTGATGTAGTTTGTACGTATATGCAATTCGGGGTATTGTTTTTCCATTTCCAACATAGTGACAAATTCTTTTCCCAAAGAATCTGCATCCACAAGCGTTTCGATACCGTCGGCTGCAAATGCATATTTTGTCAGAGCCTCCTTGTAGTGGGCGGGCAGGTCGCCAATATCTTTCCAATCCATTATGCTCATTTTCATATATTCTGCACGCATGGAATCGGTTTCGAACGGTAAATCCAATTCATCGACGGCTGTTACATAATAGAGCAAGGCCTCTTTATAGTGTCTTGGAAGGGGATTTTCGCTTTGTAAATCGTAATACAACGGCAATTCCTCGACAAATTCCGCCACCCTTTTATCGAGCAACAGACCACACAAATAATAATCGACTAACGCCGCCGAGGGCAAGGTATCGTTTTTTACTGCTCTACGCAAATAATCGAGTGCAGCCTCGTCCTGCATGCGTTGCGTTCCCAACAGCGTGTACACCGTATCGGGATGCAACGGTGTCATCTGTTTTTGCGGTGGGAGCAATCCCTCTACCCCATAATATTGCGGATAGGCAAATAATTGGTTTGGCAGTTCGTTGTTAAGTGCAAGATAAAAAGCACGTGACGACGTTAATTCATGCGATGCGTTTAATGAGCGATTTGCCACATTTAAAGCAGCATCTATATCACCCTTTTTGTAAAACGAGTATGCCTGCGTCTCGTTTTTAAAATTCTCATCGCTGTTTGACAACAGCCCTGTCAAACAAAATAATATTGTAAGTATTAGGAAATTACGCCATACAATCTTGGTGCGTAACTGTGGTTTATACCTTCTATTATATATGCACATGCCACGCAACACATAGGCTATAACCGTATATGCCATGGCACCTGTAAATAATATGATGCTCCACATCACGAACGAGTTTTCACCCGAATAGATGGAAGAATCGATGTCGGTGATAAATGCCAGAAGAAGAGACGAGGGCAAATAGGCCAAGGCTGTCCATTCGAAACGGAATTTAGCATACCTGTTAAGCCACAATGCCACAAAAACGAGTACCGCGGTGACTATTGTAGCCACCACGTACCCATTATATTTCAGCTTGCCCGTTGCCACCACGTCGTATAGAGCCTCTAACAAGGATGCTTGATACACCCCGATAAAAGTAAACGAGAATATGGCAAAAACTATGGCGCAAAGCCAATTTATTTTATTTTGTAGGGATTTATCTGCGTGTTCCCTCATACTCTCTTATTTTCTGTTTTTTTTCAGCACCAGCGCTGTTCGCGAAGGCAGATATAGTTGTAACCAACCTTTCTTGCGACGTGCGTGCAATTTGTCATATTGTGTAAAGTGTACCTGTGTTTCGTCAACCAATCCGTAACCGCCGAATTTTTCGTTGTCACTGCTCATGATAATCGAATAATCACCCTCGGGTACCAAGAGTCCATAATCGGTGAACGAACGTGTGGGATGGAAATTGAACACAAAAATCAAGTCGCGACGCGAGAATGCAAGAACTTGGTCGCCATCGTTGTGCCATATCTCCTTCACCGGACGGTTTTGGAAATTCTTCACGCTGCCTATTAATTTTGTCATCTCCTTGTCGAAATCGCCAAGCACTTTGTAGAAGTATTCATCGTTATCGACTAAGCTCCATTGACGGCGAGCATACTTGTGACTCCAATCGTTACCCTCGCGCGGGAAATCTATCCATTCGGGATGCCCGAACTCATTGCCCATAAAGTTTAAGTAGCCTCCGTTTATTGTAGCGAGTGTTATCAGGCGTATTAACTTATGTAGCGCAATTCCTCTTGTAACGGTTCCTGTTTCGTCGCCACGTTTAAAGTGCCAATACATATCGGCATCAATCAAGCGGAATATGATTGTTTTGTCGCCCACAAGTGCTTGGTCGTGACTCTCGGCATAGGAAATGGTTTTTTCGTCCTTACGACGGTTTGTCAGTTCCCAATATATTGACGATGGTTTCCAATCTTCGTCGCGACGCTCTTTTATTATCTTAATCCAATAATCGGGGATATTCATTGCCATACGATAGTCGAAACCATAGCCACCGTCGTCGATGGGAGCAGCAAGACCGGGCATACCCGATACCTCCTCGGCAATAGTTATAGCCTTGGGATTGACCTGATGTATTAATCTGTTGGCCAATGTGAGATAGCATATAGCATCGCCATCCTGATGTCCGTTAAAATAATCGCCATAGTTACAGAAGGCTTCGCCAAGGCCATGGCTGTAATATATCATGGATGTTACTCCGTCGAAACGGAAGCCATCGAATTTATATTCTTCGAGCCAATATTTGCAATTGGACAGAAGGAAATGTATGACTTCGTTTTTTCCATAGTCGAAACAAAGGGAATCCCATGCCGAATGTACTCGTCTGTCGCCCGAATGGAAATATTGCGAGGGGTCACCGTCTAACAGTCCAAGCCCTTCCATGACGTTTTTGACAGCATGGGAATGTACAAGGTCCATAATTACGGCTATGCCCATGCCATGAGCAGCGTCTATGAGTTCTTTTAGTTCCTCGGGGGTTCCAAACCTCGATGAAGGAGCAAAAAAGTTTGATACATGATATCCAAAACTGCCATAGTAGGGATGCTCCTGAATGGCCATTATCTGGATGCAGTTGTAACCGTCGGCTGCTATACGTGGCAAAACTTTGTCTTTGAATTCCCTGTATGTGCCCACTCGCTCCTCTTCTTGTGCCATTCCTACGTGACACTCATATATGAGCAGCGGCGATGTATTGGGAACAAATTTTTTGTTTTTAAATTCATATTCCTCTTGTGGGCTCCACACTTGTGCACAGAAGATTTTTGTTGCCTCGTCTTGCACGACACGTCGCGCCCATGCAGGGATACGTTCGCCACAGCCGCCATCCCAATATACTTTCATTTTATAATGCTGACCATGCGACAATGCCTTCTTGGGCAAACGCCTTTCCCAAACGCCACCGGGCAGTGGTTTCAGTTCATATTCAGGCAATTCCTCCCAATTCGAGAAATCGCCAATCAACACTATTCTCTTTGCATTTGGTGCCCACTCACGAAAATACCAACCGGTAGCCGTCTTGTGCAAACCGAAATAAAGATAACCCGATGCAAAGTCCGACAATGTTTGTCTGCCGTTCTTTGTCAAATCCCTTTCCCTTTGCAGAAAATAACGATATCTGCCATCTATTTCCAATGTGTAGGGTTCAAGGTAACTGTCACGTGCAATTAGGTTCAGCATAGTGATAATATTTTAGTTAATATAATTTTTTCAAAGGCTTTTATTGAAAATGGTTCTTATATAATATATAGAACGTTCTCAATAACCTTATTTTTTTATTCTGTGTTTACCGATGAAATCGACCCTATACTATGATAGGTTTATACATCGCTCGTAATTTTATATTGCCACCTTTACTATGACTTTTCTTAGCTTAACGGGTGTTACTGCCGGTGCGTGTCCGTCTTGCGGGAAAAACACTGTGAACATAGAACGCTTCACATTGAAGTATTCGGCAGCCAACATGCCCACCGGATAGAGTGCGGCATCGCTGTCGGCATTATATTCGGCATCGGGTAACTGCGCCTTGGGTGTATAGCCCATAACTTCGTCACCGGTGAGGGGTATCTGAATATCTATATATTTACGATGTATCTCGATGGGTGCTTCCTCTTTTGTTCGCGGTTGGGCTTCCATTACATTTGCAAATATATCATCGCCACATACCTCGTTGCGTCCTACCTGCAATTTTTCAAGGTCTGTGTTTAGGATGAATTCTATTGCCTTGTCCATGTTGGAACTAATTCCCGAATAGCTCCTTAAATTTTCCAAATAGTCGATTATCATAATATTTTATTTAGTGTTTATATGCTGTTCTCATCGTTTCAGCTGTCCCGAAACGTATTCACATTCGCGCAGAACCTTGCCTGTGGCGTCTTTTACAACAAAAAGTCCATGGCGTTGTCCCTCGAAGAATGTACCCTCGTAGCGTGTGCCCTCTTTGTCAACAGCCACACCGCAGCCATGCTCGCTACCTTCTTGGAATGCTCCTTTGTATTTGGTACCGTTTGCAAGACGCAATATGCCTTGTCCGTGCATGGCGTCGTCTTTCCACTGGCCTTCGTACACGTCGCCATTGGCCCATGTGTATTTTCCGTTGCCCGAGCGTTCATTCATTTTCCATTCGCCCTCGTACACTGCACCGTTCTCGAAAATCATTTTTCCCATGCCGCTACGTTCTCCATTGGCAAATGAACCTTCGTAAATTATTCCCGAGGCGCTCTTATAAACGCCGTAGCCATGCCACTCGCCTGCAAGATAACCACCGGTGTAGGTGTCGCCGTTGGCAAATGTATATATGCCGTTGCCTTCGCGCAGGTCGTTTTTCCATTCGCCGGTATAGGTGTCGCCGTTGGCAAATGTATATACGCCGTCGCCGTCGCGCAGGTTGTTTTTCCAAGAACCTATGTATTTGCTGTTGTCGCTCCAGATGAATGTACCCATGCCGTTGTACCTATCTTGTTTCCATTCGCCTACATACGAGGCTCCATCGGCATAAAAATAGCTACCGGCACCATCGCGTTTGTCCTCGACCCATGAACCGACGTATATATCGCCGTTAGGGTATGTCATTTTACCATATCCTTGTTGAAAATCGCTATACCACGAGCCGTCATAGCATCGACCGTCCAAAAATTTATATACGCCCTTACCATGTTGACGTCCGGCAAGGAACTCGCCTTCGTAACTTTCGCCATCGCTGAAAAAATAGATACCTGTACCCTCCATTTTGCCTTTGACGAATGTACCCTCGTAGCTGTCGCCGTTTTTATATGTTATTTTTCCTTTTCCATGCGGACGACGACCCTTCATTTCGCCAATGTACAAAGAACCATCTTTCAAACGCACCGAGTTTTCGTCCTTGGCTTTCCCGTTGTTGTCTTTTATATCGACTTTTTTGTTTTCGCCGTCTGCCGCTTGTTGTTTTTTATAGTATTTCATTAACAGGGCATAACCCTCTTTTGCCTTCAAGCTGTCGTTTTTTGCCTTGTCACTGTTTTGCGCAGCCATTTCATGCACCGAAAACATCATTGCGGCAAACAGTATATAAATTATTTTGTTTTTCATCATATACACAATTCTTTTCTACAAATGCGTGCATCGTGCTTTTACGCACAAAAGCCTACTTTGCATATTATTCCATGAATATTAAGCAAAGATAGAAAGTTTGTTGATAAAAGGCAAAAAAAAAGAAATAATTTAATTAAGTAGCTGTTTAAATTTATTTTGCCAAGTTACTTGGCGGAATGGACAGTTACCGCAGGATAATAATTTTCAGGAATTTAAATAACTTCTTAAACAGCCTCGACCAGATTATTTTAAATTGGAAACAGCGCCCCCATGGAAAAGCTATTGCAGACAAGCCGCCGCTATGACAAATTTTTTATTATAGTAGCCTTTATGGCGCCACCACGACCTCGGACATATTTTGTGGTAGAAGATATTTGCACGCCATTTCCTGAATATCACCAGCCGATATTGTACGTATTACATCAAGGTATTCGTTTACAGCCTCGAAAGGCATGCCCGAGAGCCACATATTTATGAATACCTCGGCTTTTGCC
>JAFQBG010000023.1 GCA_017416705.1 Bacteroidaceae bacterium
GTATTTGCTTGACGATGAACGCTCCATGTTGAGGATACCGTACGAGGAGTTATCGGCCAATACACGAACACCGAACAAACGGAAGGGTTGGTACTCGACACCCACACCGAAGGAGTAGCTCTGGGATTCCTTGTATTTATAGCCGTTATAGGTTCCGCGGTTAAACACGTAGGAGGGACCGGCATAGACCATGAAACTGAACTGGGGAGCGTACTCGTCTTCTAATTCTTCGCGACCGACGCCGTTCAGGTAGGGACTGCCATACTCCATACCCAAGGACAAATTGTAACGGGTGTCTAAGGCAGCCTTCTTGGTTTCTTTATATGGCGCACCGTAATCAGCTCCGTAGTTGGCAAAGGTTACACGAGGTTCCAAGTAGAGTGCCTTACCCTCGCCGACATGGTATCTGAAACGCAATGCACCGGTGAAACCTCCGTAATTATCCGATTGTTGATCTTCCACACTTGTGTAGTATTTCCACATGTGACCAAACTCATAACCGGCCGATAAGTTCACCGAGAAGCCGTTATTGCTCTCTTTTATATTTTTAAAAGTAGAAAACAGGTTTACCACACCCTCGACACGACCAAAAAGGAATTGTTGTTTGGAATAGAGGTCGGAGTTGAGCTTGCTCTTGAAACGGGCCCAACCGCCGGCAGACCAACCAAGTCCGGCTTGCAATGCAAAACGACGTGCCATCCAACGACCATAGCCAAGGCTGAACGAAGGACCAATAGTCTTATACATTGTTATATTGGCATTCAAGCTTTGAAGACCGGCATCGAAATAGAAATAGTCACGTGGGAATAGCATGTTCTCGACATACGCGGAGCCTGTAAGCTCGTTTTCCATAGTATATTTAAGTGTGGCTGTTGCTCCATACGATACATTATATTTTGAATAATAATATCCTTTGGGGGCACCATTGTAACCCTCGCCGCCAATAGCAACGTGAGGTTCCACTACGAAATCAAGGTTGTTGCCAAGACGAAGCGCCGTTTGAAGACCAAAATATAGAAATGGCGATGTATAATCCTCGTCCCAGATAGAGCCACTCTGAACTCCCAAACCAACAGTGGATATAAATTCCAAATTACGGAATGGGTTATATCCTAAATAATATCGA
This sequence comes from Bacteroidaceae bacterium, assembly GCA_017416705.1. Classification (GTDB taxonomy): domain Bacteria; phylum Bacteroidota; class Bacteroidia; order Bacteroidales; family Bacteroidaceae; genus HGM04593. The sequence continues at coordinate 1,127 of JAFQBG010000023.1, forward strand.
GTAAAATTAAAATGATGATTCAACTGCAATGACATTCTTTTAAATATAGCCTCGGTACGTTTGTCGGTATTAGAGCCATATTTAAACATCAAACTCACTGCATTCAGTTTTGAAAGTTCTTTTCCGATGGTAAGTCCCCATGCAACGTCGGGATTATACTCAAAATCCTTTCTGTCTGCTATATATTCGTATCCGAAGGATGCTCCTATAAACATGTGCGACAGCAATCCTTTATTGCTATATTGCAATTTGTCGGAATGACGGAAACGACTTTGCATCACATAATCGACCGAATTAAAACCATAATTACCGGCCACATAACGTTTCTTTACATCGCGACTCTTCTTTGCATTATTGATAATGGTCGAATCGCTTGCGAAATTCGAGGACACATTGGCGTTGGCCTGCGGTAGTAAGACCATCGCAAGGCATAGTAAAAGAGTATATTTTAGTATTATTCTTTTCATCATTAAATTGGTTTACTCGGCTGAAGAATAATTTTTTCTGAATTCTTTAAGGGTAGCAACAATATCTTTTTTCTTTCTTATGGCATCATCGTTTCTTATGGCAACGCCCAATATTGTGAAATATCGGTTATCGAGATTAAAACAACGATACATATGTTCTTTTGCTAATTCTATATTTGATGTTTTTCCTTTATTTAATTCCTCCAAGGATTTTTTATACCATGTATAAGCATGCTTATCGTTTCCGGCAGATATAGTATCCATGGTTGCTTTCCATAGTCGCATTGCACCGTAAATTACTTTATAATCGCTGTCCTCTGCGCTTTCGGGGTTTGGCATCAAATCCAAGTCGTTATTGGCATAGGCCATCATCTTATAATCCTTCATAAAACTCTCGGCAAGATACAGTTCGGCTTGCTCGCGTTTATTTAGGCGCAACATTGTCACGGATTTCAGATAATCCGACTCGGCATTGTCGGGCAGATTCTTTATTCCGTCGGCTGCAATGGCAAGATATTTGTTGTCGTCGCTTGTGTCGTAGGGCTCATCGGCTGCAAGGTTCACCACCACCAAGTTTGTAGGCGAGGTTGAAGCAGCTATGTTACGTACTTTTGCCGCCTCGGCTTCGGTTTTCGATATGTTACCTACTTTGTATCCTCCGCGATAGCACTTCGACATGGCCATTATTGTGTCATATTCCATGCCAGCCTTGCCTTTTTCTATTGCTCCTGTTATGATAGCTTCGAGGCTGGGCACTATGTTGCGATACTGCGATAGACCACCTGTATTAAGTATCATAATAAGCTGGTTGGCTGCAAATTCGGGGAAGTTTACATAGTTCAGGATTTTTCCTCTTCCGCTCTCGTTCAAGCCTTCTCGTTTTATTTCGGGGTCGGATATTTGAAGGTCGTAGCTTTGTGTGCTGTCGTTCCACACTTTTATGGGTTTTAAGTCCAAGAATGGCATTAACAGGTTGTAATCGGCTGTGTCGCGTGCAATGTAACAGCATGCAAGCAGACAAGCCGGATATGCCCAATATCCTTTGTTATATATAGAGTCGGCACTGTAATTGTTACGTGTTACTTCCAAGGCATGCTTTGCTATGGGTTCCAACTCTTTTTTGTCGGTTATTTCATTGAACAGTGCAAAGAACGAACCACGGTCGCGCACCATTCCTTTGTTTTCTTTGAACCTTTTTAACAGTTCATCGGCCGACAAGATATCATATTTTCTGAAAATATATGAGTAACGTACTGTTCTAAGCTTGGGGAGATATATATCATATATCAATTCCCTGTAATACGGCAGATTTTTTATTTGGCCGTACTGAGCATATATATTACCGGGATATTTATTTACTATCTCGTTTACTGCTTCGGCCTCGCTTGCATAGCCGTCGGCAGCCAATAAGTCGGCTACCTTGTTCCAACCTGCCACCTCGGGTTCTTCCATATCTACACGCGAGTTGGTAAATCGGTGGATTTCGTTTATGGCATATTGCGCACGACGACGGGCAAGGTCTTTGTTTCCTGCAAGGTTACCCTCGGGCGAAGCCATACCATGCACCGTTACAGCCAATATTGAGCCTCCGTTTTGGGACACCGAAGAGAATGTTTTACGCAATTCTTCGAGCTGCGCTATGCTGGTGGAGTCGTTGGGGATGATGGTGGCTTTACCTACCTCGAAGTTCAGGTGTAGCTCACCCGGTACCTGTTGTAATTCCTCGTTTTGGTCCTCTCTGAAATCCTCGGGGTCGGGCATGAATTCCTTGAATTTAAAATCGAGGAATTTCAAGGGGCTGCGACGCTCGCCGTTGTTACGCTTGCTGCTGTCTTTGTATATAACGGTATTGTAATCACCCACAGCAACTATTGCGCCAAAGGGATAGGGGTGCGAACCATCGGGGTCGATACCCGATACAGTATCTATTATGAATATATGGATTGAATCCTTTGTGAAAGAAATTCTTGATACCAGCGTATCTTCCACCTCGACAATCTCATCGGCGCTGTTTTTGGTTTTCTTTCTTACAATGCGGTTGTATCGGTGATTTTTTGCATGCTCGTTGTAGCTGTAAAGGGTATCACGCATAACGTCATAGTCCATCAGGCGTGTTTGTGTCTCCAAGTATTCGTCGCTGTCGCCAAACACCACCCTGCCATACGAGAATACAGTGTCGCTCATTTCGTCTATCATATCGACACGGTCGTACCACATGGGTTGGGCTACCACTCTAAGGTTCTTTCTTTTTATGTGGTCGGGATAGGGTATCTCTATCATCACCTGACTTGTAATCAAGCCATCCTCCTCTTCACTTGTGGCAATATTTGTTCCGGTCTTTATCTTTTTCTCTTCGATGGTAACGTTTTGCAGTTCGTGAACTTTCTTTGTCATATCCTCCTGCTCAACGCCTTTGTCGGCTGCACCCTTTGCAGGCAGATTTATGCGCATACCGTTCCTTATTATGCCACCTTCGAGTACCTTCGATTCGTATCTTCTGTCGGAACACCACACGAGCATTACGGGGGCGATGGAATAATAATCCACCGTAAACTTACCGGCTTCGTTGGGTTTCACCATTCCAAGATAGGTGTTGATGGCCGAATTGGGACTGCTTTGCAATTTTCTCAGTGCGCTCTCGGCGTCGGAACGTTCTGTAAAAGTATATACAACAACATATCTGTTGTATTGGAACATACCGTTTGCTATAACATCTTCCTCGGATTGGTCCACATAAACCTCACCGCTTATTCGTTGTATTTGAGCTTTAAGCTCACCCGCAAAAGGGAATAACAAGAATAATATAAGTATTATATGTATGTAACGAATTTTCATAATGCTCATAATTTATTTTATCTTAACAAATACATAACGGATATTTCCAAACGCGGACACAGTATAACTCCGGCTGCATTTGGTTCTTCACCATAGTTTGTATATATATCGCCAAGCGTGTATTGCTTGTGGTTATAATATAGAAGGTCGGTTCCACCGGCTAACTCTATATTGAAACGTTTCGACAGGTTTATTGAATATCCCAATGCCAAGCCAACAGCAAACGAATTGCCATGGTAGCTCTTATCTTCCCAATTTATTGTATAATTGGCAAATTGAGCATTAGCACCTACGAAAAGACGCGAGAAGGGACGTCCACTGAGCCAATAGCGATAACGGGGGGTTACACCTATTATCTCGGCTACATTACCATATATTTTCTTTGTACCGAATAGATCTGCGCCCAATGTATGTTTGTCGCCAAGTACGATGTCCACACCTATATTAGGTATCATAAAGGCATCTTTCACCACATCGGTCTTTACTGCCACCATTTGGGCATTTGCTTGCATTGTAAGCAGAAAGAAAAAGGCTGCAATGGATATCTTCTTTATCATATTTTTCTATTTTTCGGTATTGATATGCACAATATTGTCTATTGCTTAAAATACTTTATTTTATAACCCATTTATCGGCGAACATATCGGGCGATTGGGCCACAAGACCGTTCTGTGTCACCAGCAACGGAGCATCTATATTCAGTATGGCTTTTTCTTTTAAGCCGGCTATTACGTCGCCATAGACATCTATGGCGTTGAACATATTCATCAAGGCATAATATATTTTGCCGCTGTTGGTGTGAACGGCAATTTGCAAAACACCGTCGCCATATATCGATGTAAATGAATTACTGCGTACAAGCCCCAGAACTTTCATATTTCCTGTATATGCAGAGCCGTTTCCTTGCAATTCAAATATAGTTTTGTATGTGGGGTGCTGTATTGTCTCACGGAAATAGTTGTATGTTGACGGAACACCCGACACGCAGGCTACGACTTTTTTCACATCGACGCCCTCGGCTTTTATATTAAGTTTTAGTTCTATATCCTGCAAAACTCCACGAAGCGAGAAATCGACATTGTTGATTGCTCCTTCCTCTATTTTTTTGTTCATTATTGTTTGATAATAAACATCCTCGGAGATAGCAGGCAGATATTTATCGGTATAGTTGTTATATTCAACCCAACCTTCGGCTGCCGGTTCTGTTGCCGCGTAGTTGTTTAATGACAATATTTTAGAGGATTTATATCTGACAGCGGCATGCTCGGCAGAAACAACGCTCTTCAACACGTTGGGAAGGGCCAAATTACTGTTTGTCGTTGTGTAGTTGAATGTGGTGAAACATATCTCGCCACATTTTGTGTAGAAAGCACCTTTGTCGTTTTTTACAGAGTCTATCTTATATATGGAGTCGGATGAGTCGTAAAGCGAACGTCCCTCACCTGTTGCCTCATCGAGAATGAAACCGCTACGCCATGTATTTACTATACGATAGGATAGTACCACCATTGAGTCTTCGATATTCACACCCGAATTATAATTTACATTTATCTTTGCTATGTGCGGATGTATTCCGCTTTCACATATATCGACCTCGGTACATGCTGCTATCAGAAGGCACACCAAAGATATTGTTACATATTTTATATAATTCCTACGCATCTGTCTTATTCTTTATTTGTTTCTTCCGATTCTGTACTATTCTCGTTTATTTCTGTTTCCTCGGCGGGTTGTTCCTCAGTAGCTTGCTGCTCGGTGGATTGTTCCTCGGCAGGTTGTTCTTCGGCGGGTTGTTCCTCAGTAGCTTGCTGCTCGGTGGATTGTTCCTCGGCAGGTTGTTCTTCGGCGGGTTGTTCTTCGGCGGGTTGTTCCTCAGTGGCTTCCTCCTCAGCAGGCTGTTCCTCGGTAGCTTGTTCCTTGGCGGGTTGTTGTTCCTCAGTAGCTTCTTCCTCAGCGGGTTGTTCCTCGGTAGCTTGTTCCTCGGCGGGTTGTTCCTCAGTGGCTTCCTCCTCAGTTGGCTGTTCCTCGGCGGGTTGCTCCTCAGCGGGCTGTTCCTCAGTTGGCTGTTCCTCGGCGGGTTGTTGTTCCTCGGTAGCTTGCTCGGTAGGTTGCTCGGTGGCAGGAACTACCGCGGGAACGTCGAACGACTCCTTGTTTTCTTTGGCAGCCTTGGCTTCGGCTTTTTTACGAGCCTTCTCCTCGGCTTTCATCTGTTTTTCGGCCTCGGCCAATGCTTTCTTACGGGCTTTCTCCTCGGCTTTCAGTCTCTTCTTATCCGCCTTACTCATCTTCTCGACCTCGACCACTTTTTTCTGTTTGCCCAATTTTATATTATATACCTTCTCGGCATTTGCAATCTTGACAAGGTTGCGTGCTTCAATTTCCTCATTCAAAGAACTTATAACTTCTGTGGCTGTCGTGTCCTTCTTCACGTAGATAGTATCCATGTTTTCGAGGAATTTAAGCGGGGCTGCTGTTGGCTTATCCTCGCCCTCCTTTTGGAACAGATAGACTCTACGAATTAAACAATCCTCTTTCTCTTGCTCTACTTCCTTACCAAAAAGATAGGCATCGTTGTGTGCTTTCACACTATATATATTCACATTAGGTATTGCGCGGGCCAAAAGTTCGAAGTAAAGAATTCCCGATACAGTGTCGTTGTCGTTAAGAAGTTTCTGACGCAAAGACTCATGCTCGCCCAATATACGATGCTCTACCGACTCCGACACACCGGTCTCGGTTTGTATATAGGGATACCTGCTTACCAATTCGCTCAGATATTTCACGTCAAGGTCGTCTATCGTGGTTGCCGAATCGTTTGACAACATGATGTCGGAACCATAAGAGAGCAACTTGTTGGGCATTTGTATGTAGTTATATGCCGGACGTAACTCATCGAGTATGTACAGAGAGTCGTCACCTGCTACCTCGGCTATTTGACGATTTATCTCTTTTATCCTATCATTTTTTATTTTTACTTCACGGTTCAGTTTTGCAATAATCTGTTTATGATTATCGGCAATGGAGTCCTTGTATTTTTTTAAGGCTCTTTTATATTTCTCGGAATCGGCATTTACATCGGCGGCTACGGCAAATTTACCATTATAACCGGCGGGGAACTCATCGAGGCCGTAAATGTTATCGTAGTTATCGATGTACATCATACGCAAGTCGTACATCATTTTATCACGCTCCAATATCTCGCTGTCGTATGTTTTTATTTGGTTTCTGATGGGATTCATTCTATAAACCAACGACATACGCAAATCGGACACCACCGGATAGGGGAACAATTCGCCTTCATGTTCTCCCTTGTCTATATAGCAATGGTCCTCGTCGTTAAAGCCAAATTTATCGTATGCCAGATATACTGCACCGACACTTGCTCCCAGCTCAAAGTCGATACCCGAACCATTATTATATATATATAAAGGAATATTATAACCAAACGAAACGCCGGCACCGAACATGGTACCTTGGCGACCTATACTACCATATTTCAAGGTAAATTTATCGTAGCCCACATAGGGACCGATATAATAAGCACGATAGGTACGTGGATTTTTGCGCGATGTCAACAAGCGTTTGCCTGCCACCAGACGATTGAAAAGTCCCTTGGTGGAACGCACCATATCGACCTCCCACTCATTGCGCTGACGCATGCGATAATACCAACGCATCTCGGCTTTCAAGCCGGCTACATTGTAAACATAGCGGGAACTCATATCTTGCTCTGTTGCCGGATTGAAACGTCCATGAAGCAACAAAGAGACTTTTTTATAATCGGTGTGTACTATATCATATTCAACACCTATATTAGGTGTCATCAACAGCCAACCCAATGCGTTTGTATGAAAGCCCAAACGATCTTTTATTTCAATGGAATCGCTTTTCACACTTTCTGCGTCATTGGCAGCAAAAACCGCACTGCCAAAGAACAGCATAATTGACAAATACAAATATTTAAACATTCGAAACTATTTGATAAACAAGAAGTAAGACCTAAATAGTAATTACTCAACTAATTAACAGGGTGCAAAATTAGCAATTTTTTATGGCTTAGCCTACTTTTTTAACACTTTTTAAGAACTATTACACTAATCTCCATTCATTCAGCACGAACCGCAATTTCTTTCCCATAATTCGTTAACCCTATGCAAGATAGGATTATGAAATTGCGCCCCAATTTCTATTGTTGGCTTTTTTTATCGCCATAAGTCTTCGCCATAATATTCTATTGGCGGGATTGTTCATTTCGGGGTCGGCATCGACAATCTCGCGTGCCACATTACGGACATATTGCAACAGCTGTTCGTCGCGCGAAAGACTCGCTATTTTAAGGTCCAATGCTATGCCGCTTTGTTGTGTTCCCTCGATATCTCCCGGGCCTCGTAATTTCAAATCGGCTTCGGCAATGACAAAACCGTCGTTGCTTGCGGTCATTATCTCCATACGTTTGTGTGTTTCGTCGGATAGCTTGCCATCGGTAACCAGCAAACAGTAGGAACTATTGCCGCCGCGTCCCACTCTGCCACGCAGCTGATGCAATTGCGACAGCCCGAAGCGTTCTGCATTTTCCACTACCATGACAGTGGCGTTGGGCACATCGACACCAACCTCGATGACCGTTGTGGAAACAAGAAGACGCGTTTCCCCTGCGGAAAAGCGTCGCATTTCCTCCTCTTTTTCTTTCGACTTCATTTTTCCATGTAATTTACCTATATTGTAATTACAGAAAATATTACACAATTGTTTATACCCCTCTTCAAGATTTTTAAGGTCGGATTTCTCGTTTTCGCTTATGAGCGGATAGACGACATACGCTTGCCTGCCTGCTTGCAATTGCGTGTGAATGAACGAGTACATTTCGTTTACACGGTCCCTGAATATATGTTTTGTGACAATGGGTTTACGTCCCGGAGGCAGTTCGTCTATCACCGAGACATCAAGGTCGCCATATAGCGTCATTGCCAGTGTACGCGGGATGGGGGTTGCCGTCATCACCAATATGTGGGGCGGTATTCTGTTTTTTGCCCACATTTTTGCACGCTGCACCACGCCGAAACGGTGTTGTTCGTCTATCACAACAAATCCCAAATTACCAAACTGCACCTTGTCTTCGAGTACGGCATGTGTACTGACAAGGATATCCACGCTGCCGTCGGCAAGCCCTTCGAGTATATATTGGCGTTCTTTTTGTTTTGTGCTGCCGGTAAGCAGCTCCACGCTCACAGGCAACCCCGAGAGCATACGACGCAATGTGGCACAATGCTGTTCGGCCAGAATTTCGGTTGGCGCCATCATACATGCCTGAAAGCCATTATCCTTGGCAAGCAGCATAGACAGCAACGCCACGAGCGTTTTACCGCTGCCAACGTCGCCCTGCAACAACCTGTTCATCTGGCTGTTGCCTCCCATGTCGCGTCTTATCTCCTTTATAACACGTTTCTGAGCACCCGTAAGTTCGAACGGAAGGAATTCCTTATAGAAACGATTAAAAATATCACCCACCTTGGAGAAGCAATGCCCGGCATAACGTAGCGTTCTGTCCTTGGCATAATGCAGTATATTCAATTGAATATAAAACAGTTCATCGAATTTAAGACGATACTCGGCATTGCGCAGTTCCACTGTGTTTTTTGGAAAATGTATTATTCTTAGCGCATCGTTTAACGGCATCAGGGCATGCTTCGATATTATTGTTGGGGTGAGCGTTTCCTCGACAATGTTTTCGCCGGTCAATTTAAGCAGATTGGAGACGAGTTTTGCCATAGCCTGCGAGTTAAGCCCCGCCCGTTTCATACGTTCGGTGGTATTATAATAGGGTTGCAGTCCCATTTCCGACAAATGGAGGGTTTCGGCATCGTCTATGTCGGGATGTGCAATATTCACTCTGCCGTTGAACACCGACGGCTTACCAAACACCACATATCGCACACCTATTTTCAAACGATTTTTCAAATATTTGAGACCACGAAACCACACAAGGTCCACAAAACCGCTTCCATCGGTAAAATGGCCTACTATGCGTCGCGTTGCGCCCTCGCCCATCTCCTCGAAACTACGTATCTCGCCCACCAGCTGCACATAGGGCATGCCTCCTGTCAATTCGCTCACGCTAAAAACGCGACTTCTATCGACATGACGGTAGGGGAAATAGTATAGCAAGTCGTACAAAGAGTGAATACCCAACTCCTTGCCAAGGATTGCGGCGCGTTGCTCGCCCACACCGGGAAGGAATTTTATACTTCGGTTTTCGATGTCGAGCATGCAATAAGAGTCTTTGCCACCAACATATCGAACGGTGTGGTTATTTTAATATTCTCGCGATTACCTTCCACAGCAAAAACCCGACCACCCATAGCCTCGACAACAGAGGCATCATCGGTAAACGCTTCGACATAGCGTTGCGAATATGCTTCGCGCAATAACGACAGACGGAACACTTGTGGTGTCTGCACAAGACGATAGCGGTCGCGCGGCACAGTCTCGCTTGCACCCTCGCCGCCCACTATATGACGTAAACTATCTTGCAATTCAATCATGGGGATTACTGCTCCATTGTTCCAAGCCTCGTGATAGGCGTCGTCCAGAACTTTTTGCGACACAAACGGACGGACTGCATCGTGCACACCCACAAGGGCATCGTCGGCATCGGCATCATCTATTGCCGATAATCCGTTTTGCACCGAGTGGAAACGGGTATTACCGCCCACCGTAACAATCAACGGTATTGCAAACGAATATTTCAGACACAGTTCGTCCCAAAGCCCCAGATGCTCGGCCGGCAGCACAAGTATCATTTTCATGGTGCTGTCCATTGCATACAGACGCTCCAACGTAACCATGAGCAAAGGACGTTCGCCAAGTAACTGAAACTGCTTGGGCATATCGCCACCCATACGTTGCCCTTTTCCTCCGGCAACGACTATCATATATCTTTTCATTATGCAAATTGCATTTGTGAGCGCAGCGTAGCAACCATCTCCTTACCGCAGAAATATTCCACTATGGCAAAACCAAAGTCAAAAGAGACAGCCGGTCCGCATGCTGTTATGATGTTATTATCTTTCTCTACCGAGGCTGCCGTATAACAAGCGGTGCCAAGTTCGGTTTCGCAACCGGGATAGCATGTAGCCTTGCGGCCATCTAACAACCCCATGCGACCAAGCACCATAGGCGCGGCACATATTGCAGCCACAAGAATACCTTTACGGCATGCCGTAGCGAGTTCTGCACGCAAGGGTTCACATGCCGACAAATTCTCGGTTCCAAGTCCGCCGCCGGGCAGAACCAAAGCATCGGCATCGGAGAAATCGCATTGTTCCAACAAAGCGTCGGCAACGACGGTGACATCGTGTGCCGATTGTACCTCGTTTTTTCCCATTATAGAGACTGTTACAACCTGCATGCCTGCACGTCGCATGACATCGACCGTTGCCAATGCCTCGACGGTCTCAAAACCATCGGCAAGAAACAGATAAGCCTTTTTCATGATGTAATATTTTTTTCTATTATAACAAAAGCGTTTTAAAAAGGTTACACCCCATTAACGCAATGTAAAATAATATGTTATTGTTCCTGTTTGATTGTTCACCCCTTCAATGCTGTTGAACACAGCCTGCCTTGCCGCCCGCACGGCAGCGTCGCGCAAGGCCTTATTTGCAGTATTGGTACGACCGTTTATTTCGGCTGCCACGACTTTTCCCTCGGGATTTACCGTTATTGTGACAACCACCCTACCCTCGTCCTGTACATTGTACTCGGGGTGCGGTAATCGGCCGTCGCCACGTAGCTTGCGCCCGTTGAGGTCGAATGTGCCATATCCGCCCATTCCTGTTGTGACGCCTGTCACGTCGTTGCCATCGACCGAGCCTGCATTGCCTTCTTGCGTTCCCTTATTGCCTTGACGCGCCATATTCGCCCCTTTGCCAAAGGCTCCTGCTATACGTTCATTGGCTACACGCGCCAAACGCTCGGCTTCGCGTTTGGCCTCTTCGGCTTCGCGTTTTTTTTGCTCGGCCAATGCCTGCTCCCTGCTTTTTTGGTTCTTCTGCTCTTTCGCTGCATCGGAAACATCGGGCACCTCCACTGTCGGCTCGTCATCCTGAGTTATAACAGCCTCATCGGCTGTGGATTCGGGCTGCGGGACAGCCACATCGTCGGCGGTGTTATGCGGAGCAACTGCTACCTGAGTATATTCATAGGCTTCGCCCGCAGCATCGGGAACGTTTCCCATAACAACAGAAAGCCCCGACTCCTCTTGCTGTTGCGGTTTCTCTATCACCACCAACAGCAAAATAGCTAAGAGCACAAGATGGAATATCATTGTACCCAACAGGCCATGCAGTTTCTCTCTGTTTGGTATGTTCATTATTTTCTATCGGGCTTTCGAGTGGCAAGCACCATTTTAAAATTGTTCTCGTTTGCTATATTTAACACATACACCACCTCGCGATAGGGCACACTCTCATCGGCATACAGCGCGACATACATTTCGGGTTCCTGTGCCGCACATGATTGCAAGAACGATGCTATATTGTCGGGGGATATTGGCATTTCGTCATCCTTTCCAAATGCCGAGTAGTAGTTCAAGTCCTTGTCTATTATAATTCGCGCCAGAGGCTTTGCCGATGTTTGTCGGGCACCCTGTGGCAACAACACTTTAATGGCGTTGGGTGTCACCATCGTGGATGTTATCATAAAGAAAATGAGCAATAGAAATATTATGTCGGTCATTGACGACATTGAAAAAGCATCTATTGTCTTGGTTTTTCTTTTAAGCATATTTAGAAGCTGTTTAAATTTCTAAAATTATTTTCTTATGCAAACTGTTCGTTTCGCCGTTTTTTATATTCAAAAAAGTTTGTTTCTTTTTTGGTTGCATGGCCCGCCATGCCCCTTTCGAAGAATAGACAAGCCCATTGTTTTTGCTCTATGAAAAACTTGGCGATATAAATTTAAACAGTTTATTACTCGATGTATTGAATTTGCTTTTAATGATTTTCCTTTTTCTCGTGTGTTATATCCATAAAGGCTATAATATCGGCTTCCATATCGTTTTGCACTTTATCGACCAATGTCACAAGATAGTTGTATGCAAATATGGCTATGATACCCACGACAAGTCCGCCAACCGTTGTAACCATGGCTTCGTATATACCGCCTGCAAGCAACGACACGTCTATGTTATTACCGGCATTCGACATTTCCCAGAATGCACGTACCATACCGGTCACTGTACCCAAGAAACCTATCATGGGAGCGACGGCTGCTATTGTCGAGAGCACCGGCATGCCTTTTTCGAGCTGCGCAATCTCCAAATTGGCACTGTTCTGAACGGTTTCGCGCACCGCATTTATAGACAAATGGTAGTTGCGAAGTCCCTTTTCCAATACACGCGAAAGAGGGGTGTTTTGGTTTCTGCAATAGTTCGATGCCGATTTTATATCGTTGTCCTTTATATTGTCGTGTATGCGCTGCATGAACAACGGATTACGTTTCATGGCCTTTCTCAAAGCCGAAAGGCGTTCAAAGAATATGTAGCCGCCAATCACCGAGATAATTGCCAGCACTATCATTATCCAACCGCCTTTCAGTGTGAGTTCCCATACATTCATACTCCCTGAAACTGTTTCCGTAAGATTCATAACAGAATCCTGAACAGCAATACCGACTTGTGCAAATTGTATCATATATATTACTATGTGAGAATTATTTTAAACAATTTTTATATGCTTCGATAGTTGCGCTAAGCCCCATATACAAGGCATCGCATATCAACGCATGACCTATTGAGACTTCGTCCACCCAAGGGATATTCTCGGAGAAGAATCGGAGGTTTCTAAGGCTTAAATCGTGCCCTGCGTTTAGTCCTATACCCAGACTGCGAACCTGTTCGGCAGTACGAACAAAGGGTGCTATTGCTTTTTGTGCATCCAACGGATATAGTTCGGCATAGGGGCCTGTGTATAGCTCCACCCTGTCGGCACCTGCTTTGGCTGCGTATTCGGCCATATGAATATCGGCATCTATAAATATGGAGCTACGAATACCGGCAGCACGAATATCATTAAGCACATCGCGCAAGAACCCCTGCTCGGCTATTGTATCCCAACCGTGGTTGGATGTCAGCTGATGCGGTTTATCGGGAACCAAAGTAACCTGATGGGGCTTGACACGCAAGACAAGGTCGATGAATTCTTTTGACGGATACCCCTCGATATTAAATTCGGTGGTTAATATTGCTCGCAGCGCAGGAACATCGCTGCGGCGTATATGACGCTCGTCGGGACGGGGATGCACAGTTATGCCATCGGCACCATACAACTCGCAATCTTTTGCCACCTGCAACAGGTCGGGCGCATTTCCGCCACGCGCATTTCTTATGGTTGCTATTTTATTTATATTTACGCTTAACTTGGTCATATTATCTATCGGTAATATGGATTAAAAAACTGATTCTATTATAATGCAACAAAAAACTCTCAATATTGTGCAAAATTAGTACAAAATAGGAAAATATGAGAATATTTTTTCCTAAATTTAGAAGTTATCCTAAATTTATCTTCTTGATTTTTATAATACAAACATATTATATTACATTTGCACACAGCAAGCAACGTTAAATACAAGTCCATGAAATTCGCTATTTTCGGCAACTGCCATAGCTCGACAAAGAGCAAGAATATAACATCGTTATTTGTTTCCTTGGCAAAAAGAGGAGATACGTATGTCATAGACCATGCTTTCCATGCTTTTCTGAAAGAGAACTATCCCGACATAGATATAAACAACGAAATCATCTACGACGATAATTTCACAGCCGATGTTGTAATAAGCTACGGTGGCGATGGCACATTGCTTCGCACTGCCGCACGAGTGGGAGATAAGGCATACCCCATTCTGGGTATAAATGCCGGACGTTTGGGTTTCCTCACCACCATTTCGAGCGACGAGATAGAGCAGACCATAGACAACCTGCACAACGGCAGATACCGCATCGAGGAGCGCAATCTTATCGAGGTTCGTTCTCAGGAGTCGAAAATAAACAGTTACCCCTATGCTCTGAACGAGATAGCCGTCATGAAACACGACAGTTCCTCGATGATGACTCTGGAAGCAACATTCAATGGTTGCGACAGCATAATATACCAAGCCGACGGGCTTATAGTATCGTCGCCCTCGGGCTCCACAGGATACTCGCTAAGCGTTGGAGGCCCCATAATAGCACCCGATGCCAATGTTATGGTGCTCACCCCCATAGCCTCGCATAGTTTAAACGCACGCCCCATAGTGGTAAACGACGACACAGAAATAGCCATAAAGGTAAACAGCCGCAGCCATAATTTTCTCATTGCAATAGACGGCAGGCACGAAAGTTGCCCCGAGAACACACTGCTGAAAATAAGAAAAGCACATTACAAAATTCGTCTCATACACAACGAGCACGATTCCTTCATACAAAATCTGCGCAATAAGATGATGCTGGGAGCCGACAGTCGCATGTAAGGGCAATTACCAAAATCGGTTATTTTCGGCACTGTATTCGAACCCTGCCGATGCCAATTTTTCCAACAGCCACCCTTGCTCAATGCCCATGGAGGCACAAAGCTCGTCCAAGGAGGCATATTCGTCGCGCAATTTCATATTGATATAGCTGTAAAGCATCATGGGGTCGTTTGGGATATTCGTCATAACAAGCAGATTGTTTTTGGTTCAAGATTTTTGTTCTGTTTTGCGTTGCAGCCAACGATAGACAATGGGTATTACATATACATTAAGCAGTGTCGAGGTTATAAGTCCTCCAAGCACAACCACCGCCATGGGGCTTTGAATTTCGTTACCCGATTTTGCGCCACCCAATATCATGGGCACCAACGCCAATGCCGACGTAAATGCCGTCATGAGTATGGGAGTAAGTCGGTCGCCGGAACCCACCCTTATTGCATCGTCCAACGACATTCCTTCGCTACGCAGCTGCTGATAGCGCGACACGAGCAATATTCCGTTTCGTGTAGCTATACCAAACAAGGTAATAAGACCTATGATAGCCGGAATACTTACCACCCCCGAGGATATATATGTTGCAATGACACCGCCAATGAGAGCCATGGGCAAGTTCAGCAACACCACCAACGACAACAGCGTACTTTTAAATTCGGAATACAGCAACACAAAAACAATGCCTATTGCCACCAGCGAAGTGAGCCACAGGGTGCGCGAAGCCGATGCCGCACTCTCGAATTGTCCGCCATATTCAAGACGATAGCCCTCTTGCAGCGCAAGTTCCTTGTCCATGTATTCTGCTATGCGTTCCACCGTTCCGGCTATGTCGCCACCTGTTATATTTGCCGACACCACCACTTTGCGTTGTACATTCTCGCGACTTATACTGCCGGGACCACCCGACGAGACAATGTCGGCAACATCATCCAATGGCACCTTACCCTTCTCGGTATCTATCAGGGCACGACGTACCCCATCGACGCTTTCGGTATAATCGCGATTTAGACGCAGGATAAGGTCGAAACTTCTTTCATGCTCATACACCTCGCCCATTTTTTTCCCGGGGAAGGCAGCCGCCACAAAGGAATTGAACTGCTCCATCGTTATACCGTAATAAGCCAATTTATCGCGGTTGGCACGTATCTGCAACTGCGGTGTCTCGACCTGCTGCTCCACGTTCACATCCACCACGTTGGGAAATTCGGCAAGCAGGGCTTTTATTATATTCCCCGTTGTGAACAATGTATTCAAATCGGGACCGAAAATTTTTATTGCCAAGTCGGCCTGTGTTCCCGACACCATGTGATCGATACGATGTTCCAGCGGTTGTCCCACCGAGGTGACGACACCGGGAATGGCCGCCAAGCGTCCACGAACGTCTTTCAGAAAGGCCTCCTTGCTACGCTTGTCGAGAACAAAATTCACATCAATCTCGGCACCATTGGATGTTTGTGAGTGTTCGTCCAACTCGCCACGACCGGTGCGACGCGCCGTGCTTGTGACTTCGGGGATGGCAAGCAGTTCGCGCTCTATTATACCGCCTATGCGATGTGCCTCCTCCAACGACACACCGGGACGCGACACCGCCGCTATTGTCAATGCCTTTTCGTTGAACTCGGGCAAGAAACTACGCCCCATATTGGCAAAAAGCACTATGCACACCGCGAACAACAAAAGCACTGCCGACACCACATATTTTGAGTATTTCAACGCTATGGCAAGCGATTTCGAATACTTTGCAAGCAAGAAGCTATCGACCCAATTCATACGCTCTTTTTTCACAAGATAGGAGTCGCGCGCTATCAGCAGATAGCACATCAACGGAGTAACCGTCATGGCCACCAGCAACGACATGAGCAAAGCAATAATATAGGCTATGCCCAATGGTTTGAGCATACGTCCTTCGAGACCGCTAAGGAAGAACAGTGGCATAAATGTCACCATTATAATGAGCGTGGCATGTATTATGGAGGCACGTATCTCGGACGAGGCATCGAACACCACCTTGTAGGCAGGCAAACGCTCCGCCTTGGGCAGCGCATGGTTCTGGCGCAGACGCTTATATACATTCTCGACGTCGATTATGGCGTCATCGACCAAAGAACCTATCGCTATGCACATTCCACCGAGTGTCATAGTGTTTATATCCATATCGAGCATGTACAGCACTATTATTGTGGCAAGCAACGACAGCGGTATGGCAATAACGGATATTACCGTGGTGCGGAAACTCGTCAGGAACAAGAACAGAATGAGGATGACACATACGGCTCCCTCTATAAGCGCCTGCCCCACGTTGTTCACCGATGAGCGTATGTAGTCGGCCTGTCGGAATATTTCGGTGTCGAGCTTAACATCGGCAGGCAGCGATTTCGCCATTGCATGCAGATTGCGCTCAATATTTTCGGTTACGTTAAGGGTGTTTATATTGGGCTGTTTTGATATTGATAGTATGACCGATGGTTTCCCGCTCAACGAAGCATATCCCTGACGCACTGCGCCGGCAATAACGACATCGGCAACATCGCCCACACGCACCTGAGTATCGCCGTTGGACTTTATCAACGTGTTTTTAAGTTCATCGAGGCTGTTGGTGCGTCCCATGCCGCGTAAATTGTATTCGTTGCCATAGTCACGAATGACACCACCGCCCACATTGACGTTCATGGCAGCAACGGCACTCTCCAACTCGGCCATTGTGACATCGTACATATCCATTTTCACGACATCGGCAAGCACCTGATACTGTTTGTAGTCGCCACCGATAATGGTCACCTGCGAGACACCGCCTGTGGCCAAAATAACCGGTTTAACAACCCACTCGGCCAATGTACGCAGTTCCATCATCGATGTGGTATCGGACTGCATGCCTATAAAAAGTATTTCGCCCATCACACTCGACTGCGGAGCGAGCATTGGGACTACCCCCTCGGGCAATTCCCCTGTTATGGATACAAGTTTTTCGCTTATCACCTGACGCGCCTTGTATATATCCATGCCCCAATCGAATTCCACCCACACGAATGAAAATCCTTGCGACGATGTGGAACGCACACGACGAACATTGGTGGCACCGTTCACCGCCGTTTCAATGGGGAAGGTCACAAGGCGTTCTATCTCCTCGGGGGCCATGTCGGCGGCATCGGTAAGCACCACAACTGTGGGCATTGTAAGGTCGGGGAACACATCCACCTCGATGTTACGAGTGGAATAGACGCCTCCTATAACCACCAGCAACACGCCCAAGAGAACCAGCAGTTTATTATCGAGAGAGAATTTTATTATTTTATTAAGCATAGCAGTTTTTCTTTTTTTAGTGTACGTGTCCGGCATGAGGATCGAGCGCAGCTGCTCCCTGTGACAATTTAAGCGACATGGCACCCTGCGACACCACATGCTCGCCACAGACAACGCCTTTTTTTATTTGTGTATTACGTCCGTCGGTGGCACCTATCTGCACCTGACGTTTCTCGAACGACTCGCCGCCCTTGTGCACAAACACAAAATAGTTGCCCATTTCCTCGATGAGCGAAGAGCGAGGCACCACAGGCAGTTGGGCCCCACCGGCAAGCGACATCGACAAATGCAGTGTGACTATGGAGCCGGGAACAGCCTCGTCTAATTTTTTTACGGCAACTGTGACGGGTATCATATTACAAGCATTGACCGAATGGCCAACAGCCGCCACATGCCCTTTCAGTTCGTCCAAGGAGTAAACCTTGCCATCGGGAAGCTCAATATTCACTGCCGATATATTTTTCAACGCTGTGGCATAACGCACCGGCAGTTCGGCTGTTATATTAACATCGCCTTGGCATTGTATTCGAGCTATGGGGGTGCCCGGCTGCACATAGGCGCCATTGTCTGCAAGCAGGCTCGACACATAGCCGTTCAAAGGGGCTTTAAGCACCATTTTACCACCATTATAACTGCTTTTCATGCTATTATAAAGTGCTTGGGCTTGGAGGAACAAAGCCTCAGCCTCCTGCAATTCTTTTAACGATATTATATTATTCTCGTACAACGACTGTTTTCGTTCATAGTCGGCTTTTGCCACATGGAAATTGCTCTCGGCAGCAGCATATTTCACAGCGACGTCGTTATCGGTTACGTTTCCACCATCGAGGGCAAAAAGCGGTTCGCCCTTACCCACAGCCTTACCCTCGACCATATTGCCTACATAGCGCAATCGCCCGGCCGATGTGGCAACCACCGTCGTGAAATTACCGGGAGCCGCAGCCACCTGCGCCGCAACCTTTACAACCCCGTTAAAATCGCTTTGCTCCACTCGGGATATAGCAAAATCTATCTTACTTTGCTGAGCATGGGTGAATGTCATAACATTGGCCGATGCCTCTTCGGTTGAATGAGCATGCGAATGTGCATCTGCAAGATGATTATGCTCATGGGCGTGCTCTTCGTGAGCATGCTGCTCGTGGGCGTGCTCTTCGTGGGCATGCTGCTCATGGACATGCTGCTCGTGTGCATGCTGCTCATGGGTATGATGCTCGTGTTCTTTGGGATTATTATTATTTTCACTGCACGCAGCAACAGCCATAGCAGCAAAAAAAGGCAATAGAAAATTAAAAATCTGTTTCATATAGGATTGTTTGTGTTATTTAAATAGTATTCAGGCTGTTTGATTTTCCTAAAATTACGTTATAAACGTAATCAGCCTATAAATTCACGACAAAAATACATCAATCTTTTTGAAACAGAGTTTCAAAAAGATTGATGTGCTATGAATAGGTTTTTTATTTACTTATTTCCACTTGAATAAGCCAAAGCCCACTCCTCGTCCACATAGTTATCGAGCGAGGTACATGCCTGTGCGCTCACATCCAGACCGCATTTCATAACGGCATCCCATGCTTCCATCGGCATAGCCGACAACTGTTCACGCGTCACATTGTGCAAAGTAAGCCCATAGACAATGCCGGCATTAAAATTATCGCCTGCTCCCACTGTACTTAGCACTTGTACTTTGTGAACGGGATATGATGTCGCACCCGACTTTGTAAACAGCGACACATCGTTGCCGCCGCGGGTATAAATGAAATTCGGGCAGTAAAATTTTATTTTGTCCTCATATATATGCTGTGCATCGATATCGCCATACAGATTTTCAAAATCCTCGGAGGAGCCACGCACTATATCGGCATATTCAAGATTTTCCACAAGTGCCGCACCAAGTTTCAGTTTTTCGCTAATATGATTTTTGCGAAAATTTATATCGTAATACAATATGGCGCCCCTGCTGCGTGCATACTCCAAAAAGGCCTTTGTCTTGCTGCGAAGTACAGGGTTGAGCACAAAATATGACCCATAAACCACTATGTCGTCGGCATTTATAGTGGGCCATTCCACTTCGAGACGATTATTCGGATAGTCTTTGTAGAACAGATATTCGGCATCGTTGTTCTCGTTAAGGAATGCCAACGACAACGGGGATTTGCCGTTACTGAAACAGCATACCGACGATGTGTCGATATTGGCGGCATGCAATGTATCGAGTATCAGATGACCTACGCGGTCGTTGCCGACCTCGCTTATGAAAGAGACATCGAGTCCCATGCGCCCCAGTGTTATCATGCTATTGAACGTAGAACCGCCGGGAACCGCTTTCATGGGGGTTGTCCCCTTAAAAAGAATATCCAAGACGGTTTCGCCTATCCCTATAATTTTCCTCATAAGTATGTTTACAAAAGGATTTTATGCTGTTATGTTTAAAATGATTATACTTGCTTTTCAAGTATTTTTTTCAGTTCCACCAAGCTATCGGCAACAATAAAAAGTTCTTGGGATTGCCTACGTACAAAGCCCTTTTGTTCAAATTCCTTTAACATGGCAATTATTGAATTCCAAAAACCGTCGATATTGTAGAATATGACTTTTTTATTGTGGTAGCCTATGGTTGCTGCTGCCATTACGTGAAAGACCTCGTCAAGGGTGCCTATACCCCCGGGCAGGGCTATGAATATATCGCTGCGGCCGAGCATATAGTCCTTGCGGTCGCTTAAATTCTGTGTGCGTTTTTTCTCACATATGAGCCTGCTTACACGATTTCGCTGTTCCAAGATTTCGGGGACAACGCCCACTACATGACCATTGTTTTCTTTGACAGCCGAGGCCACAACCTCCATGAGGCCTGCCGAGGCCCCGCCATAGACCAATTCACAACCTTGACGGGCTATCAGTGCCCCTACTTCGCGAGCACATTCCGCATAGTGCGGCGCAATATCCTCGGAAGCCGCACAAAAAACAGCGATGCTTTTGGGTTTCATAGTACATCAAAGGCTTTGCATATCGTTCAAGCGTTTGTAAACGCCATTCATGGCAAGCAACTGCTCGTGCGTGCCTCGTTCCACAATTTCGCCATCTTTAAGCACACATATCTCATCGGCATTCTTGATGGTCGATAGACGGTGTGCTATGGCTATTGTGGTACGAGTCTTCATAAGGCGTTCCAAAGCCTCTTGCACCAAGCGTTCGCTTTCGGTGTCGAGTGCCGATGTCGCCTCGTCGAGAATCAGTATGGGAGGATTTTTCAGTATGGCACGAGCTATGCTTATACGTTGACGCTGACCACCCGACAGCAAGCATCCGCGGTCGCCCACAACAGTGTCGTAGCCATTCTCCGATGCTGTTATGAATTCATGTGCATTGGCTATTTTTGCCGCTTCGACCACTTGCTCCATTGTGGCATTCTCCACACCGAATGTTATGTTATTATAGAACGTGTCGTTAAACAGTATGGCCTCTTGATTGACATTGCCTATCAAAGAACGTAAAGACTTTATTTTCATATCCTTGACATCGATGCCGTCAATAAGAACCTTGCCGCTTGTTGCCTCGTAATAACGGGGTATTAAATCGACCATTGTAGATTTGCCGGAACCCGATTGTCCTACTATTGCAATGGTTTTTCCTTTTTCTATACTCAAATTAATATTATTCAGAACGGTTTTTTCGCCATCGTAGGAGAATGTCAAATTCTGTAATTCTATGCCTTTCTCCATGCTTTTTATCGACACTGCATCGGGCTTATCTACTATGGGGTTCTGTGTATCGAGTATCATATCTATGCGCTCCACAGAAGCCAATCCGCGAGGGATATTATACGATGCTTTCGACAAATCCTTCAAAGGATTTATTATACTGTACAGAATTGTCATGTAGTATATGAAGGCCGGCGCCGATATTGGGGAGTTATTACCAAGGATAAGTGTTCCGCCAAACCACAACACCAATACTATTATACATGTGCCCAAGAATTCGCTCGCGGGATGCGCCATAGCTTGTCGCATAGTCACGCGCATTGTGGCTGTACGCAGTTCGTTGCTTACTTTAAGAAAGCGTTTTGACATTTTGTGCTCGGCAAGGAATGCTTTTATGATGCGCAAGCCACCGAGTGTCTCCTCCATCTGCGACATTGTCTCGCCAAGTTTTGCCTGAGCCACCAATGAGCGTTGTTTCAGTTTTCGTCCCACCATACCCATAATCCAGCCAAGGAATGGTATCACCAGAATGGTAAACAAAGTAAGTTGCCAACTGACATAGAGCAACGTGGCAAAATATATTATTATGAGGATAGGGTTCTTGATGAGCATGTCCAACGAAGTCGTTATAGAATTTTCGACTTCAACGACGTCGTTGCTCATACGAGCTATTATATCGCCCTTTTTCTCTTTCGAGAAGAATCCCAAAGGCAACGACAGCACTTTATTATACAATTGTGTGCGAATATCGCGAACGATACCCGTGCGCAAGGGTATAATAGAGGCCGACGAAGCATAGTATGCCGCCGTTTTTAACAAAGTCATGAATATTAGGAAGAGGCCCAGAAAAAGCAACGTCATTGATGCTCCGTAGCTTTCTATTATGCTACTCAGAATATAATTACCGTTGTTCATGAGGACATCCTGTGCATTCTCCATATTCATCTGCTCCCATGGAATGAAATCGGTCTTTGCAGTCTCTTTCATTTTGAACAAAATCTCCAATATAGGGATTATCACCATGAAAGAAAATACATTGAGTATTGCCGACAAAAATGTGAATACAAAAGACAATATCAGATATTTTTTGTAGGGAGGTATATACCTCTTGAGGACTTTAAAGAATTCTTTCATAAAGCGTTTTTTTCATAGATTTATTTTTTATTGCACATGCAATATTACAAATATCGTGCGAAGATAGCATTTTTTATTGGTTCAACCCTCGCTTTTTTTCTTTTTTAACGACATATCTTGTTATTAGGTCGATATTTCCATTACATTTGTAATGAATTTTTGGATTTTACAAAGAATCGGTGAAACCGGGATATCTATTACACATAATAATCGGGGTTGTGGTTGCCATAAATTGTAATGCACAAGACAGCATTCCGCGCAGCTACGGCAAAGCATATATTGTGGGACAAAGCATATACCAAGGGGAGACCATCCCTCATATCAAGCTACCCACACACTATGTGTTTGCTCCATTGGTTTTCAAAAACAATCGTGAAAGAAAAAGATATGACAGGCTTGTGCGCGATGTAAAAAAGACACTGCCATTGGCCGCCGAGATACGTTCCATTATAATTGAAACATACGAATTGCTTCAAACAATGCCCAACGAAAAAGCTCAACAAAGGCATTTGAAGGCCTTGGAAAAAGGGTTGAAGGAGCAATACACGCCACGTATGAAAAAACTGACGTTGCGACAGGGAAAACTATTGATAAAACTCATCGACAGGGAGTGCAACCAAAGCGCGTATCAATTGGTAAAAATATTCATGGGCAGT
Organism: Bacteroidaceae bacterium; assembly: GCA_017416705.1. Lineage (GTDB taxonomy): Bacteria > Bacteroidota > Bacteroidia > Bacteroidales > Bacteroidaceae > HGM04593. The sequence goes on from JAFQBG010000023.1 coordinate 24,725, forward strand.
TTCAAGGCTGCATTCTACAATACATTCGCATCGTTTTTCGGTGCGAGCCTAAAAAAAAGCTACGACCCCGAGGGTGAGGACCGACTTATTGAAAGGGTTGTTATCCAAGTTCTTACCGGACAGATATAACAACAATGATTGGCGCATGCGCCAACCATTGTTGTTATTATACATAGCCTTGCTTTATCAGTTCATCAGCAACGACAAGCAGTTCGTCGTACCACTCTTTTCCGAAGCGTTCTATGAGCGGCTCTTTTAAAAACTGATAGGCTCGTATCCCTTTCCGACGACCCGCCACCTGCGCCGAACGACAAACATCCCATTTATGGAAATTGACTGCCGTCATATCGCCCGTTTTGCTTAGACGAGCCGGATACAGGTAGCACGATATTGGTTTGCGCCAGTCGAAACGCCCCTCGTTGTATGCTTTTTCTATGAGGCATATACAACAGCCCTTTTCGTCCCTTGCCGCAAAGACACAATCCTTGCCATTTACAATGGATGTGACAAGGTCGCCATCCCTGTCGCTATACACAACACCCTGCTGCTCCACAACGGAACGAGCCTCGTCGGTCATCTCCTGTTCCACCACAGAGAGAGCCTCTTCGAGCTTTACAACCTCGTCTATCGCAACAGGAGCACCGGCATCGCCCTCTACACAACAAATTCCTTTGCAGTGCGACGGCGAGCAACAGAAATACTCTTGAAATATAGCAAACGACACTATGGCATCGCCTATCTGTACCATGCTTTATATCAAATAAGTGAGTGTCCTGTCATGTCCGACGGAGTATCCAAGCCCATGATATCCAATATTGTGGGGGCTACATCGGCCAAAATACCGTCTTTTATGGTGGCAGCCTTATTATCGGTTACATACACGCAAGGAACAGGGTTCAACGAGTGTGCGGTGTTGGGCGAACCATCGCTGTTCACTGCATTGTCGGCATTGCCATGGTCGGCTATTATGATGGCCTCGTAGCCATGAGCTTTTGCAGCCTCTATGACATCCTTCAAGCAAGCATCCACAGCCACAACAGCCTTTTCTATTGCGCTATATACGCCTGTATGACCCACCATATCGCCATTGGCAAAGTTCACAACGATGAAATCGAATTTCTCGGAGTTTATTTCGTTCACCAATTTATCCTTGACTTCGTATGCGCTCATTTCGGGCTGCAAGTCGTATGTAGCCACCTTGGGCGAGGGAACAAGGATGCGCTCTTCGCCTTCGTATGGAGCCTCGCGACCGCCATTGAAGAAGAATGTTACGTGAGCATATTTCTCGGTCTCGGCTATATGCAGCTGTTTCATACCCTTAGACGACACGTACTCGCCCAATGTGTTCTCGACATTCTCTTTGTCGAACAGTATGTAAACGCCTTTGAAATTAGCGTCGTAGGGTGTCATGCAATAATATTGCAAGCCGGGTATTGTGTGCATGCCTGCCTCGGGCATATCCTGTTGTGTCAGTACTATGGTAAGCTCCTTGGCACGGTCGTTTCTGTAATTGAAGAAAATGACAGCATCGCCCTCTTGTATGCGTCCGTCCATGGTGCTGTTCACTATGGGCTTGATGAATTCATCTGTAACACCCTCGGCATACGATTCTTGCATAGCCTTAACCATGTCATCGGCTTTTTTACCCTCGCCGCCAACCAATAGGTCGTATGCTATTTTAACACGCTCCCAACGTTTGTCGCGGTCCATTGCATAATAGCGACCTACAATGGTTGCCAAGTTCAATCCCTGCTTTGTCAAATGCTCGATGAAGCCTGCACCGCTTTTGGGGTCGGTATCGCGGCCATCCATGAAACAGTGTACAAAGAGCTCTTTAACACCGGCGTCGGCAGCCATTTTATACATAGCTTCCAGATGTTCCAACGAACTGTGAACGCCACCGTCCGAGGCCAATCCCATGAAATGAAGACGCTTGCCATTGTTCTTGGCATATTCCACAGCCGCCACCAATTGTTTATTCTGACAAATAGAACCATCGGCAATTGCACGGTTTATTTTAAGCAGATCCTGATATACCACACGACCGCCACCTATATTCAGGTGACCGACCTCGCTGTTACCCATTTGTCCTGCGGGCAAACCAACATTTTCGCCACTCGCTTGAAGCTGCGAATTGGGATATGTACCTACAAGATAATCCCAATAAGGAGTGGGAGTATTAAAAATTACATCACCCTTACCATGGTTGCCTACACCCCAACCATCCAAAATTACCAAAAGTGCTTTTTTGCTCATAATATAATATTTTAATGTTACTCTTTGAGGCTTACTGCACAAAGTATGCAGTTTTTGCTTTTCACAAGTGCAAATATAACGCAAAATTTTCACATCACATTCTGCACAACAAAAAAAGAGATATTTACAAGTTAAATTATATCAAACATATATAAAAAGACGATAATTTTAGTTACTTTTGCAGTAATAGGGCGGCGTTATTATCCTAACCAAAAGAATAACAGGCCTTTACAATATTTTACCTTAATATTTATAGAACAGAATACCTTGACAACAGAAACTGAGCAGATGAAACACCCGCTAAGGCTCTTTGGATTTTGTCCTCGCTGCGGCAGCAACAAATTCAAAGTAAACGATTTCAAATCGAAACGTTGCGAGGAGTGTGGTTTTGTACTTTACTTCAACGCACAAGCCGCCACAGTGGCCATTATACAGAACAATAAAGGCGAAATACTTGTGGCACGTCGGGCAAAAGAGCCTGCAAAAGGCACGTTAGACCTCCCCGGGGGCTTTGTCGATAGTTTTGAAACCGGCGAGGAAGGTATTACGCGCGAAGTATTGGAGGAGACCGGGCTTAGAGTAACCGACACAAGATACCTGTTCTCCCTGCCCAACAAATATGTTTATTCCGGCTTCGAGGAGCACACCCTCGACCTTTTCTACCTATGTACCGTACACGACGACAGCCTGCCGACCGCCCACGACGATGTGGCGGAACTGCGTTGGTTATCGCCCCAAGATATAAACCCCGAGGATTTCGGTTTGGAATCCATTCACAAAGGGGTTGATAGATTTATTCAGTCATTAAAATAATTTTTACGATATAAAAATGAAAAAGATAATTTTCCTTTTATTGTTAACAGCCACGTCATTAACCGCACAAGCGCAAACATCATCGACAGAGAGCAAAGCACGCATATTGCAAGAGTGCCGCCGTCTTTACAGCGAAAAAGAATACCCAACCGCACTCACCATGTTGAGCCGTTTGGACATATCATCGCTGAGCCATTTAGAGCAACAAGAGGTCGATTATCTGCGAGCCACATCTGTGTTCCGAACAAACAAACTCGAAGGGCGTGCATTGATGTTGCGATATATAGAAAAATACCCCGAGAGCGCAAACAACCACACGCTTGCAGCCTACATAGCCGAAACATATTATTTTGGAAAGAATTTTGAACAAGCATGCGCCAGATACTCGCAATGCGACTTCGACCGCCTTGCCGAGGAGGATCGCGAGAATGCCGAACTGTACTACGCACTATCGCTACAAGAGTGTGGGGATAGCGATAAATGTCGCACCATACTGAACAAACTAAAAACAACGGGCAAGCATCATCGCAACGACGCCGTTTTCCACTTGGCATCAATAGAATACCACCGGAACAACCTACAACAAGCCTACGAGGGGTTCAAGAGCATTGAACTGGACGACACATACTACCTTGAAGTACCCTACTACATAGCCGGAATATATTTGAAAAACAAAGAGTATATACGTGCGCAGAAGGTTGCCGAACTATTCATCAACGACCACGCTCAAAAAAGACAGGGGAAAGCCATGCAGCAAATTCTGGGTGCATCATATTTCGGACAAGGAAAATACGAAGAGGCCATACCTTGTTTAGAGCAATACATAAACGAGCATGACACCCCCCAGCGAATATCCTATTACCAATTGGGAATATGCTATTTAGAAACAGAGCGGTACAGCGAGGCACTTACCATGCTGGGCAAATGTATCGACGAGAATGACGCCATAGCCCAGAACTCGTATCTTCAATCGGGCATAACATATTTAAAACTCAACGACATGGCACAAGCACGTCAAGCGTTCGAGCAAGCATCGACAATGGAACACGACGACGCTGTGCGCCAAGAAGCACTATACAACTATGCCTTGTGCATACACCAAACACGATACTCCCCATTTGCCGAGAGCGTAAAGGTATTCGAACAATTCCTTAACGAATACCCCAATTCTTCGTACTCGCCCCAAGTGAGCAAGTATCTTGTCGAGGTATATATGAACACGCGCAACTACGATATAGCTTTGGAGTCGATAGAAAAAATACAAAATCCCTCGAACGAAATTTTAGGTGCCAAGCAAAACATATTGTACCGGTTGGGCGTACAAGCCATAATAGACAACCGTTTGCCTGCTGCCATAGAATATATGAACCGTTCGCTGGCCCTGTCACGATACAGTGCCGAGACACACAGCGACGCACTCTATTGGAGAGGCGAATCCTACTATCGCATGAACAATTGGACCGGTGCAGCCAACGACTACCGCGCCGTACTGTCGCTCTCGCCCAGAAACGCCGAAGGAGCGTTATACGGTTTAGCATACACACAATTCCAGCAAGGCAACTACCAAGAGGCCGAGAATACGTTTACCCGTTTTCTGCAACAATGTCGCGACAACCACTCCATGCGTGCCGACGCATATAACCGAATAGGCGACTGTCATTTTTACAACCGCGACTATACAACAGCGCAGAACTATTACGAGAAAGCATCAGCCGCCGACAAACAACACTCCGACTATTCGCTCTACCGTACAGCAGTGACACAAGGCCTCCAAAAGGACTATTCCGGCAAAGTAAAAACATTGCAGAAACTGATATCGCAATATCCCGCAAGCAACTACGCCGAACAAGCATACTACGAAATGGGACGTTCCTATGTGGCACAAGAAAAAAGCCAAGAAGCCATAAATACATTCGACGAACTGATAAAAAAATATCCAAACAGCGGGCTATCGCGTCGTGCAGCGGCCGAAAAAGCCATGATATACAACCAAGATGGCAACACCGCCAAAGCCATAGCCGCATATAAACAGATTATCCAAAATTATCCCCAAAGCGAGGAGGCGCAAGTAGCGGCACAGGACCTTAAAAACATATATGTCGAAGAAGGCAGAGTAGATGAATATGCCGCATTTGCCGCATCGACCCCCCACATGAAAGCCATAGAAAGCAGCGAGCGCGACACACTCACATACATTGCAGCCGAAAAGATATATGGAAAGCGCAATTACAACGATGCGCTCGGCGCATTCCAACGCTATTTGGAGGAATTCCCCAAAGGAGCTTTCACGCTTGACAGCCACTACTATACAGGGCTCATATATAATAATAAAAAATCCTACGCCGAGGCCTTGTCACACTTCGAAAAGGTAATTGCCTACCCGAATAACAAATATAGCGAAGAGGCCATGGCTCTTGCATCGGAAATACACTACAACAACAAACGCTACGACGAAGCCTACGAGCTATATAAAAAATTGGTACAAATAACAAACAACGAAGAGCGCAAACAGGCATGTCGCATGAACAGCATGCGCTGCGCATACCTGCTGGACAAGTTCGAGGAGTCGGCAGCAACAGCCGGCATGCTGCTTACGGCAGGAGGGCTCTCGCCCGAATGGGAGCGCGAAGCATTGTACACCCGCGCCAAGTCCCTATTAAACACAAACAAAAAGCAAGAAGCCATAAAGGACCTTGAAACACTCTCGGGCGACACGCGAAGCATACAAGGAGCCGAAAGCAAATATCTGTTGGCACAATATTACTACCGGAACAACGAATACGAAAAATGCGAGAAGGAGATACTCCATTACATAGACACAAGCACCCCGCATGCCTATTGGCTGGCACGTAGTTTCGTTCTGCTCGCCGACCTATACACAAAACAAGGTCGGGAAATAGAGGCCAAGCAGTATCTGCTATCGTTGCAAAACAACTACAACGAAGACGATGACATAAAAACATTGATAAAAGAACGATTAGACAAATTAACGAATAAAACAAACTAATATAATAAGAAACGAATTATGAAAAGACTATTTTTTATTGCAGCAGCGCTTGTTATATCAAGTACAATTTCGGCACAAAAAGACTCGTTAGATGCGGTAATAAAAGTGGAGAACGAGTATAACCCCGTGGTTGTAAAAGCCAACAAGCAGAATTTCACTCCACAAATAGAAATTGACAACCAAGAAAAACCACTCGACCTGTTATTCTCGCAAAAGTCATCGCCCTACTCACAATTTGTGAGCGAGCACAAGGCAAACGACATACTGCCCCGGCAGGCACGACAGTTGCCCGGATATGCACGCATAGGATATGGCAATAACAACAATGCCGACGCCATGGTAGGATACACCATGGACCTTAACGAGAAAGAAAAAATACGCATGCTTGCCTCGTTCACCGGATACAATGCCAACAGAGACGGTTTAGCAAACGACTGGGATTCCCGTTTCTACACCACATGGCTTAGTGCCGACTATATGCACCGTTTCGACAATATGTCATTTGGCATAGAGGGCAATGTAAATAATAAGGTATTCAACTACCAACAACTGCAACCAACCGGCACAGACAAGCAAAACAGCAGTTCCTACAACATAGTGCTCAAAGCCATTTCGCACAATGCAGGCCCATTGTCATACAAAGGAAACATAGGCTATACCTATAACAACAGAAAATACACCCACGGACAAAAGGAGAGCATGAGCGAGAGCCATATCAATGCCAACGGTACAGTAGTGTACGAGCTTACCGATGAGTACATGTATAACATAGGAATGAACGCAGCCATAAACGGCTACATATACAACGACGCATTGAACCTCGACGGAAGCAAATACAAAAACCTTGCCACCATACACATAAACCCATTTACAAATTTCCGTTACAACAATTGGAAAATACGTTTGGGAATACATTTAGACATGCAAACAAAGGGAAAAGCCTTTTTGGCAGTAGCCCCCGATGTAAATATCGAAGGACAGATTAATGACGTCATAACACTTTTTGCATCGGCAACAGGTGGACGTTCACACAACACATTCACCACGATAGAGCACATATCGCCCTACTGGGACAATATGGGACAATACGCACCCACCTACAAGATAGTCGATATCATGGCAGGCACACGCCTGACAGCCGAACCCATAAAATCGAGTCTATATATTGGCTACGCATACACCAAGGACGATTTGTTCATCACCTATGCAGGCAGCACCAATCTGTTCAACACATTCATGCAAGGCACATCGCGAAACATCTATGCCGGCGGACAAATAGACTACGACTACGACGGCCGGCTGAAAGCATCGGCCAAAATACGCTATGACAAATGGAACAGCACCGACAAGGAGATAATACTCAACTACAAGCCCATGCTGAATATAGACGTAAATGCCGAGGCACGTATAATAGATGGCCTGTATGCAAATGCCGGCTACACATTCACACGCTACACCAAAGAGAATGATATACGCATAAAGAACAAAAACAATTTCAATGCCAAAATAAGATACAGATGTCACGAGCAGATAGAAGCGTTCATACAAGGCGATAATCTATTTGGCAGCAAATACGAAATATACCCGGGATACATAGCACAAGGAGCAAATGTCATAGTGGGCGCAAGCATGAGTTTTTAGAAAAACAAGCAACGGATTTCAATATTTTCAAGCAATATTGCCAAAAAACATATCGCCCATGAGCGAAAAAATTACAGTAACATAAAAAAGTAGGCAACACCTAAAATAATATATTATTTTAAGGTATAAAGCCATACATGGCGTTATATTTTTTTTAGCAAAATTGGTTTTCAGATACAGGAAACTTTCATACTTTTGCGCACAAAATGCGAATTATATGCAAAAGAATTTAGTAATAGTAGAGTCACCTGCCAAGGCTAAGACCATAGAAAAGTTTCTGGGAAAAGAGTACAAGGTAATGTCCAGCTACGGACATATATGCGACCTTAAAAAAAAGGAGTTCAGCATAGACACCGATACGTTTGAACCGGAATACGAAATACCGGCAGAGAAAGAAAAGCTTGTAGCATCGTTACGCAACGAAGCCAAAAAAGCCGACATGGTATGGCTCGCATCCGATGAGGACCGCGAGGGAGAAGCCATAAGCTGGCATTTATATACTATACTTAACCTTACCCCCGAAAAGACAAAGCGTATAGTTTTCCACGAAATAACAAAAAGCGCCATACTGAATGCCATAGAGAACCCGCGCGACATAAACACCAATCTGGTGTATGCACAACAAGCTCGCCGAGTGTTAGACAGAGTCGTTGGCTTCAAATTATCTCCAATACTATGGCGTAAAGTAAAACCCGCGCTATCGGCCGGTCGTGTGCAATCGGTTACGGTGCGTTTAATTGTGGAGCGCGAAAGAGAAATAAACAAATTCCAAAGCGAGTCGGGATACAAGATAACAGCCCTTTTTGAGCTACCCGGCAAGGAAAAGAAGCTCAACACGCTCCAAACCGAACTGACCAAACGCTTCAAGACAAAAGAGGAAGCCGAGGAGTTTCTTGTTTCGTGCAAGGAGGCAAAGTTCACCATAGACGAGGTGAGCGTCAAGCCATTCAAGAAAAGCCCGGCGGCACCCTTCACCACATCGACATTGCAACAGGAGGCAGCCCGCAAGCTGCATTTCACCGTATCGCAAACCATGATGATAGCCCAACGCCTATATGAATCGGGATACATAACCTATATGCGTACCGACTCGGTGAACCTATCATCGCTCTGTATAAATTCGAGCAAGAAGGTCATTACCGACACATACGGCAGCGAGTATCTGAAAACACGAAAATACTCCACAAGTTCCAAGGGAGCACAAGAAGCACACGAGGCCATACGCCCCACATACATGGAGAACAGCAGCATAGAAGGCAGCATCCCCGAGAAGCGTCTGTACGAACTTATATGGAAACGTACCATAGCCTCGCAGATGTCCGATGCCATAGTGGAAAAAACCGTTGCCAATATATCCATAAGCGGCCACGAGGAACATTTTATGGCAACAGGCGAAGTGACACAGTTTGATGGTTTCCTACATGTGTACAAAGAATCGTCCGACGACGATGTAAGCCAAGACACAGCAGCCCTCCCCCCGCTAAGCGAAGGTGAAAATCTGAAAGCAATAGAGATAACAGCCACCGAGCGTTTCACTCAACACCCTCCCCGATACACCGAGGCAAGCCTTGTGAGAAAACTCGAAGAATTGGGCATAGGACGTCCCTCGACATACGCACCCACCATAAGCACAATACAACAACGCGAATATGTCGAAAAAGGCAACAAGGCCGGCACCACCCGCACATACGGCATCCTAACGCTAAACGACGGCAAAGTAACCTACAAGGAGGGGCAGGAGACATTCGGAAGTGAAAAATCGAAACTAATCCCCACCGACATAGGAATAGTAGTCAACGACTTCCTGCTGGAATATTTCCCCGAGATAATGGACTACAATTTTACCGCGACGGTAGAAAAAGACTTTGACGACATTGCCGAAGGCAAAAAAGAGTGGGTAAAACCCATAAAAGAGTTCTATTCCGACTTTGAGCCACAAATAGAGAGTATCCTGCAAACAAAGACCGAGCATAAAGTAGGCGAACGAATTTTAGGCACGGAGCCCGGCACAGGCAAGCCCGTTTCGGTGAAGATAGGACGTTTCGGCCCCATAGTACAGATAGGCTCGGCAAACGACGAGGAGAAACCCCGTTTTGCACAGATGAAACCCGGCCAGACACTCGAAACAATAACATTAGAGGAGGCGCTCTCGTTGTTCAGCCTGCCCCGCACCCTTGGAGAATACAATGGCGAGAACATAACCATAGGAGCCGGCCGTTTCGGGCCATATATAAAAGTGGGAACAAGCTACGTATCACTGCCAAAGACACACGACCCGCTGACAGTGTCGTTAGATGAAGCCAAACAGCTTATAGACGAAAAACGCAAAAGCGACGCCGAGAAAATAATAAAAACATTCGAGCAAGAGCCCGAACTGCAAATTCTTAACGGACGCTACGGCCCATATATATGCTATAAAAAGAGCAACTACAAACTGCCCAAGGATAGCACACCGGCACAACTGACAATAGAGGAGTGCATGGATATAATAAAGAAACAGGAAGGAAACGGCAAAAGCACGACAAAGCGCAAACGCTACACCAAGAAGAATTGATGACACGCATAATACTCATAGGATACATGGGAGCAGGCAAGACAACGCTCGGAGCCGCACTTGCCAAGGCCACAGGTATGAGTTTCATCGACCTCGACCTATTTATCGAGCAACGATTTAGGAAAAGCATATCGCAAATCTTCGCCGAGAAAGGCGAGGACGAATTTCGTCGTATAGAGCAACGCATGTTGCACGAAGTAGCCGAGTTCGAAGATGTCATAATATCCACAGGCGGCGGTACACCATGTTTTTTCGACAATATCGACTACATGAACAACCAAGGCACCACCGTTTACCTGAAAGTACCCGTTGAAAGACTTTTCATCAGGCTGAGCATAGCACGTAACAAACGTCCGCTCATAAAAGAAAAGAACGACGACGAGCTTCGCTGTTTCATAGCCCAACAAATAGAGAAACGCGAACCCTTTTACAGTAAGGCTGCACACACTTTCACAGCCGACAAATTAGAAGACAAGGAACAAATTGCAAACTCGGTCGAAGCCTTTTGCAAACAATTCCATCTGAGAAATAACACAAACATATAAATTAAATATTACAGTAACATGAGAAAATGGCGCATAGAAGACTCAGAGGAGCTGTACAACATCAATGGATGGGGAGCATCCTATTTCAGCATCAACGAAGAGGGTAACGTAGCTGTCACCCCCAAAAAAGATGGTGTTCAAGTAGATCTCAAACAGTTAATGGACGAACTGCAACTGCGCGATGTTGCAGCACCTGTTCTCATACGTTTCCCCGACATTCTTGATAATAGAATAGAAAAGATTTCGGGCTGTTTCAAAATAGCATCGGAGGAATATAACTACAAGGCCGAGAACTTTATAGTATATCCCATAAAAGTAAACCAAATGCGCCCCGTGGTCGAAGAAATAATGAGCCATGGAAAAAAATACAATATTGGTTTGGAGGCAGGCTCGAAACCCGAACTGCATGCTGTAATAGCCATGAACACCGACAGCGACTCGCTGATAATATGCAACGGCTACAAAGACGACAGTTATATAGAACTTGCACTGTTGGCACAAAAAATGGGACGTCGCATATTCCTTGTCGTAGAAAAACTGAACGAGCTTAAACGCATAGCCAAGATAGGTAAGCGTCTGGGTGTACGTCCCAACATAGGAATACGCATAAAATTGGCATCGGAAGGCAGTGGTAAATGGGAAGAGAGCGGAGGCGATGCCAGCAAATTCGGCTTGACATCGAGCGAATTGCTGGAAGCACTCGACATATTGGAAAAATTCGACATAAAGGATTGCCTGCGACTTATACATTTCCATATAGGAAGTCAGGTGACAAGAATACGCCACATAAAAACCGCCCTGCGCGAGGCATCGCAGTTCTATGTACAATTGCGAAAACTCGGTTACAACGTCGAATTCACCGACATTGGCGGCGGCCTTGGAGTCGATTACGATGGAACACGCTCATCGAGCAGCGAAAGCAGTGTCAACTACTCCATACAAGAGTATGTGAACGACGCCATCTTCACATTCGTCGATGCAGCCGACAAAAACGGAATTCCCCACCCCAATATCATCACCGAGAGCGGCCGCTCAGTGTCGGCACACCATGCCATACTCATATTCGAAGTATTGGAAACGGCAGCCCTGCCCCAGATGGACGAGGATTGGGAGGTTGCAGCCGGCGACCACGACTTAGCAAAGGAACTATACAAGATATGGTGCGAGCTCGACCAAAGAACCATGCTCGAAGCCCTTCACGATGCACAACAGATACGCGAAGAGGCCCTTGAACTATTCAGCCACGGAATTGTCGATCTGAAAACACGCGCACAGATAGAAAGCATGTTTTGGAGTGTCACACGCGAGATATTGTCCATAGCCAAGAACATGAAACACGTTCCCGACGATTTTCGCAAACTGCCCAAGTTATTGGCCGACAAATATTTCTGCAATTTTTCGCTGTTCCAGAGCCTGCCCGACAGTTGGGGTATAGACCAATTCTTCCCCATCATGCCTATACACCGTCTTGACGAACGCCCCGACCGCAGTTGCACCATACAAGATATGACATGTGACAGCGACGGCAAGATAACAGACTTCATACACTACAACAGCAAAGCCGACTCGCTAAAAGTACATAAAGTAAAATCCAACGAGCCCTACTATCTTGGAGTATTCCTTGTGGGTGCCTACCAAGAGATATTGGGCGACATGCACAACCTGTTCGGCGACACAAATGCCGTACATATAAGTGTTGACGACAACGGCTACCACATAGATAAAATTATAGATGGCGAGACCATTGCCGATGTACTCGATTATGTACAATTCGATGCCCGCAAATTGGTACGCACATTGGAGCGTTGGGTTACAAGCGCCGTCAAAGAGGGGCGCATAAGCCTCGAAGAGGGCAAAGAGTTCTTGTCAAACTACCGCTCAGGACTATACGGCTACACCTATTTGGACTATTAACTGCCACTGCATGGAAAAGCAAAGACTCACGGTAATAAAGGTTGGCGGCAAGATAGTGGAAGAGCAAGAAACACTGAACCGGCTGCTCGACACGTTCAGCACCATACAAGGGAAAAAAGTTCTTGTACATGGCGGCGGACGTTCAGCCACACGCCTTGCCACACAGCTGGGAATAGAAAGTCGTATGATAGAAGGCCGCCGCATCACCGACGAAGCCATGCTGAATGTCGTCACCATGGTATATGGCGGGCTTGTAAATAAAAATATAGTAGCAAAACTACAAGCACGCGGCATAAACGCCTTGGGACTGACCGGAGCCGATTGCAACGTGCTGCATGCCCACAAACGCCCCGTAGATAAAATAGATTGGGGATACGTCGGTGACATAGACAAAGCCGACGGCAACATGCTTGCCACACTCATAGACAAAGACATAGTGCCCATAATGGCACCGCTCACACACGACGGCAACGGCAATCTGCTGAATACAAATGCCGACACCATTGCAGCCGAGACAGCAAAAAGCCTATCGCCATACTACGACGTAACGCTCATATATTGTTTTGAGCATCCCGGTGTCATGCGCAACCCCGACGACAGCAACAGCATAATATCCGACATAAACAGTAGCACCTACAAAGAACTGATAGCCGACGGAACAATAAGCGGTGGCATGATACCCAAAATAGACAACGCATTCGACGCACTGCGCAACGGAGTCGGAAAAGTAATAATAACAAAAGCCGACGCCATAGACGGTGTAAAAGGAACACGCATAGCACTATAAATGCCACTCAACGGAGAAACAGTCACCCACCCCGTATTGGGTAATATAGTCATCACATACAATGCACGAGCGCGACACATAATAATGCGTGTGCGCAACAGCGAAATATGCGTGACTGCACCCCCTCATGCAAGCCTCAACGATATATACAAGGCACTCAACGAGCACCAAGACAAACTTGCCGCGCAACGCCGCAGGAGCAAGGCACCGTTAATAGATGTCGGATATAGTATCGAAACGCCATTTTTTGTCTTCACACTGCAAAAAACCAACCAACAACAATTTACGCTGAAAAGAGAAAAAGAGGGCATATACACCCTTCTATGCCCGCACAGCGCGACATTGTGCGAAGAGCCGCGTCAGGTGTGGTTGCGCAAAGTCATAAAAAACGCCATGCGCCACCGTGCAAGCGAGATGCTCCCCACACGCTTAAAGGAGCTGGCAGCCCAAAAAGGGTTCGCCCATGGGAAGATTTCGGTACGCGACACCCACACCCGTTGGGGCAGCTGCAACAGCAGGAAGGACATCAGCCTGAGCATACATCTTGTCCTGTTACCATTGCCACTGATAGATTATGTAATAATGCACGAGCTGTGCCACACCGTTGAGATGAACCACAGCCCGCGTTTTTGGAAACTGCTTGACAAAGCACTGGAAACCGACTCCAAGGACCTGCGCAAGCAACTAAGGGAATTTAGCACCTATTTTTGACATTCGGCATCGTTTGCCGACACGTTGTCGTCCGAGGCACAGGGTACAGCCTCGCCCACAGCATGCCAAGGCTTGGGCACAGCAGGCTGTTTTTTGTTTATCAGTCGCACAAACAACAACGAAAGCAAGGTGGCAACCACAACCACCGCAACCTCCTCGCCAAATGCAAGCTCCGTTTCACCGTTTTTATCGGCCTCGGTAATCATTGTAACAGCAGCCAATGAGTTATTAAGAACATGGCCTATGATACATGGAACAAGGCTACCCGTACGATAGTATATCCATCCGAATACTATTCCCAACATGGTGGCATAGAATATTTGAATGGGGTTCATGTGAATTACACCGAATATCAATGAGGCAATTATTATAGCACGCCATGGAGACGATGGATATTTACGCATGAGATACCCCTGTATGGCACCGCGGAAAAGAACCTCCTCGAGCAACGGCGCAAACACCGCAATGGCAAGCACCCCAAGTACATTATGGGACAGACCGGCCATTTCATCGGCCAACGAATCGGGCAATCCTGCCCACTGTGCAAATATATTGAATGTACACATACACGAGAATATGAGCAATATGCACAGCAGCATCACAGGCCTGCTCACCTGACTCAGCGGAGATTTTCCCAATTTGAAATAACCGAAATGAACAAGGTGCCACAACATCATGAGTGTCGATAGTAAAAGACCGACAGCCAAGGCCCACACGCCGGCATCGCCAAGCGACGAAAACAACGCCTCATCGCTCTCGCCGTTGCTCAGCGCAACGACTTCACCGACATCTACTATTCCCGTAGTAGAAGTAATCTTATATACATAGGCAACGCACATGGCAATGAATGAAAAAAGGCCCTGATACAACACATAATAGATAAGCAGTTTCGCAATATACAGGAAACTATTTGTTTTCTTTTTCTCCATAGTTTAATAATTATTTGATTTTACATTATTTACATCCAATTCTATTTGTTTGCGCAGGTCGTCGATGCTTGCAAAGCGACGCTCCTCGCGCAGTCGTCTCACAAACTCCACTCTTGTTTCGGAGCCATATATATTACCCTCGAAACCTATTATAAAGACCTCTATCGTACGTTTGTCGCCGTTCAGTGTGGGCTTGCAACCTATATTCATAACCCCCTTAAAGGATTGCGCAGCGTGGTGTAGCACACATTCGTACACGCCATCGGCAGGCAGAAGTTTCAGGGGTTCGTGCAACGATATATTCGCTGTGGGGAAACCAATGGAACGTCCCAATGCCGCACCATGCACCACCGTTCCGCACAGCGAGTAGCGACGTCCCAGCATCAGAGCAGCCTGCTCCACATCGCCCTGCGATAATGCTCGGCGCACCGCCGATGAACTTATTTTAATGCCATCGGGGGCAAATTGCGCAGCCCTCATCACCTGCATCGACATGGCTCTGCCATACTCCACATAATTGTCAAAGCCTTCGCCCTGTTGCGGAGTGCCGAAACGATGATCGTAGCCGGCAATAAGCAACGACACGTTTAGTTTCTGCAACAGGATATCGTGCATAAACTCCTTAGCCGTAAGGGATGCCATCGCCTTGTCGAAGTCCAACAAAACACAGCTATCCACGCCTGCTTCTTGCAAAAGCTCCATTTTTTCGTCGTTCGATGTGAGCAAGAATGGCTCCGCTATATTATTGAAAACCACCCTTGGGTGACGAGCAAATGTAATCACCGTTAAGGGCACACCCATCTGCTCGGCCCGGCTACGCGCCTCGTCTATCATGGCCAAATGGCCACGATGCACGCCATCGAAAGAGCCTATCGTAGCCGCCGTACAACCAACCAAAGGGGTATTTATATCTGTAATAATTTTCATTAATCGGCCATTAAAAAATTGTTCCAAGACGCATTTCGTTCCACATGAAGGGACTCGATACCCAACGCAGCCGCAGCCCGGCAATTTTCGGCAGAATCGTCGATGAACAAAGCCTCATGGGGCGCAATGTTCTCCTGTGCCAACAGCTCCATAAAAATCTCGGGTTCCGGTTTTCGTCGGTGCATACGATACGACAGATACAGCGAATGGAACAGGCTGCTCAAAGGAACACCCGCCGCATCGCGAAACATATTCTCTATTGCATCCCAATGCCCTTCGTTGGTGTTGCTAAGCATGACAATTCTGTAACCGGCATCACGCAATTGAGCCAGACGCTGTATTTTTTGAGAAGGAAAACCGCCAAGCATCATATTCCACGCATTGTGTATCCTCTCGTTCAGCAAATCATCGTGTTGTTTACAAGGCAACCACTCCTTTATATAACCAAAAAACTCCTTGGTAGAGATATCGCCCCTGTCATATTGCTGCATCATATTGTTCATCAAACAATTTTGTTCGGTGAGCATGGCAGCATCCAAGCCCAGCTCCACAAAAGCGGCGAAGGATTTTTCGACATGCAAATCCAACAAAACGCCGCCAAGGTCGAATATTAAAACTTTTTTATCTATGCTCATTTTATCTTTTTCACATAAACAACATTCCCTTTTTGCAAATATAGCCACAAGCGAGCGAAAAAAACGAAGTTTACTTCGATATTTTTCAAAGCGAGCGCAGGATATATTCGCGCGAAGCGCAAATCAGCCACAAGCGAGCGAAAAATATCAAGCTTGCTTGAATATTTTTCAAAGCGGCAACGCGAAATAATAGCCGGCTGTTTCAGGTATAATAATTTAAAAACAGGGCTATATATGTGAGGAAAGGCCTCACCTGCTACTCTGATAATCAGAAGCCGAAAAACCAACAGCAAGAAGCATTTGGTTAAATATTGTTAAGAATAAGTGTACGGTTGCAAATTTTTGAAAACTATAATATATCTCTGGAAAAATCTAACGAATGAGGGGAAATAATGATGGCTGCACTGGTGTTCAATGACTTATGAGGACTTATGATGAAAGCCTCGCCGATGCAAAAGTGCAAGAAAATGAAAGGTAATGAGTGCGGACGGTTTTCAAATCATTACCCAATAACGAGGTAGGTTTATAGGTCGTTGGAGTTTATTTCTACTCTCTGCCATATTCTGCATAACAATGTACAACTCGCTGATAACTAATTTTGTAACCAAAAA
>JAFQBG010000024.1 GCA_017416705.1 Bacteroidaceae bacterium
AAAGTAAGTAATGACAATCTAAACGTAGAAAGCAATGGGACAGAAGGTTAATCCAATTAGTAATCGATTAGGTATCATCAGAGGATGGGATTCCAACTGGTACGGTGGTAAAAACTACGGTGACGAATTGGTTGAAGATTCTAAGATCAGAAAATACCTTAATGTACGTTTGGCTAAAGCTAGCGTATCGAGAATTGTCATAGAGCGTACTTTGAAACTTGTCACAATCACTGTATGCACCGCAAAACCCGGTCTCATCATCGGTAAAGGTGGTCAGGAAGTAGACAAGCTGAAAGAGGAGTTGAAGAAGATTACCGACAAAGACATCCAGATAAACATATTCGAGGTTAAAAAGCTCGAGTTGGATGCAAATATTGTAGCAAACAATATAGCTCGTCAGGTAGAGGGTAAGATAGCTTACCGTCGTGCAATCAAAACCGCTATTGCCAATGCAATGCGTATGGGTGCCGAGGGTATCAAAGTACAGATTTCAGGACGTTTGAACGGTGCCGAAATGGCTCGCTCTGAAATGTATAAAGAGGGTCGTACACCCCTGCACACATTCCGTGCCGATATCGACTATTGTCAGACAGAGGCTTTGACAAAAGTAGGTTTGCTTGGTATAAAGGTTTGGATATGCCGTGGTGAGGTTTATGAGAAAAGAGACCTCGCTCCTAACTTTACACAGAGCAAAGAGAGTGGTTTTAACAACAACCAGGCTGGCGGAAGAAACTTCAAACGTAAGAAAAACAACAATCGCTAACGAATTGAATTTCAAGAATTATGTTACAGCCTAAAAAGACAAAATATAGAAGAGTACAGCACGGCGTGACAAAAGGTTTCGCTCAAAGAGGAAACCAACTCGCTTTCGGTTCTTTTGGAATCAAGTGCTTGCAATACAAATGGTTGAACGGCCGTCAGATTGAAGCTGCCCGTATTGCGGTAACACGTTACATGCAGCGTCAAGGACAGGTGTGGATCAGAATATTCCCCGACAAACCTATTACTCGTAAGCCCGCTGACGTGCGTATGGGTAAAGGTAAGGGAGATCCCGAAGGCTTTGTATTCCCCGTTACACCGGGTCGCATCCTTATCGAGGTAGAGGGAGTTCCTTTTGATACAGCAAAAGAGGCTTTGCGTCTTGCAGCTCAAAAACTTCCTGTTACAACTAAATTTATTGTTAGACGCGATTATGACGCTCAAAATTAAGCATAATTATGAAGATAGCAGAAATTAGAGAGCTTTCCAATGCAGAGCTCACAGAAAGAGTGGAGACTGAAGTTACTCGTTATGCTCAAATGAAGCTGAATCACGCAATATCACCGTTGGAGAATCCCGAGGAGTTGAAAAAACTACGTCGCACCATCGCGCGTATGAAGAGTGAGTTGCGTTCTCGCGAATTAAATCAAAAATAAAGAGCACCATGGAAGTAAGAAATTTAAGAAAAGAGCGCACCGGTATTGTCGTAAGCAATAAAATGGACAAGACAATTACCATTGCCTCTAAGTTCAAAGAGAAACACCCCATCTACGGTAAGTTCGTGAGCAGAACAAAAAAGTATCACGTACACGATGAGAAGAACGAGTGTTCGGTAGGCGATACAGTTCGCATCATGGAAACTCGTCCCTTGAGCAAGACAAAGAGATGGAGATTAGTAGAAATCATCGAAAAAGTTAAGTAATTATGATACAGGTTGAATCGAGACTTACTGTATGTGACAACAGCGGTGCAAAAGAGGCATTGTGTATTCGTGTACTTGGTGGTACACGTCGCCGCTATGCTTCTGTTGGTGACGTTATCGTTGTCGCTGTGAAAAGCGTGATACCTTCAAGTGATATGAAAAAGGGTGTTGTTTCAAAGGCCCTCATCGTTCGTACAAAGAAAGAGGTACGCCGTCAGGACGGTTCTTATATCCGTTTTGATGACAACGCTTGTATTCTACTTAATAACGCCGGCGAGATGCGCGGCAGCCGTATCTTCGGACCGGTAGCGCGTGAACTTCGTGCAACTCAATATACAAAAGTTGTATCGTTGGCACCGGAGGTACTTTAATATTTAAAAACTTGAAGTAATGAAAAAGCTACATATCAAGAAAGGTGATATGGTCTATGTAAACTCTGGCGATGACAAAGGCAAGACCGGTAAGGTTTTGAAAGTCATCGTAGAGAAAGACCGTGCCATCGTAGAAGGCGTAAACATGGTTTCAAAGAGCACGAAACCAAGCGCCAAGAATCCTCACGGAGGTATTGTGAAACAAGAGGCCGCAATTCACGTTTCTAACCTTAACCTCATCGACCCCAAGTCGGGTAAACCCACACGTGTAGGTCGCAAGGTTAACGAAGAAGGTGTAAAGGTTCGTTATGCTAAAAAATCAGGAGAGGAGATTAAATAATGAGTAATACAGCTAGCCTAAAGAAAGAATATGCCGAGCGTATTGCTCCGGCTTTGATGAAGCAGTTCAATTATTCTTCGCCCATGCAGGTACCCGTACTCAAGAAAATCGTTATCAACGAGGGTCTTGGTGCTGCTACTCAGGACAAGAAGATTATTGACGTTGCTATTAATGAGATTACAGCAATCACAGGTCAGAAGGCCGTTGCTACGGTATCGCGTAAGGATATCTCTAACTTCAAATTACGTAAGAAGATGCCTATCGGCGTTATGGTAACATTGCGTCGCGAGCGTATGTATGAGTTCCTTGAGCGTCTTATCCGCGTGGCTCTTCCCCGTATTCGCGACTTCAAAGGTATCGAGAGCAAGTTTGACGGAAACGGCAACTATTCACTCGGTATCAAGGAGCAAATTATATTCCCCGAAATCAACATCGACAACATCATGCGTCTTACAGGTATGAACATCACATTTGTTACAACCGCAAAGACCGATGAAGAGGGATACGCTTTGCTCAAGGAGTTTGGTTTACCTTTTAAGAATGCTAAAAATTCGTAATCATGGCAAAAGAATCAATGAAGGCTCGTGAAGTAAAACGAGCAAAATTGACAAAGAAGTATGCAGCTAAGCGTGAGGCTTTGAAAAAAATAGTTAACACCGGTACACCCGAAGAGGCTTACGAGGCAGCACGCAAATTGCAGTCACTTCCTTTGAATTCCAACCCCATACGTATGCACAACCGTTGCAAGATCACCGGTCGTCCCAAAGGCTACATTCGTCTTTTCGGCATTTCGCGTATACAATTCCGCGAGATGGCATCACAAGGTCTTATCCCGGGTGTTAGAAAAGCAAGTTGGTAAATTTTCTGAGTGTTTAATATAAATATTGTCAGGGAAGTCCTGATCAATTTAAAATTAATTTTTATGACAGATCCTATTGCAGATTATTTGACGAGGTTGAGAAATGCCATTCAAGCAAAGCACAGAGTGGTTGAAATTCCTGCCTCGAACCTCAAAAAGGAAATCACAAGAATTCTTTTTGAGAAGGGTTACATCCTGAACTACAAGTTCGTAGAAGATGGCCCTCAGGGCACAATCAAGGTTGCCTTGAAGTACGATGCTGTAAACAAGGTGAACGCTATCAAGAAATTGATACGTGTTTCTTCACCCGGTTTGCGTCGTTATACGGGATACAAAGATATGCCCAGAGTGATTAATGGATTGGGTATCGCTATTTTATCGACATCCAAAGGTGTAATGACAGACAAAGAGGCAGCTGCCGAGAGAATTGGTGGTGAGGTACTCTGCTATGTCTACTAATAGAGGAGGATTAAGCAATGTCTAGAATTGGTAAATTACCCATCAGTATCCCCGAGAAAGTTACTATCACTGTCAGTGATGATAATACAGTAACTGTAAAAGGCCCCAAAGGAGAGCTTTCACAAAAAGTAGACGCATCTATCGCTGTTAATGTCGAGGACGGTCAGATAACCTTTACATATGCAGGTGGCAAGACTGTTCAAGAGGCTACAAAACAGGAGCATGCTTATCATGGCTTGTATAGAGCGCTTATCAACAATATGGTAACAGGTGTATCAACCGGTTTCAAGAAAGAACTTGAACTTGTTGGTGTTGGTTATCGTGTTAATGAGAAACCTTGTAACACACTTGAGTTGATTCTGGGTTACACACACTCTATCTATATGCAACTTCCCGCAGAGGTAAAGATTGAGACCAAATCAGAGAGAAACAAGAACCCTCTCATCATTTTGGAATCATGCGACAAACAGTTGTTGGGAATGGTTTGTGCTAAGATTCGCTCATTCCGTAAACCCGAGCCTTACAAAGGTAAAGGTGTTAAGTTTGTTGGCGAGGTTATTCGTCGCAAATCCGGTAAATCGGCAGGTGCAAAATAATTAGTAAAATCGTAAGCATATGACAACAAAGATAGAAAGACGTACCAAAATTAAATATAGAGTACGCAACAAGATTTTCGGTGTTGCAGAGCGTCCCCGTATGAGCGTTTTTCGTAGCAACAAGCAAATCTATGTTCAGATAATCGACGACCAGACAGGTCGCACATTGGCTGCGGCATCTTCTCTTGGTCTTGAGGCTATGCCCAAGAAAGAGCAAGCTGCTAAGGTTGGTGAGTTGATAGCCAAGAAAGCACAAGAGGCAGGTATAACAACTGTTGTCTTCGATCGTAACGGCTATCTGTATCACGGTAGAGTTAAAGAAGTAGCTGATGCTGCACGTAATGGTGGCCTTAAATTCTAAAAGATATGGCAGTTAATAATAGAGTAAAAGTCGCAAACGACGTTGAATTAAAAGACAGATTGGTTGCAATCAACCGTGTAACTAAGGTTACAAAGGGAGGTCGCACATTCAGTTTCTCTGCTATTGTAGTAGTAGGTAACGAGAATGGTATAATCGGTTACGGACTTGGTAAAGCAAGTGAGGTTACTGCCGCTATCTCTAAGGGTATAGAGGCTGCAAAAAAGAATCTTGTTAAAGTTCCCGTGTACAAAGGTACTGTTCCTCATGAGCAAGCTGCTCACTTTGGCGGTGCAGAAGTGTTTATCAAACCCGCATCACACGGTACCGGTGTAGTTGCCGGCGGTGCTATGCGTGCTGTACTTGAAAGCGTAGGTATTACAGACGTTCTTGCTAAGTCTAAGGGTTCTTCTAACCCCCACAACTTGGTGAAAGCTACAATAGCTGCTTTGAGCGAGATGCGTGATGCACGCACAGTGGCTCAGAACAGAGGAGTAAGTATTAGTAAAGTATTTAACGGATAAGGAGGAAAATTATGGCTACTATTAAAATTAAGCAAGTAAGAAGTCGTATAGGTGCTCCCAAAACACAAAAGCTCACACTCGACGCTCTTGGTTTTACAAAGATGAATAAAGTGGTTGAACACACCGACAGCGCCTCTATTCGTGGTATGATAAGAAAAGTTCAGCATTTGGTTGCCATTGTTGAAGAGTAATTAATTAAAAAAAGAATTGGCTATGAAATTAAATAATCTGAAACCTGCCGAAGGCGCTGTCAAGGCACGTAAAAGAATTGGACGTGGAACCGGTTCGGGTAGAGGTGGTACCTCAACTCGCGGTCACAAGGGTGCCAAGTCGCGTTCCGGCTATAAGAAAAAGATAGGTTTCGAGGGTGGTCAAATGCCTTTGCAACGTCGTGTACCCAAATTCGGTTTTAAAAACATAAACCGTGTAGAGTACAAGGCTATTAACTTATCTACATTGCAAGCACTTGCCGAGAGCAAATCGCTCGAGACAATAAACGTTGCTGCTCTTGTTGCAGCAGGCTTTATCTCGGACAAGCAATTGGTTAAAATACTTGCAAACGGTACATTGACAGCGAAATTAACAGTCGAAGCACATGCGTTCTCTGCAAAAGCAGTAGAGGCTATTGAGGCTGTAGGTGGAACAGTTGTAAAGCTTTAAGACATGGCAAATAAAATATCAAACCCCAAATTTATCCAGACAATCAAGAATATCTGGAAGATTGAAGACCTTAGAATGCGTTTGGGTATTACCATTGCATTAATAGCCTGTTACAGGTTTGGTTCGTATGTGGTTTTGCCGGGTATCAATCCCGATATGTTGACTCGCCTGCAAGACCAAACGAGCGGTGGTTTGATGTCTCTGCTTGATATGTTCTCGGGTGGCGCATTTTCTAATGCATCAATTTTTGCATTGGGTATAATGCCCTATATCTCTGCCTCAATTGTTATTCAATTGTTGGCAATTGCAGTACCCTATTTCCAGAAGCTTCAACGTGAGGGTGAGAGCGGTCGTAGAAAGATTAATCAGTACACTCGTTATTTGACAGTTGCTATTCTTCTTATACAGGCTCCCTCTTATCTTCTGAATCTTCGTTATACAGCCGGTGCTGCTTTGGGTGGCGGACTCGATTGGAATGTCTTTATGGCAACATCAACAATAATACTTGCCGCAGGTAGTATGTTCATCCTTTGGTTGGGTGAGCGTATCACCGACAAGGGCGTGGGTAATGGTGTGTCGCTTATCATCATGATAGGTATCATTGCACGTTTGCCACAAGCCTTTATACAGGAGTTCGCTTCTCGTTTGTCGGCAGCAACAGGTGGTGGTGTCATAATGTTCCTCATCGAGATTGTGGTATTGTTCGCTGTAATTTGTGCCGGTATAGCATTGTTGCAAGGTACACGTCGTGTTCCTGTGCAGTATGCTAAACAATCGGCAGGCGGTGCTACATACACCGGTGCGCGTCAGTATCTTCCCTTGAAGGTTAACGCTGCCAATGTGATGCCCATCATTTTTGCTCAGGCAATCCTCTTCATACCCCTTGCATTTGTAAGCTATGGAGGTCCCGATGCCGAACATTCTTGGTTTGTTCGTAATATGATGGATCACACCGGTTGGTTATATAACCTAATATTCGCTCTACTAATTATTGTATTTACATTCTTCTATACAGCCATCACCATTAATCCGGTGCAAATGGCCGAGGATATGAAACGCAATAATGGTTTTATACCCGGAGTGAAACCTGGTAAGCCCACTGCGGAATATATAGATACGATAATGTCTCGTATAACACTTCCCGGATCTTTGTTCTTGGCAGCAATAGCCATACTTCCCGCATTTGCAGGAGTATTTGGTGTGCAGCAAGAATTCGCATCGTTCTTTGGTGGAACTTCTCTATTGATTTTAGTTGGTGTGGTATTGGATACCCTGCAACAGATAGAGAGCTATCTGCTAATGAGACACTACGATGGTCTTTTGAGTTCGGGGCGTATTAAGGGACGTGTTGGTTGATTTGTAAAGCTAAGAAATGATATTTCTTAAGACATCGGAAGAGATAGAACTACTTCGGCAGAGTAATCTGCTGGTAGGCAGGGCACTTGCCGAAGTAGCTAAAATAATAGAGCCGGGAGTGACAACAAAGCAACTGGATAAAGTTGCCGAGGAGTTCATCCGCGACAATGGTGCAATACCGACCTTTAAAGGTTACCCCAATTACGACGGTGTTCCTTTTCCGGGTTCCATCTGTGCATCGGTGAACGATGTGGTAGTTCATGGAATTCCCAATGACACACCATTGAAAGAGGGCGATATAGTATCGGTTGATTGTGGAACTTTGCTTAACGGTTTTTGCGGCGATTCGTGTTACACATTCTGTGTAGGCGAGGTCGATGCCGAAACGCGTAAGTTATTGCAAGTAACAAAGGAATCGCTATACTTGGGTATTGAACAGGCAATGCATGGTAAGCGTCTTGGTGACATAGGCCATGCGGTGCAGTCGCATTGCGAAACAAACGGTTTCGGAGTTGTTCGCGAATTTGTCGGACACGGTATAGGACGCGAAATGCACGAGTCGCCCGAAGTACCAAACTATGGTCGCAAGGGCAACGGTTTGCAGTTGCGTCAAGGCATGTGCATAGCAATCGAACCCATGATAACACTTGGCAAGCGTCAAATATTCATGGAAAAAGATGGTTGGACAGTACGTACACGTGACCGCAAAAACGCCGCACACTTCGAGCACACCATAGCAGTAGGCAAAAACGGAGCCGATATATTGTCTTCGTTTGAATTTGTAGAAGAAGTCTTAAGAAACAAAGGATATTAATATGGCTAAACAGAGCGCTATTGAACAAGACGGTACAATCGTTGAGGCATTGTCAAATGCGATGTTCCGAGTAGAGTTACAGAATGGTCACGAGGTAATAGCTCACATTTCGGGAAAGATGCGTATGCACTACATAAAAATCCTTCCCGGTGATAAAGTAAGAATCGAGATGTCTCCTTATGACTTGACAAAAGGAAGAATCGTGTTCAGATATAAATAAAAAACAACATATTATGAAAGTAAAAGCATCTATTAAGAAACGCACTCCGGACTGCAAAATCGTTCGTCGAAACGGCCGCTTGTATTTGATTAACAAGAAAAATCCCAAGTTCAAATTGCGTCAGGGGTAATAAAAGTGAAATTTTATAATTTATATAGTATATGGCTATAAGAATAGTTGGTGTAGACATTCCTCAGAACAAAAGAGGAGAGATTGCGTTGACATACATCTACGGTATAGGACGCAGCAGTGCAGCCAGAATTCTCGACAAGGCAGGTGTAGACCGTAACATCAAGGTTCAAGATTGGACCGATGACATGGCCGCTGCTGTTCGTGAGATTATCGGCGCAGAGTACAAAGTAGAGGGTGACCTCCGTTCAGAGATACAGCTGAACATCAAACGTTTGATGGATATCGGTTGTTATCGCGGTATTCGCCACCGTATCGGTTTGCCCGTTCGTGGTCAGAGCACAAAGAACAATGCACGTACTCGCAAGGGTCGTAAGAAAACGGTTGCTAACAAGAAAAAAGCTACTAAATAATAAGTAAGTAATATGGCAAAGAAAACAGTTGCAACAAAGAAAAGAAATGTGAAGGTTGGAGCCATGGGACAACTTCATGTACATTCGTCATTTAACAATATCATTGTTTGCCTTACTAACGACGAAGGACAGGTTATCTCTTGGTCATCTGCCGGTAAGATGGGCTTCAGAGGTTCAAAGAAGAATACTCCCTACGCTGCACAGATGGCAGCAGAGGCTTGTTCAAAGATAGCATACGATTTGGGCTTGCGCAAGGTTAAGGCTTATGTGAAAGGTCCCGGTAATGGTCGTGAGTCGGCTATTCGTACGGTGCACGGTGCAGGTATCGAGGTTATCGAAATCGTTGACGTAACACCGCTACCACATAATGGTTGCCGTCCTCCGAAGAGAAGAAGAGTATAATGTTTATAAGTAAAGTATTTAGAAATGGCAAGATATATTGGACCTAAGAGCAAGATTGCACGTAAATTTGGCGAGCCTATTTTTGGCCCCGATAAAGTGCTTTCCAAGAAAAACTATGCTCCCGGTATGCATGGCAACAACCGTCGTCGTAAAACATCGGAGTATGGTATAATGTTAGCCGAGAAACAAAAGGCAAAATACACATACGGAGTATTGGAAAAACAATTCCGTAATGTATTCGAGAAAGCAGATTCAGCTCCCGGTATCACCGGTGAGGTACTTTTGCAGACTTTGGAGTCTCGTCTCGACAACATTGTTTACCGTTTAGGTATCGCTCCCACCCGTGCTGCTGCACGTCAGTTGGTTAGCCACCGTCACATTGTGGTTAATGGAAAAGTTTCGAACATTGCATCGCGCATCATCAAACCCGGAGAAATCGTGGGTGTGCGTGAGCGTTCAAAATCACTCGAAGTTATCCAAAATGCTTTGGCAGGTGTAAACCACAGCAAATACTCTTGGTTGGAGTGGGATGAGTCGGCTATGGCAGGTAAGTTCATGAACGTACCCGAGCGTACCGAGATCCCCGAGAATATCAAGGAGCAATTAATCGTTGAGTTGTATAGCAAATAATAGATTATAATGGCGATATTAACATTTCAAAAACCTGATAAGGTCGTAATGTTGGAGGCGAACGACTTTTTTGGCAAGTTCGAATTTCGTCCCCTTGAACCCGGCTTTGCAACAACCGTAGGTAATGCTTTACGTCGTATATTGCTTTCTTCGCTCGAAGGCTTTGCAATATGTACTATAAAAATAGCAGGTGTAGAGCACGAGTTTGCAACCGTACCCGGTGTAAAAGAGGATGTTACCAACATTATATTGAATCTGAAAAAGGTTCGATTTAAAAGAATAGTAGAGGAATTCGAAACCGAGAAAGTCTCTATCAATGTCGAGAATACCGAAATATTTACGGCCGGAGATATAGGAAAGTATTTAACCGGATTTGAAGTGTTAAATCCTGAGTTAGTCATTTGCCACCTCGATTCATCGGCTAAAATGCAGATTGAAATCAACATCAACAAAGGACGTGGTTATGTTCCCGCTGATGAAAACCGTGAGCTTTGTACTGAGCCCACTATGATTCCAATCGACTCGATATACACTCCTATTCGTAACGTTATGTACCAGCGCGAGCCGTTCCGTGTAGAGCAGAACACCGACTACGATAAGCTGGTTATAGAGGTTACAACAGATGGTTCTATACATCCGAAGGATGCACTTAAAGAGGCTGCAAAAATACTCATTTACCATTTCATGTTGTTCTCCGATGAGAAGATTGCTATTGAGGCAAGCGACATTGACGGCAACGAGGAATTTGATGAGGAGGTATTGCACATGCGTCAATTGTTAAAGAGCAAGCTCGTTGATTTGAACCTTTCGGTACGCGCTCTCAACTGTTTGAAGGCTGCCGATGTCGAGACACTCGGACAACTTGTTCAATACAACAAAAACGACCTTCTTAAGTTCCGTAACTTCGGTAAGAAATCGCTCACTGAGCTTGATGATTTGCTAGAGAGTCTGAATCTTTCGTTTGGAACCGATATTTCAAAATATAAATTAGATAAAGAATAATCATGAGACATAAGAAATCTTTCAACCATTTGGGTCGTACTGCATCTCACAGAAAGGCTATGCTTTCGAACATGGCAATATCTTTGATAATGCACAAAAGAATCACTACGACTCTTGCAAAGGCAAAAGAACTCAAAAAATTCGTTGAGCCTTTGATAACAAAATCAAAAGACGACACAACAAATTCTCGTCGCGTAGTATTCAGCTATCTTCAAAACAAAGAGGCTGTAACAGAACTATTCAAAGAAATTTCAGTAAAAGTGGCTGAGCGCCCCGGTGGTTACACACGTATCATCAAGTTGGGTACTCGTCCCGGTGACGCAGCTGAGATGTGCTTTATAGAACTTGTTGACTACAACGAGAACATGGCTAAAACAGCAGCTAAAAAGACTCGTCGTCGTCGTTCTACAAAAAAGGTTGATGCTCCTGCTGCAGAGGTTGCAGCAACAGAAGAAGCTACACCAACAGCTGAATAATTACTTACTTAATAGATGTACGAGGACAACCGTGAGGTTGTCCTCGTATTGTTTTTATTATTTTTAAAGGGATGGGATTTTGTGTGTGCAAATTCGTTGTTTTCCGTTGCCTTGCCCTATGCAATGCGATGCCTGCTTATGGTGGCTGTTATATCCTCCTTCGCACTCCTGATAGGGTATATTTTAATATTTTTACATTCATAATATCTGTTATGTCATTCTTATGTATTATCTTCGCCACATAAAATTATAAGTTAATGAAGCGTATTTATAATTTAATATTCATACTGCTGTTGCTGTCGTCTTGTTCCATACAGAATAGTCGGCAGGCAAGTGGCACCATGGTTGGTTTGCAGTTAGGTACCATCGTTGGCGGCGCTGTCGGTGGTGTTTCCTCCCATTCTTATAGTGGGCAGCTGATGGGCACAGCCATAGGTGCTATAACGGGCGCAGCGGTAGGCAATGTAATAAACAAACCCCACGAACAGACGGCGCAACAGCAAGCAGGAACGTCGCCAAGCAAAAAAGAGAGCAAGGTCGAGGCCAACCGCGTCAAGATAGAGCAATTGGTGGAACAGTCTTCCAATAAAATGGATGTTACGCTCCGTAATGTCAATTTTAAAAATTCCGATGGCGCAGCAGCCCTGATGGCCGATGGCTATGGCAAATTATCGTTTGATATATATAACTATGGTGACATGGCGGTCACAGTCTATCCCATGGTGCAGTGCAGCAGCAACGACATAATATTCTCGGAAATGACGCCGGTGCAGTCGCTTGCTCCCGAGGAGGGGGTACGTTATACTCTCACCGTATATGGCAACAGCACACTAATTGACGGTAGCCACGATATTACGATATATCTGTCTGTGGATAATTCCGAATATGTGCCGGTACATAAATTAAAGATAATAACCGAAAACAGATAACACAATGCAAAAGAAAATGAACTTAGGCACACTGTGTGTGCAAGCAGGATGGGCACCCAAAAAAGGGGAACCGCGTGTATTGCCCATATATCAGAGCACAACATTCAAATACGATACAAGCGAGCAGATGGCACGCCTTTTCGACTTGGAGGACTCGGGATATTTTTATTCTCGTTTACAAAACCCCACTGTGGATGCCGTGGGTGCTAAAATAGCTGCACTCGAAGGGGGCGTAGGTGCTGTGATGACAGCGTCGGGACAGGCTGCAAACTTCTATGCAATATTTAATATATGTCAGTCGGGCGACCATTTTGTTTCTGCCACAACAATATATGGCGGCACATACAATTTGTTCTCGGTGACAATGAAAAAACTTGGCATCGAAGTAACATTCGTCGATGCCGATGCACCGGCCGAGGAGATACAAAAAGCATTTCGTCCCAACACGAAAGCACTTTTTGGCGAGACAATCTCCAACCCCAGCGTCAATGTTCTGGATATAGAAAAATTTGCGACCATAGCACACAAAAACGGAGTGCCACTGATAGTGGATAATACCTTTGCCACACCCGTTAACTGCCGTCCGTTTGAATGGGGTGCCGACATTGTTACACACTCCACAACAAAATACATGGATGGCCATGCAGTGGCTGTTGGTGGCGCAGTGGTAGATAGCGGTAATTTTGACTGGGAACTCTATCACGACAAATATACCATGCTCACCGAACCCGATGACTCATATCATGGGCTCACCTATACAAAATCATTCGGCAAGGCAGCATATATCACAAAAATGGTTGCCCAGCTCATGCGCGACCTTGGCTCCATGATGTCGCCCGAGAATGCCTTCCTGCTGAACTTGGGGCTTGAAACGCTCCATTTGCGCATGCCCCGACACTGCGACAATGCGCAGCGCGTGGCAGAATATTTGCAAAGTCATCCCAAGGTGGCTTGGGTAAATTATTGCGGTCTGCCCGATAGCAACTATTATAATCTGGCAAAGAAATATCTGCCTCATGGTGCATGCGGCGTGATGGCGTTCGGAGTTAAAGGAAGCAAGGAGGATGCCATACGTTTCATGGATAGCTTGAACTTTGTTGCTATTGTGACACACGTGGCCGATGCTCGCTCATGTATATTGCACCCGGCAAGCCACACACACCGCCAGCTATCCGACGAGCAGCTGCTCGAAGCAGGAATAGCTCCCGACCTCATGCGTTTGTCTGTGGGAATAGAGGATGCCGAGGATATTATAGCCGACCTGCAACAGGCCTTGGAAAAACTATAATGGAATTTGTAGAATACAAAATAGGGGAGGGCGTGCGAGCCTTCTCCACTACACGTAAGGGTGGCGTAAGCAATGGTGCCTACGCTACTTTCAATATTACCGATTATTGTAACGACGACAACAACCGCGTGCAGCAAAATCGTCTGTTGCTGTGCAATGCGTTGGGCATATCCGAGGAGCGACTTATCCTTCCGCGACAGACTCATGGCGACAACGTGTTGTGTATAGACAGCGATTTCCTGCTGTTGCCACGCGATGTACAGCGCAAGCAGTTATATGGCGTCGATGCAGTAGTGACGTCACTGCCACGTTGTTGCATAGGGGTGTCCACAGCCGATTGCATCCCCCTGTTGATGTACGATTGCAAGAAACGCGTTGTGGCGGCCGTTCATGCAGGGTGGCGTGGCACAGTCGCACGCATTGCCGAAAACGCTTTACAGACGATGACGCAACGCTACGGCACGCAACCAACCGATATATGCGCAGTGATAGGCCCGGGAATATCGCTTGCGGCTTTCGAAGTAGGCAATGAGGTGTACGATGCCTTCCATGCGGCAGGATTTCCAATGCAACGCATAGCGCAGAAAATAGCAAGCAAGTGGCATATCGACCTGTGGGAAGCAAACCGCTTGCAACTGCTTGGCTGTGGTGTCATGGAGGAGCAAATTTCAGTAAGCGGTATATGCACATACAGTCGTCACGACGAATTTTTCTCGGCACGACGCCTTGGTATAAATTCCGGTAGAATATTCAATGGAATAATGATGGAGTAGGGGTTTATAACTGTTCAAATACAAATCCTTTATAATCCAAAAAACAACCACTTGATGCAGGCAATTAACCATAATGGGCTAATTTTACATTCTGTAACATGGTTAGCGATGGATGAATGTTGTTTGTATAGTGCTGCCTATTCTCATTGTGCCGATGTTCTTGCTTGGGACATAACTCAATAGGGAGGTCTTGTAAAAAGGCCTATGAGGTTGCTAAAATCGAAAAAGGCTTGCAGTGTGTCTGCAAGCCTTTTTCGATTTATTAAATACTGTTAGAATGTCAGTTTGTCTATGCCTATATATACAAAACTGCAAATTCCCAATAGGATGATACCCAATAGGCATGCTCCAAGGCTTATGCGTGCAAAAAGGTCGCATTTGACGTGCGGAATGGGATTGTCGTTGGGCGTTATGTACATGGCCTTTACTATAAGCAGGTAGTAATAGAGCGAAATAACGGTGTTTATAAGGGCTATAAATACCAATACGATAAATCCGGCATCGAATGCGCTCATGAACACAAAGAACTTACTGAAAAAGCCTGCAAAGGGTGGTATTCCGGCAAGCGAGAACAGTGCCAATGTCATGAGCAACGACAAACGGGGATTGGTCTTGTAGAGCCCGTTGCAGTCGTCTCGTACAATCTCGCCCTCTTTGGCATGCTCGATCGTTTCTATTATGCCGAACACGGCAAGGTTAGCTACTATGTACACAAGTATATAATAGACCATAGAACTCATGCCTTGTGCGGTGCCGCCAATTACTGCAAGCATGATATATCCTGCCTGCGATATGCTGCTGAACGCCATAAATCGTTTCAGATTGGTTTGTTTTATGGCAAACAGGTTGGCTATGGTGATGCTGGCTACTATGAGTATGTATAGCATTAATTGCCATTGTGCCGTCATCGGCGCGAATACTTTTGTGAGTATGGTAAACAGTGTGAATACGGCTGCTCCCTTCGAAATAACCGACAAATATGCTGTCACAACGGTGGGTGCTCCTTGGTAACTGTCGGCGGTCCATAGGTGGAACGGTACCAATGATATTTTAAATCCCAATCCCGAGAAGAACATTACCATGGCAAAAATCTGCATGGGCGAGCCGGTTATTCCTGCTATCATATCGTCGAAATATAGTGTGCCTGTTGTTCCATAGAGAAACGAAATTCCGTATAGCATGGCAGCAGAAGCAAACATCGATGTCAGCACATATTTTATTCCGGCTTCGGCCGAGTGGTGGCGGTATTTGTCGAATGCAACAAGGCATGCCAAGGGAAGCGATGCCAGCTCCATTCCTATGTAGAACAATAGAAAATGGCGTGCGCTAAGCATGAAGTACATTCCAACAAGGGTGCTGAGCAATAATATGTAGAACTCGCCTTGTTTGTAATAGGTGTGTGTGCTACGCAACCATCGATGGGCTTGCAGTATCACCAGTGCACTGCCAAACGTAAGCATCGCTTTCATTAATGCAATCATGCTGTTTGTATAGTACATGCCACCGAAGAGTGTCTGTTCCTTGCCGCCGAATTCCATACATACATATACGTGTGGGATAATAAGCAGGCATACCATTGCATGGAACATACGTCTGTATCGGCCTGTTGCAACAAGGTCGAATATCAATATGGCAACGAAGATGGCCAATAGGCTCACCTCGGGTATCATCGAGAAGAATTGTGAGTAATTCATATATTTTTGTCTATGGTCTTAAATTTGTGATAATGTCTCCTACTCCGCTGTTAATGAGGTCGCTGACCCACATGGGGGCAATGCCGAGGCCTGCAACGCATATAACAAGGCATATAACGGTGAAACGCTCGTCCCAAGTGGCGTCGCTAAGTTTTTTGTGTTCTTCGTTTGTGGGCTCGCCATAAAGTATTTTGCCTACAACACGCAGTATATAAACGGCTGTTATGACAATGCTTGTACATGCTATGATGGTTACTGCGCGGTGGAATGTGTCATCTACCATGAAGGCTCCCACAAAAATTGTCATTTCGGCAATGAAACCGCTGAAACCGGGAAGTCCAAGGTTGGCAAGGCCGGCAATGACATAGCCCACAGCAAGGAAGGGCATTATCTTCATAAGTCCTTGCATCTGACGTATGTCACGTGTGTGTGTACGTCCGTATATCATGCCGATGAGCGCAAAGAATAGCGCGGTCATAAGTCCATGGGAAAGCATTTGCAGTATGGCGCCGGTGCACGATGTCTGTGTCATCATGAGGATGGCAAAAAGCACCAGTCCGCAGTGCGATACCGATGAATAGGCGTTTATATATTTAAGGTCGGTCTGGCTTATTGCGCTTAACGCTCCATAGACAACGCTTATGGTTGTCAGTATGATAAATATCCATGCCAAATCGTTTGCGGCTTGGGGAAGCAGGTACATGGCTATTCTGAAACAGCCGTAACCGCCCAATTTCATTAGTACACCTGCATGCAGCATGGATACCGATGTGGGTGCGCTTGCATGGCCGTCGGGGCTCCATGTGTGGAATGGGAACAGGGCACCAAGCACGCCAAAACCAATAAAAGTAAGCGGGAAGAAAATATACTGAATGTCGGTCGGTATGTTGTTCAATTGTGCTATCTCGTGAATATTCATCGTGGTGGCACCACTGCCGTAATATATACCTAAAATACCCATAAGCAGAAAGGCCGAGCCACCCATCAGCATCAGGGTTAGTTTCATTGCCGAATACTCTTTTTTGCCGCTACCCCAAACGCCAATCAGCAGGTACATGGGGATGAGCGCTGTTTCGTAGAACATGAACATGGCAAACATATCGGTGGTGATGAAAAAGCCATATACTCCCAACGACAGCAATACATACCACAGGAAAAACTCTTTTGTCTGCGGTTTAATGTTCCACGACGCGAATGTGCCGGTGAATACTATTATGGAGGATAATAGCAACATGGCTACCGATATTCCATCGACACCAATAGAGTAGCATATATTCAGCGAGGGAAACCAGCTCCACGAATTGCAATATAATTGTGGGGCTGTAACGCCTGCCGAGCGTAAAGCAATAAAGTCGATGGTAAGATACACCGACAAGGCAAGTAACAGTGTCGAGCCTGCTACCATCACCGTGCGTATTTGCTTGATATTGCGACATAACCACAATGCAAAAAGCATTACTAACGGTATGAGTACGAATAGATTAAGTATATTCATTGTTGTTCTGTTATTGCGTGTTTATTATGCGAAATATATTAATGTCAGTATTATTATGAGCGCACCGCCAAGGAACCAAACGCTGTAACTTTGTACGTTGCCACTCTGCATGGGACGTACATAGTTGCCTAATTTTTGTGTCACTATGGCAAGCATGTCCATTGCGCCGTCAATTATATGTCTGTCGAACCATGCAATGGGGCGGCTTATGCAGTTGAATATTATTTTTTTTGTCACGAATAACCATAGCTCGTCCATGTAGAAACGGTGGTATGCGGCATTAATGATATTCTTCATGCTGCTGTTGATGGCTTGTGTTATCTTGCTGTCTCCTTTGGCATACATAATTGTGGCAATGACAATGCCTGCCACTGCAAGCAGTATGCTTGTTGTGGCCACTGCTGCGTCTATGTGTATGTCGTAGGCATGACCGTTACTGCTTATGAATTTTCCAAATGGTATAAAGCCTGCCACGCATGTTATGATTGCCAATATTATTAATGGTGTTGTCATTGTGGCGGGAGCCTCGTGTGGTTTGTGCGGCTCGTGTGTGGTTTTGCCGGCTGTGTATAGTGCCAATTCCTCTTCGTAGTGGCTCTTGCCCCAGAATATAAGATAGTATAGACGGAACATATAAAATGCGGTGAGGGCTGCAACAAAACTCATGAATATTCCCATTGCCGGGGAGTAGTTGTAGCATGCTGCCAATATCTCGTCTTTACTGAAAAAGCCTGCAAACGGTGGGATACCGGCTATTGCCAAGCATGCAATGAGGAATGTGATATGTGTGACGGGCATATATTTGCGTAAACCACCCATGTGGCTTTTTTCATTGCTGTGTACGGCATGTATTATGGCTCCGGCACCAAGGAATAACAACCCCTTGAACATGGCGTGTGTAAATAGGTGGAACATTGATGCCATGTAGCCAAGACCGCCCTTGTGTGGGTCGTCCGACAGTGAAACACCAAGTGCAACCATCATAAATGCAATTTGCGATATTGTCGAGAATGCCAAGACTCTCTTGATATCTGTTTGCACGCATGCCACTATGGCTGCATACAACGCGGTGAATGCTCCTACGTAGGCTATCATGTGCAACACCTCGGGCGCGTATGCAATGAACAGTGGGAACATCCTTGCCACCAAATAGACACCGGCAACAACCATTGTGGCGGCGTGTATAAGAGCCGAAACGGGTGTCGGGCCTTCCATGGCATCGGGCAACCATATATGCAATGGGAACATAGCACTTTTACCTGCACCGCCAATGAACATCAACCCAAGTGCAGTGGGGAGCACTGTCGCAGCCGATGACAATAGCAATTCTGTCGGGGTGAAAGAGAATGTCTCGGTATAATATCCATAAATAAGTATTCCTATCAAGAAAAACAGGTCGGCAAAACGTGTCACTATAAACGCTTTTTTCGAGGCTGCTATGGCTGCGGGTTTTGTGTAGTAAAATCCTATAAGCAGGTACGACGACACTCCCACAAGTTCCCAGAATACATACATCTGGAAAATATTGGTTGCCACCACCAAACCGAGCATAGAGAATGTGAAGAGCGACAAGAATGCATAGTAGCGTTGAAAACCACGTTCACCCTTCATGTATCCAAGCGAATATATATGTACCATGAGGCTCACCGTGGTTATAACTATAAGCATCATGATGGATATGGGGTCGAGCATTATTCCCATTTCAATGGAGAGCGTGTTGCCAAGCGGCAGCCATTGAAGAGCATAAGGGATGAGGGTGGGGAATAGGCCTTCGTCGTTGCGTCCGGCACCAAAATATATGGCTGCGGCAATGTACGACAGAATGGCAACTGTGGCAATGGCTGTCGTGCCCAGCAGCCCGGCTGCTTTATGTGGCATTTTCATGCCGCATAATCCAAGTATTAAAAAACTCAGAATGGGTATTGCAAGT
This sequence comes from Bacteroidaceae bacterium, assembly GCA_017416705.1. Taxonomy (GTDB): domain Bacteria; phylum Bacteroidota; class Bacteroidia; order Bacteroidales; family Bacteroidaceae; genus HGM04593. Next base: position 19,400 of record JAFQBG010000024.1, read on the forward strand.
ATAAATATGCTGAATTCCATGACAATCAGTATTTAAGTTCTCTTAGGTTTTTAATATGTATGGACTTCGCATTTCTGAACACGTTTATGATAATGGCTATTGCTACGCCTGTTTCGGCAGCGGTAATTCCTATTCCGAACATGGTGAAGAAAAATCCTTCTAAATGCTCGGGGTGACAGTATGCGTTGAACACTGCAAAGTTTATATCAACTGCATTCAGCATCAGTTCTGTGCTTATGAGCAGCGAGATAAGGTTGCGTCGGGTGAAAAAACCGAATACTCCTATGAAAAAGAGTACTGTGGCAAGGATTAGATAATATTCTGCTGGTATAATCATAGTTTTTTATTTTTTACGTGCTATCATAATTGCGCCTACCATACATGCCAACAACAGTATGCTGAGAACCTCGAATGTTAGTACATAGTTGTGTTTGCCTGTACTCATAAGGGCTGTTCCTACTGTCTTCATGGGAATGTCGCTTGAACTGAACTTTTCTGCTACGAAATTAGTGTTTCTAATTAGGTATAGAGCTATCCCAAGCCCCGAAAACGATGTTGCAAGGCCTGCCAAATAGCGTAGTTTCGATGTATGGGTTATATCTATTGTTCCTTTTCCTATGAGCAGGGCAGCAAATATGAAAAGCACTACAATACCGCCTGCGTACACAATAATTTGTATGGCACCCAAGAATGTGTAGTGCAGCATGAAGTATAACCCGGCTGTACCGAACAGCACGAACAGAAGGTATGTTACTGCACGCATTATTCGGCTTGTAGTAACTGCTGCCATTGCGGCTGCTATCATTAGCAATGCAAGGCCCGAGAATATAAGTAGGTTAGTCGAAAATTCCATAATATTCTTATTTGTTGAGTTTTATAAACAACTTGCTTCGGTCGAAGACTGCGTTCTCGAAATGGTTGTTGAAGGCTATGGCTTCTTTGGGGCATACGTTTACGCATAGCTGGCAGTACATGCAACTGCCAAGGTCGTATGTGTAATCGACAAGTACCTTTTTGCTTTTGCCTGTCTCTTCGTCGGTGACGGTTTTTGTTTTTATGACTATCGTGCCGTTGGGACAGGTGTTTGCACATAGTCCGCATGCTATACATTTGTTGTTGCCGTTTTCGTCCAAAGGCATGTAGAGCATGGCGCGATGACGCTCCGATATGTGCTGTGTCTTGCGATTCTCGGGGTATTGCTCGGTTACTTTCTTTGTGAAGAACTCTTTGAGCGTGGTATGCAGTCCTATGAGCAGCGAACGCATGCCGTAGAATATTCTTCCTATATATGTCTCTTTAAATTCCATTTCTGTAAATTTTACCAAAATCTATTACTTAGAATGTCCATCCCATAACTACACATAGTGTCATTATCAGCAGGTTTAATAATCCTATGGGTACCAGATATTTCCATTCGAGCGACACTACTTGGTCTATGCGCAGGCGAGGGAATGTCCAACGAACCCACATGAGCAACCATATAACAAAGAATGTCTTGCCCAAGAACCATACTACGCCGGGTATATAATCCATTATGGTGTTGAAACTGTCGAACCCGGATATGTGCAGCGGTGTCCATCCTCCCAAAAACAGTGTCGAGGCAATTCCGGCTACTATGAACAGGTTCATGAACTCTGCCACGTAGAAAAATCCGAAGTGCATGCCTGAATACTCGGTGTGGAAACCGGCTGTCAGCTCCGACTCGGCCTCGGGCAGGTCGAACGGGGCACGATTTGTTTCGGCGTTTCCGGCTATCAGGTATATGATGAACGCTACAAAAGCGGGTATGTGTCCGCGGAATATGAACCAACCATCGGCTTGTGCGGCTACTAATTCGCTTATCTGCATTGTTCCACTCAGTGCCACTATCGACAATATACATAGCCCTATGGACAATTCGTAGCTTATCATTTGCGCACCGCTTCGTACGGCTCCAATCATGGAGTATTTGTTATTACTGCTCCATCCTGCCAATAATATGCCAAGCACTCCAAATGACGATGCTGCCATTATGAAAAACACTCCTATGTTAAAATCCAGCACTTGCAGGCCTTTGGCAAATGGCAAGCAGCTGAATGTCAGCACCGAGCTCATTACCACAAGATAGGGCGCAAGGTTGTATAAAACTTTATCGGAGTTTTTTATGCTTATAATCTCTTTTATAAGCATCTTGAATACGTCGGCAAATACTTGTAACAGACCCCATGGACCTACGCGCATGGGTCCTAAACGGCATTGGAAGGCTGCACATACTTTGCGCTCCATGAATATCATTACTATTGCCAACATAACATACGCCAATACGGCGCACAAGGCTACCAATATACATTCTACCAGCAGGGCTGCCTGCGAGGGCAGCACTGAATGTAGGAATTGGTCTATTGCTGTTGTTATGGTACTGAAATCGAACATATCGTTTTATGGTGTTTTATCGGTCAATGTCGGGGATTACATAGTCGAGTGTCGCGCCAATGGCTATCAGGTCGGCTATTTTGGCTCCTTTTAGTATTTTATGCATTGCGGCTACCAACGGCAGGCCCATGGGACGGAATTTTATTCGGTAGGGCGATTTATCTCCCTTGCTCTCTATGAATACTCCGAATTCTCCTCTTGAACCTTCTACCGATGCGCTGTAACGTCCCTCGGGTATGCGTATAATGGGCTTTGTCTTTACTTTGTAGTCGCCTTCGGGTATATTGTCAATAAGTTGTTCTATAATATGAATGGACTCTACAATCTCGTCCAAACGCACCAAGAAACGGTCGTAGCAGTCGCCGTTTTTGTATATTATCTCTTTGAAATCTACTTTGTCGTATAGCGCGTATGGGTGACGCTTGCGCACGTCGCATGCCCAACCCGATGCACGACCTGTGCCTCCTGTGCATCCATAGGAAATGGCGTCGTCATAGGATAGTATGCCCACGCCTATCATACGCTTGCGTGTTATGATGTTGTTGGTGAATACATCGTTGTACTCCTGTAATTTGCCTTTTTGGTATTGACAGAATTCTTTTACCTTTTTTGCAAAGTCGGGTGTGATGTCGTATTGTACTCCGCCTATTGTATTATAATTTTGGATGAGGCGTCCACCGGTTACCTCCTCGAATATATCGAGTATTTTCTCCCTGTCGCGGAACCCGTATATGAACGTGGTTATGGCACCAAGGTCCATGGCGGCACACGAAAGGAATAGCAGGTGCGAGTCTATTCTTTGCAACTCGTCCATTATGGTTCTTATGTATTGCGTGCGGTCGGTAATTTCTATTCCCATGGCCTTTTCGATACACATGCAAAGTGCGTGTCGGTTTTGGTGCGCACTCAGATAGTCGAGTCGGTCTGTAAGTGCCAATATTTGCGGATATGTCATTTTCTCGCTCATTTTCTCGATGCCGCGATGTATGTAGCCGCAGTGTATGTCTATTTTCCTTATTTCCTCGCCGTCCAAAGCCAAACGGAAACGCAGCACACCGTGGGTCGCAGGGTGTTGCGGTCCTATGTTTATGATATATTGGTCGCCATGGATTTTGTTTGTCAGTTTGTCGCTTATCTCCATTTCGGCGTCTTCGGCCAATTCGTATGGGCGTTGAACATCCTCGGGTATTTCGTTCTCCATGCGTATTGGGTTTATGGCCTCGTCTTCGTTGTAGTCTTTGCGCAAGGGATGGCCCACCCAGTCGTTTCTTAGGTATAGACGTCGCATGTCGGGGTGTCCTGCGAAATGTATGCCAAAAAAGTCATAAACTTCGCGTTCGTATAGCTCGGCTACGCTCCATAGGTCGCACACTGTGGGTATGGATGGCTTTTCTCTGTCGCAGCAGCGTACGGCGGTTTGTAGTACCTGACCGGTCGAGGTGTTTTCCAAAGAATATATGGCGCCTAATCCTTCTTCGCCCCAATCCATGCCTATGATGTCGCGTAAAAAATTCATGCCGGTGCGACGCAGTGTTTCCATGCGTGCACGAAAATCATTTATATCTATAAATTCGGGGTTCATTGTTCTTCGCTGTTTTCGTTTGGTGTGATGGGTACGTTGGTTACGATTATAGGCTCGTTGGGAATGTCGTTGCTGTTGTGCTTGCGATTTTTGTCGCCAAAGAAGTTCTCAATTTTTACTTTGCGTTGCAACTGCATCATGCCATATAGCATAGCCTCGGGGCGTGGAGGACATCCGGGGATATATACATCGACGGGCAGAATTTTATCTACACCGTTCAGCACATGGTAGGAACCCTTGAAAGGGCCTCCGCTTATGGCACAGCCGCCAACCGCAACGACATATTTGGGTTCTGCCATTTGGTCGTACAGACGTTTCAGTACGGGTGCCATTTTGTGTGTTATGGTTCCTGCCACCATTATGAGGTCGGCTTGGCGTGGCGAGTTTCGTGTTACCTCGAACCCGAAACGGGCAAAATCGTAACGAGCCGCTCCCACTGCCATGAACTCTATTCCGCAACAGCTTGTTGCAAAAGTCAATGACCACAACGAATTGCTACGTCCCCAATTTATAATATCGTCGAGCTTGCCTACGATGACATTTGTACGTTCCTTGTTCAGTTCGTTAAGTAACTTTTCAAGGGTTTCATTATCCTTAAATTCTTCGTAAGGAATTGATTTAATAGCCGGTTTTTTCATTTCCATTCAAGTGCTTTCTTTCGCCATGCGTATGCAAGACCCAATATCAAAATGAATAAAAAGAATAGTACACCCAAAAGCGCGTTCATGCCCAATTCATGCACTATGGTAGCCCAAGGAAACAGAAAAACTGTTTCAATGTCGAACATCAAAAATAGTATCGCAAACAGGTAGTATCCTGCTTTGAAATGTACCCATGTTTCTCCTTGCGTGGGAATACCGCACTCATAGGCCTCGCCTTTTTGTTTGTTGTGGGTGCGCGGAGAAATCAAACGGGCTACGGCCATTCCGGCAAAAACCAAAACGACCGATGCAATAATCATTGTAAATAGTAATACAAAATTCATATCTGTTTATTTTTCTTGCTTTTATCAGTGGTTTATTGCACTCTGAACTTGGCGCAACATGCAAAGGTAATAAAAATAAGTGTAGGGGTGTATAGCTTTTTTGCGTTAAAAAGTTTAAAAAATGGCGGTTGGGCTGTTTTGTCGCTCGATATTTTAGTTATAGAACCGAGTCGAGTATCATCATGGCTGCAAATCCTATTGCAAAACCAATAGTGCCAATGTTGCTGTGCTCCCCCGCTTGCGAGGCCGGAATTAATTCTTCTACAATGACATATAGCATGGCGCCGGCAGCGAACGATAGCAGCAGCGGCATAGCCGACTCTGTGTTTTCGAGAAAAAGCAGAGTGCATGTGGCTGCAATAGGTTCGACCAACCCCGATAGCATCCCCATGCCGAATGCCGAAAAGCGACTTTTGCCCTCGCTCCTGAGTGGCATGGATATAATTGCGCCCTCGGGAATATTTTGTATGGCCATTCCTAACGACAAAGCAAATGCTCCTGCAAGCGTCAGTGTGGAACTGCCATTGCACATGCCTGCAAAAACAACCCCCACTGCCATGCCTTCGGGGATATTATGCAGTGCCACAGCCAAAATCATTTTTGTCGATCGAGGCAACGACGAACGTATGCCCTCGGGGGTGTTCTTGTCTATATGCTGGTGCGGTATAAATGTGTCTAACAAAAATATAAATCCCATGCCAAGAAAGAAACCCAAAAGCACTGGTATTATACTTGCAAACGTACCCTCGTTGCTCTGTTCCAAGGCGGGTTGTAACAACGACCAGAAACAGGCCGCAGTCATCACGCCCGAGGCAAAGCCAAGCATCATTTTCTGCACTCTGTTGCTAATTTTGTCGCGTAGCAGAAACACAGTGGCTGCTCCCAATGTGGTGCCTATGAAAGGCGTGGCAAATCCTATGATAATATTCTCCATGATTGTTTGATGAATGTATGATTTGTATAATGCAAAAATATGAAAAATAACATGATTGTTTTAAATCCTGTTCTATAAAAATGTAAAAAAAGATTTTCCCCGATAAACTATAACTCGCTGCTCGGCTTTGTATCGCTCTGTTTTTCAGGGCATAAATGAAACGTTTTGATGGCACGTAGGCATTGCGTAACCGCAAAAAAGAAAGAAACAACCGTTTTTGGATATAAGCAACAACAAAACGCTCGGTTCCTATTAGGAAAAATATTTTTATAAATTCAAACAACTTCTAAATATAATATGTTCCTTGTTCCGTTTTTTTATGCTATCTTCGCAGTCGGCTGAGTGCGGTTTTTGTAAAGTCGCGCAACCGACAACAGACACAAATAAATAATAATTATATGATTTACTTTTTCAAAACTTCCGAACAATCGGTGATAGCAACCGAAACGGAACTTCTTTTGGACGAAACTTCTAAAGAAAAACTTTGTTGGCTCTATGGCAATGCCACCCTCATCGACGCCGAGTCGGTCGATGGTTTCTTCGTCGGGCCACGTCGCGAAATGGTTACTCCATGGAGTACCAATGCCGTCGAGATAACCCAGAATATGGGCGTCAGCGGTGTTGTTCGCATCGAGGAGTATTTTCCTGTCGAGAATGAGTCGGCCGAATACGACCCCATGCTGCAAAGAATGTATCGTGGCTTGGACCAGTCTGTATTCGTTGTGGATATAGCGCCGAAGCCGATAGAATTTATAGACGACCTTGACACCTACAACGAGGCCGAGGGCCTTGCCCTTTCAAAGGAGGAGATAGAATATCTGCATCGTGTTGAGTCGGAGCTTGGACGCAAACTTACCGACAGTGAGGTTTTTGGTTTTGCCCAAATAAATTCGGAGCATTGCCGTCACAAAATATTTGGCGGAACATTTATCATTGACGGCAAGGAGATGCCTTCGTCGTTGTTCTCGATGATAAAACGTACTACAAACGAAAATCCCAATAAAATAATCTCGGCCTACAAGGACAACGTCGCATTTGCACAAGGCCCGGTGGTGGAACAATTTGCTCCTGCCGACCACTCCATACCCGACTATTTCGTAATAAAAGATATAGAGACCGTCATATCGTTAAAAGCCGAGACGCATAACTTCCCCACAACCGTCGAGCCCTTCAATGGAGCATCCACAGGTACCGGTGGCGAGATACGCGACCGTATGGGTGGCGGTAAAGGTTCTTGGCCCATTGCCGGAACAGCGGTTTATATGACCTCCTACCCTCGCACCTACGAAGACCGTAAATGGGAGGAGCTTATTCCTGTACGCAAATGGCTCTACCAGACACCCGAGCAAATACTCATCAAGGCATCCAATGGAGCATCCGACTTCGGTAATAAATTCGGACAGCCGCTTATCTGCGGTTCGTTGCTAACATTTGAGCATGCCGAAAACAACGAAGTCTATGGCTACGACAAAGTTATAATGTTGGCAGGCGGTGTAGGCTACGGAACACGTCGCGACTGTCTTAAAGGAGCTCCCGAAAAAGGAAATAAAGTCATAGTGATGGGTGGCGATAACTATCGTATAGGCCTTGGAGGCGGTTCGGTTTCGTCGGTTGACACAGGACGTTATTCATCGGGAATAGAACTGAACGCAGTGCAGCGCGCCAATGCCGAAATGCAAAAACGTGCATACAACGTTGTGCGTGCCTTGTGCGAGGACGATACAAACCCGGTGGTGTCTATTCACGACCATGGCTCGGCAGGACACGTGAACTGCCTCTCCGAACTTGTCGAGGAGTGCGGTGGTCTCATCGATATGTCAAAACTGCCTGTGGGCGACAAAACACTGTCGGCAAAAGAAATAATTGCCAATGAGTCGCAGGAGCGCATGGGCCTTCTGATAAAAGAGGACGCAATAGACTATGTGCGCAAGGTTGCCGAGCGCGAGCGTGCACCCATGTACGTTGTCGGTGAGACAACCGGCGATGCCCGTTTCGCATTTGAACAAGCCGACGGCGTTCGTCCCTTCGACCTTTCAGTGAGTCAAATGTTCGGCTCGTCGCCCAAAACATATATGATAGACAAAACGGTGGAGCGTAAATACACAAACGCCGAATACGATGCCGCAAATATCGAGGAATACCTCACCGATGTATTGCGTCTCGAAGCGGTGGCATGTAAAGACTGGCTCACCAACAAAGTGGACCGTTCTGTCACAGGTAAGATAGCCCGTCAGCAGTGCCAAGGCGAGATACAGTTGCCTTTGAGCGACTGCGGCGTGGTGACACTCGACTATCGTGGAAAACAAGGTATAGCAACCTCCATAGGACATGCTCCGCAGGCCGGTTTGGCCGACCCCGCAAAAGGCTCGGTGCTTGCCGTTGCCGAGGCACTTACAAATATCGTGCTGGCACCATTGAGCGACGGCATAAAAACCATTTCGCTCAGCGCCAACTGGATGTGGCCTTGTCGTTCGCAAGAGGGCGAGGATGCACGCCTTTATCGCGGTGTCGAAGCTTTGTCGGATTTCTGCTGCGCATTGAATATAAATGTCCCCACAGGAAAAGACTCTCTGTCGATGACACAAAAATATCCCGACGGAACAAAAGTCATCAGCCCGGGAACAGTCATCGTGTCGACAGGCGGTCAGGTGTCCGATGTGCGCAAAGTGGTTTCCCCCGTCATGATAAACGAGCCCAAGAGCGCCTTCTATCATATAGATTTCAGTTTCGATGCTTTGCGCTTGGGTGGTTCTGCGTTTGCGCAGTCGCTGAACAAGGTAGGCAGCGATGTGCCCACAGTGAAAAACCCCGAATATTTTGCCGAGGCATTCGACGCCGTTCAGCAACTTGTGTCCGAGGGACTCATACTGTCGGGACACGACATATCGGCAGGCGGTCTCATCACCACCTTATTAGAAATGTGCTTTGCAAATGTCGAGGGTGGTATGGAAATAGACCTCAACACAATAGCCGAAAAGGATATCGTGAAATTGTTGTTTGCCGAGAACCCTGCTTTGGTGATACAGGTAGCCGATGCCAAAGCAAACAGAATGAAAGAGATACTCGACAATGCGGGAATATGCTTTGTCAAGATAGGTGTGCCCTCGAAAAAACGCCATATAGCCGTTGCAAAGGAAAAACGCACTCATCTGTTCGACATCGACCACTATCGCGATGTCTGGTACGATAGCTCATACCTCATGGATCGCAAACAGAGCTTTAACGGCTGTGCCGACGACCGTCTCAGAAACTACAAAAACCAGCCATTGCGTTTCCGTCTGCCTGCTAAGTTCAATGGAATGTTAGACAGCTATGGCATATCGGCCGACAGACGAGAAAAATCGGGTGTACGAGCAGCCATAATACGCGAAAAAGGCACAAACGGCGAACGCGAAATGGCCTACGCAATGTACCTTGCCGGCTTCGATGTCAAGGATGTCACAATGACCGACCTCATAAGCGGCCGCGAGACACTCGACGAAGTCAATTTCATTGTGTTCTGTGGCGGTTTCTCCAATTCCGACGTACTTGGCTCGGCAAAAGGATGGGCAGGCGGCTTCCTGTACAACCCCAAGGCCAAGGCCGCACTCGACCGTTTCTATGCTCGCGAAGACACCCTGTCGCTTGGTATCTGTAACGGTTGCCAGCTCATGATGGAACTGAACCTCATTAACCCCGAACACGAGAAACGCGGTTATATGCGTCATAACAATTCGCATAAGTTCGAATCGTCGTTCGTAGGTGTGAACATCCCCCAAAACAACAGCGTGCTCTTTGGCTCATTGTCGAATAGTCGTCTTGGTGTCTGGGTGGCTCATGGCGAGGGTAAATTTGAACTACCCTACGAGGCGGAACGTTATAACATTGTAGCGCAATACTCATACGAAGGCTATCCTGCCAACCCTAATGGCTCGTCCTACTGCGTAGCAGCCCTTGCAAGCGCCAACGGACGCCACGTGGCAATGATGCCTCACCCCGAACGCGCTATATTCCCATGGCAGTGTGCCAACTATCTGCACAATCACCTGACAGACGATGTCACTCCGTGGATAGAAATATTCCACAATGCCTATAAGTGGGTAAGCGAAAAGAAATAAATTTATAGCAAATAATCATTAAGTAGTCGGGTGCAAAATTTTGCACCCGACTTGATATTGAGCAATGACAGTCACATTAGGCAGGCTTTTTACCACATTTTTTAAATTAGGCCTATTTACCATTGGTGGCGGATATGCCATGATACCACTCATTGAACGCGATGTCGTGCATCGTTACAAATGGGTGAGCGGCGACGATTTTGTCGATGTGTTGGCTGTTTCGCAGTCGGCACCGGGCATATTCGCAGTCAATATGGCAATATTTATCGGCTATAAGTTACGTGGTATTAAGGGGGCTGTGGCAGCAGCCTTGGGCAACGTATTGCCATCTGTCATAATTATTCTTTGTATAGCACTGTTGTTTAATAGCTTCCGCGAGAACAAAATAGTGAATAACATTTTTCTTGGATTGCGTCCGGCTGTGGTAGCCCTTATTGCCGCCCCGGTCTTTTCCGTTGCCAAGAGTGCCCGAATAACCTATACAAACGTGTGGATACCCATACTTGCAGCTGCGCTCATTGTGGCATTTGGCGTGTCGCCGGTTTATATTATTTTGGCTGCAATCATAGGTGGAATAGTGTGGGGTAGAATAAGAAACCGTTTAAATTCTTAGAAATTAATTTTTTATGCAAACTGTTTATTGCTCCGTTTTTTATATTCAAAAATGCCTGCTTCTTTTTCTTTGGTTACATAGCCCGCTATGCCCATTTGAAAAATAAACATCCTATTTTTGTTCTATAAAAAAATTGGTGATATAAATTAAAACAGCTTCTAAAACGGTCATGATAATATTCTTGGAACTTCTATATACGTTTTTTAAGATAGGCCTTGTCAGCTTTGGTGGGGGCTATGGAATGTTATCGGTCATTCAGGGCGAGGTGGTGACGCGCCATGCGTGGCTTTCCATGTCGGAATTTACCGATATAGTGGCCATAAGCCAGATGACGCCCGGCCCCATAGGGATAAATTCGGCTACTTTTGTCGGTTATACTGCCGTTGTCAATGCAGGGGGGACACCGCTGATGGGTGTCATTGGCTCTTTGACGGCCTCTTTTGCCGTCATGCTGCCATCGTTCATTATAATGCTTGCCATAAGTCGTTTGTTTGTCAAATATACCAAGAGCAGTGCGGTGAATAGGGTTTTCGTTGTTCTGCGTCCGGCTGTCGTGGGGCTTATTGCATCGGCAGCCCTATTGCTCATGAACAGTGAAAACTATGGCGATATAGATGCCGAGCCTGTGCGTTTTGTGGCAAGCGTGGCCATTACGATAGCTGCTTTTGTGGCGTTCAAGGTATATAGGATAAGCCCCATACTCATCCTGTTTTTGAGCGGGGCATTCGGTTCCATATTTTTCTCTTTCTTTTAGTGGCTGTTTTTGTGAATATCCTACGATAGTTTCTCTTTCAGATATACTCCGGTGTGTGATGCCTCGCATAGGGCTACCTCCTCGGGGGTGCCGGTTGCAACCAGATAACCGCCGTTTTCTCCTCCATCGGGGCCCAAATCTATCAGGTGGTCGGCGCATTTTATGACATCTATATTATGCTCTATGACAACCAGCGTATGTCCTCGCTCTATAAGACGCTTAAAACTTTCGAGCAGTTTTTTTATGTCGTGAAAATGCAAACCGGTGGTGGGCTCGTCGAAAATAAACAGCGTGGGTTTGTCTGTTTGTCGGCTCAGATAGTAGGCCAATTTAACACGTTGGTTTTCGCCACCCGATAGTGTCGATGACGATTGCCCCAATTTTATATAGGCCAACCCGACATCCTGCAATGGTTGCAGGCTTTCGGCTATGCGATTTTGCCCATGCTCTTGGAAAAAATTAATGGCATCGCCCACCGTCATTTCCAAAATATCGTGTATGTTCTTACCATGGTACTTCACCTCCAATACATCGCTCTTGAAACGTTTTCCATGACACACATCGCACTCCAATTGCAGGTCGGCCATGAATTGCATCGAGACGCTAATCTTGCCCTCGCCTTTACACTCTTCGCAACGTCCTCCCTCGGAATTGAAAGAAAAATAGCCTGCTGTAAATTTCATCTGTTTGGCAAGTGGCTGTTGAGCATACAGGTGGCGTATGTCGTCATATACTTTGAGGTATGTGACGGGGTTCGAACGCGACGATTTTCCTATTGGGTTCTGGTCTATAAATTCCACAGCCGAGATTTGTCCCAATGCTCCTTCTATGCAGTCGCATTGTCCGGGTGCTTCGCCGCTTTCTCCATAATGGCGTTTTAACGAGCGGTACAGGATGTCGCGCACAAGGGTCGATTTTCCCGAACCGCTTACACCGCACACCACAGTGAAAATATTTAGCGGGAAACGTACGTCAATCCCTTTCAGGTTGTTTTCGCGTGCCCCTTTTATTGTTATGAAATTGTTTGTCGTTCGGCGGTGTTTCGGGGTGGGTATGGTCTCTGTTCCCAACAGATATTTTACCGTGTAGCTGTTGCTTTCTGTGGGTAGTTCGTTAATACTGCCTTTGAATACAATATTACCGCCATAGGAGCCGGCTTTTGGCCCTACATCTATAATATAGTCGGCGGCACGTATTATCTCCTCGTCGTGTTCTACTACCACGACGGTGTTGCCAAGGTCGCGCAGACGATGCAGTACCTTTATGAGGCGTGTGGTGTCGCGGCTATGCAGTCCTATGCTTGGCTCGTCAAGAATATATAACGACCCCATGAGGTTGCTTCCTAACGATGTCACAAGGTTTATACGTTGGCTCTCTCCACCCGACAGGGTGTTGCTTAGGCGGTTCATTGTCAGGTAGCCCAAGCCCACATCCAACAAGCAGTCTATTCTGTTTTTTATCTCCACGAGTATGCGTTTTGCTATCGCTGCGTCGTGGCTGTCCAATACTAAATTGTCGAAAAATATTTTCAGTTGCGACACCGGCATTTCCACAAGCTCGGTGATGCTTTTCCCGCCTACTTTCACATAGGTGGCCTCTTTTTTCAGTCGTGTCCCATGGCAAGTGGGGCATATTGGTTTTCCGCGGTAGCGTGCCAACATCACCCTGTATTGTATTTTGTATTGGTTCTCGCGCACCATCTTGAAAAAATTATCAATACAGATACCCTCACCATATTCTTCTATGTATGGGCCTGTGTGCCACAAGTAGTCTTTTTGTTCTTGTGTCAGGTTGTAGTATGGCTCGAAAATAGGAAAATCGTCTTTGGGAGCGCGAAGGCAAAATTCATTCTTCCACATTCCCATTTTCTCGCCCCTCCAACAGAAGACAGCCCCGTCGTATATGCTTAGTGCCTTGTTTGGTACTACAAGGTTTTCGTCAATTCCCACTATGCGCCCAAATCCTTCGCACTCGGGGCATGCTCCTATGGGCGAATTGAACGAGAACATTTGCTCGGTGGGTTCTTCGAACGTCATTCCGTCGGCCTCGAACCGTATGCTGAACTCGTGCGGTTTTTCCTCGTCCATGAATTGCAGCAGGCATGTGCCTTCGCCCTCATAAAATGCCGTCTCGGCCGAGTCGAGCAGGCGGCTTATTGTCTCCTGCGAGTCCGACACACTTAAACGGTCTATAAGCAGGTAGGGCTTTTCTTTATTGTTTGGTACATACTCCTCGATGCGCACCATCTTGCCGCCTGCCCATAGTCGCGTGAAGCCTTGTTGCAGGTAAATGGATAGCTGCTCTTTTATGTCACGGCTTTTTCGTTTCGAGATAGGGGTGAGCAGCACAAAACGGGTGCCGGAGGGGCGGCTTTTCATACACGCCACAATATCCTCGGGGGAATCCTTCTTGACGATACTGCCACTTATGGGCGAATAGGTCTTGCCTATGCGTGCATAAAGCAGTTTCATATATTCGTATATCTCGGTCGAAGTGCCTACGGTGGAGCGTGGGTTGCGGTTATTTACCTTCTGTTCTATTGCTATGGCAGGTGGAATACCCTTTATGAAATCACATTCGGGCTTGTTCATCTGTCCCAAAAATTGTCTTGCATACGACGACAACGACTCGACATAGCGACGTTGTCCCTCGGCATAAAGGGTGTCAAAGGCCAACGAGGATTTTCCCGAGCCCGATAGGCCCGTTATTACCACGAACTTATTGCGTGGTATTTCTACGCTGACATTTTTCAGATTATTGACTCTTGCTCCCTTTATTACAATGCAATTATTATCTCCCATGTGGACAAATGTTTTTTACATTCTGCGAATTTACATAAAAAACCACTATCTTGTGCTTTTACCACATCGAATAATGCGAAAAATCATTATCTTCGCGCAAGTTTAACGCAAATTAATAAAGTCATGAAAAATATATCCTTGTGTCTGCTCCTTCTGTTACTTGTTGCAGCGTCGTCTGTAAATGCAAAAAAACAAACCCATCCCAAGCGTGAATTTCGCGGAGCATGGATACAGGCTGTGAACGGGCAATTTATGAATATGAAAGAGCAGGAAATGAAACAATACCTTGTCACCATGCTCGACAATTTGCAACGTGCCAATGTCAATGCAATAATTTTTCAGGTGCGTGTCGAGGGGGATGCTCTTTATGAGTCGTCGTTGGAGCCTTGGAGCCGCTATATAACAGGCAGGCAGGGGGTGTCGCCGGGGTGGGACCCATTGGCATTCATGGTGGCGCAGGCGCATGCACGCAACATGGAACTGCATGCTTGGATTAATCCTTATCGTGCTCGTACCAAGGGTACTAAGGCTGTTGCACCCGAACACAGGAGCGTTGTCAAGCCCGAAAATTTCTTGGCCTATGAGGGGCAACTCTATTTCAATCCCTCGATAGCGGAAAATCGCGATTTCATCTGTATGGTGGCTCGGGACATAGTGTCGCGTTACGATGTCGATGGTCTGCATATCGATGACTATTTCTATCCCTACCCTGTAAAGGGCAAGGAATTTCCCGATGAGGCCTATTTCCGTCGGAGCGGGGCACAAGATAAAGGCCATTGGCGACGTGACAATGTGAATAGGCTCATAGAGCAGCTGCATGAGACTGTGCGCTCGGTGAAACCATGGGTGAAGTTCGGTGTATCCCCGTTTGGAATATACCGAAATGCCACAAAGGATGTGCCCGACGGAAGTGCCACAAGAGGGCTTCAAAGCTATGACGATTTATATGCCGACGTGCTGCATTGGATAAAAAAAGGGTGGGTCGATTATTGTATCCCACAAATATATTGGGAGATAGGGCATAAGGCTGCCGACTACGAAGCCTTGGTGTCGTGGTGGGCCGAGCATGCCGATGAACGCCCCTTGTACGTTGGGCAGGATGTCAATCGTACAGTGCGTGCCGCCGATGCCACAGTTCCTTCGCGTCACCAGCTATGGCGCAAAATGCAGTTACAACGCGCCGAATCGTCGGTTCAAGGTTCGTGCCTTTGGGATGCAGCCTCGGCGGCAAACAATGTTGGCGAATATCGCGAAATACTGCGTCGCGAATTCCATTGCTATCCCGCGCTTATGCCCAAATCGCCGTTCATCGACAAAAAAGCCCCAAAAAAAATAAAGAAAATAGGTGTACTCGACACAGCCGATGGCAAGGTGCTTGTGTGGATAACAAAGGAAGAAAAAAAGAAAAATCCCATGAACACCCCTTGGCGATACGTTGTCTATCGTTTCTCGGGAAAAGACAAGATAGATACCGATGACACAAGCAAAATAGTGGCAATAACCAATAAGACCTATTACAAACTACCTGCCGAGGACGAAGGCAAGGTGACATATGTCGTTACGGTACTCGACCGTTTGCAAAACGAGTCGAAGGGGAAAAAACAAAAAATAAAATTCTAAGAAACAGTATAAATTCATATCGCCAAGTTCTTGTAGGGCAAAAAATAGTCGGTTTATCTGTTTTTTCGCCGGGTGAGCATGTCGGGCTGTGTAACCAAAGAGCACGCACGCCTGAATATAAAGAACGGCGAAATGAACAGCCAACATAAAGGAATAATTTTTGAAATATAAACAGCTGAAAAAATAATGGACGACATAAATATAAGTGAACTGTCGCATGCCGATGCTCATAGCGTCGATGCCATAAATAATTTGCTGTCACAGTTATCCGCATCGCGGCATGTGGTGACAACAGACACGTTGAATGAGATACTATCCTCGCCATGCTCGCACCTGTTTGTGGCATACGCGGGCCAAAAAATTGTGGGGATGATTACCGTGGGGCATTACATGGCTCCCACAGGTACCAAGCTATGGATAGAGGATGTCGTGGTTGACAGTGAGGCACGTGGAAAGTCAATAGGTCGTCGTCTTGTGCAGCATGCTGTGGCATTTGCCGGCAGCATAGGCGGTACCCTCATGCTTACATCGCGTCCCACAAGAAAAGCCGCCAATGCTTTGTATGCATCGGCGGGCTTTGAGTTAAAAGAGACAAATGTGTATAAAATGAAAATCGAAAAACAGCCTTAGTAGCTTGTTTCGTCGTACGCTTGTAATTCTATCGATAGCGACAATAACGCTCTGCGTTTAAGCATGGCGATGGTGTCTTGCACACGTTTTGCCGGTAGTGCTTTCCAATCCTTGTTTTTGCTGTTCACATATTGCCAAATGATTTCGGCTGCCTCCAATGCGCTTTTTCCCTCAATAACAAGTAACATCAGAACGGTCTGGTCGCGTTTGTTCAGTTGGTCGTATGCCAACCATACGGGTGGCATTTTCCTCTCCTCTTCCTGTGTGAATTGGTCTAATTCTTTTACTATATCTAATTGGTCGATAGATTCCATTTTGTATTTTTCCTCTTTCTTCTTCTTGGCGAGGAAATAGTTTATTGTACAACGCGACAGATAGCTGCTTAGCGACGCTCCATTACGTTTGCTGAACATTCGCAGGACCTTCCAGTTGTCGGCCGAAACGAACTCGTAGAACTCTCCTAAAATGGAACTACCCCCTTCGTTGTTAAACAATGCGGCCGATATGTAGTTGAGGATAGGGGTGCATTTTACATTGAAAAAATAGTTATGCGCCTCCTGTATGCATGGCGTTGCCATTACACATTTTATCAACTCGTAATCGTCCAGTTGGGCGTAATTATTTAATTTTACAAGCATAGGGACAGGTGTTATCTGCTAAAATAATATTCGCTTTGGTTGTTTGTGTCGGAATCTACTTTTATGGTAATAGACGAACTGTTGTCCTCGATGCGATAGTCGCGGGTGAGCTTTTTCTCCTGATAGGGATGCCCGTTGTTTACATTGGGGTT
>JAFQBG010000025.1 GCA_017416705.1 Bacteroidaceae bacterium
CTACGAGTGGTTGAACACCCGTACCAACGTCACCAGCGGAATCTTCGACATCAAGTTCGACCTTACGAACCTGTTCTACGGTTATCGTCGCGATCGTCGTTGGAATGCCTCTTTGTATGCCGGTCCCATCCTCAGCTACACACGCAGTGTTGAGCGCATCGTTTCACCCCGTAAGGACTTCGAGGGCGCTACAAACCTTGGCGGTCACTTGGCCTTCAACACCCGTTTTAACTTCGGTAACGGTTTTGGCATTTTCGGTGAAGCCGACCTTCGTGTATATAAGAACGAATTCCTCCCCGGTTTCAATAACTTGGACTACAACCCGATACGTACCTTCGGTGCCCGTTTAGGTGTAACATATAATATAAAGTAATAGAAATATGAAAAACTTAATTATAATTTCTTTTGTTGTAGCAACGCTGTTCTCGGCATCGGTGAGCGAGGCGGTGAATGTCAAGGTGGCTAACACTGCTATTGATACGTTGCTTTTATCAGACACTGTACAGGTACAGGATACTCTTTCTGTTGCGACAGACGATGTTACACCGGATACGCTTACACTCGATGCTGTGGCAGATAGCGTCGTTGCAATATCTGCCGATACTGTTCCCTTGGCAGCTGACAGCTTGTCTTTGCCAACCGATTCATTGTCAATGCCCAAAGACAGTTTGGCGGCAGAAATATCCTTGGCAGCTGATAGCCTGTCTTTGCCAACCGATTCATTGTCAATACCCAAAGACAGTTTGGCTGCGGATTCGGTAAAGGTAGCAAGCATCCCGCAAGAAAAAATTATTACAGAGATATTGGCAAGTCGTTCTACATACGACGAAACGCTAAAAACACCCCTCTCGGTCTATAAAAAAATGCCCGAAAGAGATAGGGCATTGCTCGTGTCATATTATAAGAACCTTATAAAAGTGGACCAATCGGCCGAAGCCTATGTTAAGGCCTACACCCCTTGGCGCGAGGCATTTATGAGTGTGCCGGGCAATGAAAAAACGCTCGACCTATATATAGACGGTGTGGGTATAATAATAGGCAATATCAACTCCGATACCTTGCATCATAATGCCGAGCGTATCCACCCATTAACCGAGGACCTCATGGAACTGTATAACCTCGCTGTCAGGAACGTCGATGCATTGAACAGTCAGATAGATTTCACAAGAACAAAAGACTCCATAACGGTTGCAAAATTGCGTGCACAGCAGGTTCGTCACTATCGTAATTTCTTTAACTTGGATTCAATCTTCCACTCATCGCATCATAATGTAGTGAGCGACGATAACGAACAATTCTGGGAAAACTTTATGTTCAAGGATAGTTCTCAGGTAGAAATAATGTATCCATGGTATCTCGAAATTATTAATTCTACCGATAAGGATGTCGATATAACCCATATAGCCCACTTTGCAAAGCTATTGCACTTTAAGGCATCCAGAGAGGCCAAGAAAATAAGCGGTGCTGTTGCCAAGGAAAACTTCCTGCGCGACCGTGCTCTTGCCGAAGCCAAGGCCAATATCCTGTTGGCAAATGCCGACCCGACATTCATTGTCGATGAAAAACGCGGTATAAACCAAAAGGACTACTATGCAAGCCAGTTCCGCGGAATAGAAAACACGCTGAACCAAACAGCAGGTGGTTTCATCGCCTCGAACGACTACGCAGCCTTGGAAAAACTATTCAACGAGCGTCTGTCCAAGGAAGGACCCGCTGTGTGGGAAGAAATCCTTACAAGCGGATTGCAACATAGCGACTCATCGGAGCTATATATGCAGGCCTTGTTGAATAAATATCAAGTTGAACCATCGTTTGACCTTGCAATTAAAATTGCAAACCGAGCAGGTAAAATCGATAAGTACAAGGGTAACGCATTGTCTTATTACGAAATGGCATTCCAACAGCCGGAATTTTACGATTTGAGTAATTTCCGTCAAGCCCAATTGTATCTTGGTATGGTGGGAACCATGATGAAAGCCGGCCGTTCGGGAGCCGCATGTATGAAGTATGTCGATTTGGCAAAAGAAGCATGCCCGGAATATCCCGAATCATACATGATAGAGGCGCAGTTGTTCCAAAGAGCAGCCGGAGGATTTAGCAAGCGCGATTACTTCACCTATTGTTTCTCCTATTGTGTATTGTACGACCTTTATGCCAATGTAAAGAAACGCATACAGGATTTGCAAGGCATGGGCGAAACGGAAGTAAAGACTGCGCTGACAGTTGAAGATATAGAAAAAACCATGGGCGGTTGTACTGTTAATTTCCCACCCAAAGACGAGGTCTTTATGCGTGGATTAGAGGGAAAACAACACGCTGTAAAGCTACTTGGTCGTACATACAAAGCAACTGTTAGAAGTTCGAAATAATAAGATTTCACTGTCATTCTAAATAGGCGAGTAAGCATGTTACATGCTTTATGATACCTTAATAAATTTATGGCGAACAGTTAAAGTTCGCCATAAATTATTATTTATTTAAAAAGTAACGGGTTAATATATGCACAGATAGCAAATTTTTTATTATCTTCGCCCCCGAAAAACTCAACAATCCGATATTTCGGTAAATCCTCAAACTACATTCTTATGGAAAGAACACTTATTCTTATCAAACCCAATGCTATTCAGCGTGGTATTTTAGGCGACATTGTTACTCGTTTCGAACGTAAAGGCTTGCGTATTGCAGGTATGAAAATGATGTTCCTCACCGATGAAATTCTTGCGGAACACTATGCACACCTTGTAGAGCGTCCATTCTATCCTTTCCTGAAAGCATCGATGCAGGCAGCCCCTGTTATTGCATGTTGTCTTGAAGGCGCCGAAGCAGTGGAGACTGTTCGTCTTATGGTTGGTGTTACAAATTCACGTAAGGCACAGCCCGGAACAATTCGTGGCGATTTCTCCATGAGCGGCGAGCAGAATGTGGTTCATGCCTCCGACTCTGTGGAAAATGCCCTGATAGAGATAAAACGTTTCTTTAAGGATGGTGAACTCTTCGACTACGAGTCGGCTGTTACCCGTTTTGAATATGGTGGCGAGGAGAGCGCAAAATACTTTTAACAAAAACTTTTTTACACATTGAGAAAATCATTATTTTTTATATTCGCGGCGTTGTCAATAGGCACAGCACGTGTGCAGGCACAGGATATTCTTGCCGCGCAGTCGCCACTTGACAAGCAAATGGAACTTGTCGATTCGATAGCCCTAAGGGATATGCTGTTGAACGAGGAGAATATGTTCCCGGCGCAAGAACTATACAGCGAGTGGTCCAATCAATCGGTGCGTTTCAAGAGCGAAATGCCCGACTCCTTCCGTATCGACCTGACAGGCTTTGTGATGCCCACCACAAACACACGTATAACCGATGTCTTTGGTTATCGTCGTCGTCGTGGACGCCGACACAATGGCTTGGATATAAAAGTACAAAAGGGCGATACTATCTATGCGGCATTCGATGGCAAGGTGCGCATAACATCCTATCAGCGTCGTGGCTATGGACACTATGTGGTGATACGTCACAATAACGGACTCGAAACCGTATATGCCCATTTGTCAAAGAAACTCGTTATAGAGGAACAGAATGTGAAGGCAGGACAGCCCATTGGTCTTGGCGGAAACACAGGACGCAGCACCGGTTCGCATTTGCACTTCGAGACACTTTTCTGTGGCACACCGCTTAACCCGGCTTTGATGTTCGATTTCGAGAAACAGGATGTCACAGGCGACTTTTATATGTTCCGTAAGAAACAGTATAAGGCGGCAATAGCCGGTGAACCCAAATATCACAAGGTGCGCAGTGGCGAAAACCTCTCGGTGATAGCCCGCAAGCGTGGTGTTTCGGTGAATACGCTATACAGGCTCAATAAAATGAATTCCCGAACGATAATCCGCCCGGGACAGAGTATCAGATACCAGTAATGGTCACATTATACAATTCAGGCTCCCTTGTGGGAGCCTGAATTGTATAATAGTCTATGTGCTATCTGCTCTTATTGTTATTGTATAAAGCAATAAAATCAAAATCCGGCAACAGCCTTAATTATCTTGGGTATGTCGGTGTTGTCGATGACACCCTTGAATTTGTCGGCTCCGACACCTATGGCATATAGCGGAACATATGTTCCGGAATGATTGCCGCTTGCCCATGATATGGCAGCTGTGCGCGACACTATGTTTTTTGCATACGTGGCAAGTTGTCGAAGTTTCTCTTCGCGCTCCTTGTCGTCGGTGCACTCTTCGGCGTTGTCGAACGTCTCTTTTATCTGTTTTTTCTCTTTGTCGCCGAGCTGTTCGTAATATACACCCATGTGCTCTTGGAGCAGGTGTGTGGTTGCTTCCCATGTGAGGGGTTGCGCCTTGTCTGTTTCCACAATTAGCTCCTCCATGCTGTCGGCACTGAGCTTTTGTCCTGCCAACGTTTTTAAATTCAGGGTGTACGACGAATTGTAGCCCAGTACAAACCCGCCGGTCTCGTGGTCGGCTGTGACAACGATAAGCGTCTCGTGTGGGTGCTTATTGTAGAATTCCAAGGCCTCTGCTATGGCTGCGTTAAAATCTAATACCTCGTGCATCATGGTGGCTGCGTCGTTGCTGTGCGAGGCATAGTCTATCTTGCCGCCTTCTATCATGAAAAAGAACCCTTTATCGCTTTTTCTACTAAGCATATCTATGCCTGCTTTTGTAATTTGTGCCAATGTAAGGTCGCTGCTGTCACGGTCTATGTTATATGGTATCTGTGTTTCCCTGTTTTCTTGGAACAGCATAATTTTGTCGGCACCGGCTTTTTGTGTGTGGTAGTTGTTGTAGCCACGTACTATCGTGTATCCGTTGTTCCTGTATAGCGTGTATAGCTCGTCGCGGTTATCCTCGCTGTATATGGGGTCGCCACCTGCGAAAAAATCGAAATTAGAACTTAACAGGTCATGTGCTATCTCCTTGTAGTTGTTACGGCTTTTTTCGTGTGCATAGAACGAGGCAGGCGTTGCATGGTTTATAGGCACCGTGGTGGATATACCTATTGCATAGCCTTGTTCTTTTGCCCATGTGGCGACGCTGCTAACCTCGCTCCCATCGGGTGTGGTGCCTATCTGTCCGTTGTTGGTTTTGTGTCCTGTGGCAAGTGCCGTACCCGATGCTGCCGAGTCGGTGACACCGTTGCTTGCCGAATATGTAGTGACAAACGCTGTGTGGGGAAACTGTGTGAAACATAGTCTTTGCGGACATCCTATGACACCTTGACATTCGCCCAAAAAAAGTTCTGTACCAAGAACATGCGAGGGGCCCATGCCATCGCCTATAAAGTAAAACAGATACTTTGGGCTTGTTGCTGTTGCTACCGATATTATGAACACCAATAGCATTGTCGATATAAACCTTCTCATAGTCATTATATTTTATTATTGGGGTTACCTATTTTGCCTATGAATAATATGTTATTCTCTTTGGTTATGTTTTCTGTTATAACAAAAATAAACGGACGGTCTATTATCATCTGTTTGCTTTCGGTGGGACGAGCCGAGAGCAACTGCATTGATGCCATGGTTACGGCGGCAGCCTCGGCTCCTTCTTCGTCTATTTTTATATAGCTTTTTTGTATTATATCATCAACATATAGTGGCGATGCCGAGATTTGCGAAAAATTGGCCGATGGGCCGAAAGCATCTGTAATGCCCATGCTGCACAATGCCGTTTTAAGGCTTGTGTCATATTCTGTGGAAAACTTGGGCAATCCAAGATTTACATTCGTGCCCTCCTGCATTTGCGCATGCCAATGGTCGAAATGGTCGATGAGGGCGGCTGTTGTCTCTTGCATACCTATGCTTGGCTGTGGCACGATAAACAACATCCTGAAATTGCCATCGCCAAAAGGCTTGTATGCCATTTGCACTGTGTCGTTCTCGAAATAGGCGGTTCTAAGACGTTGGTTCATCATTGCGACCATCGTTGTGTCGCCGTTTTCTTTTACGAATGGATGCTCTGTCGTTGCTCTTGCGTTGAAAGGCCTGCTCCATGTGGCTTTAAAATAGAGCGCATTGAGCAAAAGCATTTTTGTTCTATTGTCGAGCTTGCTCAATATGCTGTTTATCTTGCCATTGGTTTTTTGGGCGCACCAGTCGTTTATATCCCGTAACGTTGCATTGTCGAATTTGCGGGTGTTAATGGTGGCATCGTAGTAGCTACCTATCCTATCGACAAAGGGGGCTTTAACGGCTAAATTGTTGTTTATCCATATGGAATTGGCTATGATGGCGGTGACGCTTGTGTCGCCTTTTGTTATTGTGTCGGCTTGTTCCTTTTGTCTGTTATTCAGCGAGTCTATATTGTCATGGCCAAGCATCCCTATTATCTGGGCAAGCGTATTGCCGTCGGCTCCATTTGCCAGCATGCCTAATGTCCACGCTGTGCTTGCCGGCGATATGCAAATATTTTCTTTTTCGGTGTTCTTGCATGCTTGGTCAAGGAGCGCAGTGGCAAATGTACGGGGTGTAATATCCTTGCCGTACTTGGCAAGGATATTGTTTTCGGTGTTGCTTGTGTCGTTTGCGTGTGGCGTGCTATTGCTATGCGGTGCTTTGCATGCACAAATTACTGCCATGGCAAACAACAATATGATACCTTTTGTGCGCATCATGGTATGTCAGAATATGAAACGGTCCATGTCGTTATAAGCGGCAAGAATGAACAGGCCCAACAATATTAGCATACCCACCATCTGTGCGCGCTCGAGGAATTTGTCGCTGGGTTTTCGTCCTGTCACAACCTCGGCCAAAAGGAACAGCACATGTCCGCCGTCGAGTGCAGGTATGGGCAATATGTTCATGAAGGCAAGTATGAGCGATAGCATAGCTGTCATGAGCCAGAACTGATGCCAATCCCATGTTGGCGGGAACAGACTGCCTATTGTTCCGAACATGCCAACCGATTTTGCACCCTCCTTGGAGAATATATATTTGAAATCGCTGACATATCCGACAAGCACGTTCCAACCGTAGGCTATACCGGCAGGGAACGACTCGAAGAAACTATATCGGTGTGTCACAACGGGATAGTCGATCATAATGGGCATGATGCCTAATGTGAATGTGCTATCCACCGCTACATTCAACGTGACAATGGAGTCGCGTTGCACTGTCAGGGTGAATTGGCTCGTGTTGTTTGCTTTTAAATCCTCCATGGCATATTTGAACTCCTGCCATGAATCGGTTTTTTGTCCGTTAATGCCTATCAGCTTGTCGTTTATTGCTATGCCTGCGCTTTCGGCTATGCTGCCGGGTGCCACGCTGTCTATTACTGCCGGCAACAGATATTGCATGAAAGGCATTTCCTTGCCCATGTTGAGCAAACCGAAGCTATCGGGTATGGCCACTGTGACTTCGCTGCCGTTGCGCATGACGGTTACTTCCTTCCCGTCGGCAATTGTGCGCAACAGATCCATGTCGTGACGATGCACATCATTGCCATCGACTCTCATTATTATATCGCCATCGACAAAGCCAAGCGCCTCGGCATTGCTGTTGAACTCCATTCCGTATGTGGCTTTCTGTATATCGTAGTATTTTTCGCCCCATGTGAACAATACCATGGAGTAGATGAAAAGTGCCAAAATGAAATTGAACATGACGCCTCCTATCATTATGAGCAGACGCTGCCATGCCGGTTTTGCACGGAATTCCCATTGTTGTACGGGCTGCTCCATTTGTGCAGTGTCCATCGACTCGTCTATCATTCCCGATATTTTGCAATAGCCGCCCAATGGAATCCATCCAATGCCATACTCTGTATCGCTCTTGGTGGGTGGCAGTTTTATCAGTGCCTTATCCTCCTTCTTGCTATTTTTCGAGGGTATCATAAACAGTGATATGCCCCAGTCGAAGAACAGGTAGAATTTTTCGACTCTCACCTTGAATAGTCGTGCAAAAATAAAATGTCCGAACTCGTGTATCAGTACCAATAGGCTCAATGCCATTATCAGCTGCAATGCGCGTATGAAAAATATCTCCATATATCCGTTTTTTTACTTATGTTAGTATATTGTTTTTTTATTTGCTATATCCAATTCTCAACCATTTTGCGTACATCGGCGTCGGTGTCAAAATAGTCCTCGATAGTGGGGGTGAGGGTGTAGTTTGCACTCTGCATGGCGCGTTCTATAAGGCGGCTCATGTCGGTGAATTTTATCTTGTCGGCAAGGAAGGCTGCTACGCATACTTCGTTGGCCGCATTCACCACGCATGGCATGTTGCCGCCCATAGCAAGTGCCTCGTAGGCCAAACGCAGGTTGGGAAAACGCTCGGTGTCGGGCTTCTCGAATGTGAGTTCTTTTACTATTTCGAAATCCAATCGGTCGAAACTCGATGCCAGACGCGTGGGGTAGGATAGTGCGTACATAATGGGCAGTCGCATGTCGGGGGTGCCTAACTGTGCTTTCACCGCGCCGTCGGCGAATTGTACCATAGAATGTATTACCGATTGCGGATGCACCACGACATCAATCTTGTCGGCGTTGAGCCCGAAGAGCCATTTGGCTTCTATCACTTCGAAGCCTTTGTTCATCATGGATGCCGAGTCTATGGTTATCTTTGCTCCCATGCTCCAATTTGGGTGACGTAATGCCTCTTTCTTGGTTACATGTTCCAATTGCTCCATGCTCATTGTTCTGAACGGCCCTCCCGATGCAGTCAGTATTATTTTCTCTATGCCGTTGTTTGTCTCTCCGGCAAGACACTGAAAAATTGCCGAGTGTTCCGAATCGACAGGCAGCAGTGGCACTTTGTGCTCTATGGCAAGCTGTGTTATATATTCTCCGGCAACAACCAATGTCTCTTTGTTGGCAAGGGCTATGGCTTTGCCGGCCTTAATGGCCTCGATAGTGGGACGCAACCCCGAAAATCCTACCATGGCGGTTACCACGATGTCTATGGGCGATGCTTTCACAATTTGGCATATAGAGTCGTATCCTGCATATATTTTTATGGGTTTGTCGGCAAGTGCCTCTTTCAGCGTTTCATACTTCGACTCGTCGGCAATGACAACTGCCTCGGGGTTGAATTTATGGGCTTGCTCTATTAGTCTTTCGACGTTGCTGCCGGCTGTAATGGCATATACCTCGAATAGGTCGGGATGCTCCTCTACTACTTGTAACGTTTGTGTGCCTATTGAACCTGTCGAGCCAAGAATGGCTATCGTTCTTTTATTTGTATTGTTCATGTTGTATATATTGCATCTGCATTGTTAAAACGCTATGTATATGTTGGGGTCGAGTGCCAACCCGCTGTGCCATAGCTCCAAATGCAGAAAAGGTTTCATTTCTTCTGTTTTTCCGTTTTTTGTACCCGATATGGCAATTGTTTCGCCTGCATTCACTTTGTCGCCTACTTTTTTTGTTAGGCGGTGGCAGTTGCGATACACCGATACCAATTCCTCGTTATGTTGCAGAATTATGGTATAGCCTTCGTTGGCTGTGTAGTCGCTCATGATTACTGTGCCGTCCCAAATGGCTACTACGCTCTCGTCGGGGTTCTCGGCTATGTCGATGCCGTAATGTCCGTTCTTTGGGTCGAACGGTTTTATTATCATGCCTTGCGTGGGACGATAGAAATTTATGCCTTGCAGGCTGCCCACACTGCTTGCATGCGATATCAAGTTATATTTTTCTTTCTCCTCGAACTCGGCAACGAACTCTTGC
This sequence comes from Bacteroidaceae bacterium, assembly GCA_017416705.1. GTDB lineage: Bacteria > Bacteroidota > Bacteroidia > Bacteroidales > Bacteroidaceae > HGM04593. The sequence goes on from JAFQBG010000025.1 coordinate 9,685, forward strand.
TCCTGTGTCGATGACTCTATTTGCAGCGTGTCGTCTATGTGCAATGTGTCCGATGCCATCGTGGTGTCGGGATATTCTATATTGCCTTCGAATATGGACTTTACGTTGCTTATGTATCGCTCCTGTTTATATACCTCGTGACGAAGCGAGTCTATCGTAAGTGCATAATTGACCAATCGTTCGCGTGTCTTGTCGCTCACATGCCCGGGCAGATATTCGGCAACAGGCGTGAATGCAAAAATCAGATAGACTGTGCCTATGACAAGCATAATTGATATGAATAGCGATATTATTATACCTATGGGTGATACATTGAACCTAAGTTCCTTGTCTATCTTATTTTCTTGGCGAATGATAAGACGGTATTTTCGCATCAGGCGATTTCTTATTCTTTTTCTTTTTTCGCTCATATCCATTTGTATTATAGTGCAACAAGCCCCTCGGGCAGGTTGAACGTTATATGCCTTTTTTTACTGTCGATATTCACTATGAATTCTTCCTGAACGGGCACAAGCAGTTCGCCGCCTTGGCTTTCTATAACGAACAGGGTGTTTATGGTGCTGTCGTCGATGTCTGTTATCTCGCCAAGTGTGCCATGTGTGACGTCCTCGGCTGTGAACCCGCGGAAATAGCCCCACGACAGTTGTTCGCTGTTGTCAACCCATTCTCGGGGGATATATACTTCGCAATTTGTGAGCAGACGTACTTCGTCGGCGCTGTTCATGCGCTCAATTTTTACAATGAGGGTGTCGCTGTTTTTTGTTTTCTTATATTCGAAAAAGAATGGAACAAGTATGCCGTCGATGTCGGCGGCTACATAATCACATTCGTCGTCAAGCGTCATGCTGTCGCTCCATAGCCCTATCTCGCCTTTTGTGCCATGAGGTTTAAGAAATTTCCCGAAGTATGTAAATTCTTCCTTTTTTAGCATTTCCTATGTGGTTTTATGAACGTGTTATTTTTGCGCCCAATTGGTTCAGACGCTGTTCCAAGTTCTGATATCCGCGGTCTATCTGGTCTATGTTGTCTATGCGGCTGGTGCCGTCGGCACTCATGGCTGCTATGAGCAATGCTATACCTGCACGAATGTCGGGCGAACTCATGGAACGCGGTTTCAGTGTAAATTGGTGGTCGTGTCCTATCACTACGGCGCGGTGTGGGTCGCATAGCAATATCTGTGCTCCCATGTCGATGAGCTTATCGACAAAGAACAGACGGCTTTCGAACATTTTCTGATGTATGAGCACGCTGCCTTTTGCTTGTATGGCTGTTACCAGAAGCACGCTCAGCAGGTCGGGGGTGAGGCCGGGCCAAGGGGCATCGCTTATGCTCATGATGGACCCGTCGAGGAACGACTCAATTTCGTAGTGCTCCTGCGAGGGTATGTATATATCGTCGCCCTTTTGTTCGAACTGAACACCCAAACGGCGAAAACTCTCGGGGATGATACCTAAATTACTGAACGAGACGTCTTTTATGGTAAGCTCGCTCTTTGTCATGGCTGCCATACCAATGAAACTGCCTACCTCAATCATGTCGGGCAGTGCGCGGTGTGTGCAACCGCCAAGTTCTTTAACACCATGGATGGTTAGCAGATTGCTGGCAATACCCGAAATTTTTGCACCCATTTTCAGGAGCATGCGACATAGCTGTTGTATATAAGGCTCGCATGCGGCATTGTATATGGTTGTAGTGCCTTCGGCAAGCGTGGCGGCCATTATTATGTTGGCTGTTCCCGTCACCGATGCTTCGTCGAGCAACATGTAGCAACCTTGCAGCCTGTCGGCTTGCATGCAGTATATGCCTTTTTCTTCTATGAAACTGAATGCCGCGCCTAATTTTTGCAATCCAAGCAGGTGGGTATCTACTCGTCGGCGTCCTATCTTGTCGCCGCCCGGTTTCGACAATGTGGCCTTGCCGAACCTTGCAAGCAGTGGCCCGATGAACATCACCGAACCACGCAGACGAGCGCATCCATCTATGTATTCATCGCTTTCCAAATAGTCCAAATTTATATTCTTGGCTTGGAATGTATAACTGCCCATTCCGTTTTTTGAGACTGCCACACCCATATTCATTAATTGTTGAATAAGGTTGTTTACATCGGCTATGTCGGGAATGTTTTCTATTGTGACGGGTTCCTCGGTGAGCAATGTGGCGCAAATCTCTTGCAATACCTCGTTTTTGGCTCCTTGTGGCACTATACTGCCTTTTAGTGGGTGCCCGCCCTCTATAATGAATGATGCCATTTTTTTAGTGTCTGTTTAAATTCTTTCAAAAAAAATGAAAACGAAAATCAATATTTCTTTTTAAACACCTTCTTGCGTTTCTGAAATGCTTTCTGGTTATTTTCGTGTTTCTTCTGCTGGTGTGAGATTTTTATGGTGTTCTCCTCGATATTTATCACTCCCTTGGAGTAGTATCTTAAATCCTCGAATATTCGTTTATCCTCGACACCGTCTTTGTTCCATGTTATATAGTTTTTCTTCATCTGCACAAGAATGAGCTCGATGAATTGGTCGCGCTCCTCGCCCTCTTCCATGGTGCAGGCATGTTCTATCATGGTTTCTACAATTCGTCCGTAGTGCCTGTTTCTTATTTCGCCTGTCTGGTAGGATATTTTTGTCGGTGGCTCGGTGAACTTCTCTTTCTTGATGACCTCCACAGGGTAGTCTATGTCTAATTTAAAGTCGGACATTATGGCTAAATGGTCCCATAGCTTGCGTTTGTAGTCGGGTAGCTCGTTGCGCAGATTGGGAAACATACTGCCCATTATGCTCACTATGGTTTCGGCACATTGCTGACGCTCGGCTCTGTCTTCTATGGTCAGTGCGTGATCTACCATTTTTTGTACGGAGCGTCCGTATTCGGGCAGCGGGAGTTTTTTCTGTTTGGTATTATATTCCATCATGGTTGCAATGGTTTTGTTTTCGGAGTTTATGATTGGTTTTTTCTTGGGCCTATTGCCTTAAAGCAGTTTTTTTGGTTTTGTGGCTATAAAATCTTTCAGATAGAATGGCTCGAAGTATGCTATATCTTCGAAACGCTCATCGAGCAGGGCGCGTTCGGCAAGTGGCATCATCTGTTTTGCGTGCGGCGTGCGATACTCGCTCAGAAAGTGTGCGTTACTATGGATAATTATGTCGCGACACTTTTCGGCTCCATTGCCAAAGAAATATACCGGCTGTTTTTCAAGTATGTCGGCGAAACTGTTTTCGTCTATCACTATCGCTGCTGTGGGCATGACAGGCCTGAGTGCTCTGTCGTACACCGTGGCGTACACCTCGTTGCGACGAGCGTCAATCATGGGGCATAGCAGGGCATTTTCGGGTATGTCGTCTCTGAACAGCACGGGTACACACATGATGGCTGTTGTCGGAATTGCCATAAGGGGTATATTGCGTCCATAGCATACGCCCTTTGCCGTTGATGAGGCTATGCGTAGGCTTGTGTAGGAGCCCGGGCCACAGCTGAGGGCAACAGCCTCTATTGCCCTGCCTCGTTCGTCGGCATATTGTATAGCCTCCTCGACAAACGGAGCAAGAACCTTTGCGTGCGAGCGTTCCTCGCTGTTTTTCCTCTCAAAAAATACCTCGCCGTATTCGCTCAGTGCCACTGAACAGGCCTCGGTGGATGCCTCGATATTAAGAATTACTGCCATTTTGCTTGTAGTTGTTGTTGAAAACTGTTTACCCAATATAAACAGTAAATTACATTAGCAGGTGCAAATGTACAAATTAAAAACCAACTGTAATGTATAAATAATATTTTTTAATAAAATATATATACTCTGTCGTTTGTTTGTCGTATCTTTGCGCGATGTCGCAAGGGTGGGGCGTCGCATGCAGAAACATCCCAAGTGGCTGCGGCACACGCGAAAATTTGTTCGAAATAATAAAATAAACAATTATGATATACTCAATGACAGGCTACGGCAGGGCCGTTGCAATGTATCAGGATAAAAAAATATGCGTCGAGGTGCGTTCGTTAAACGGAAAGGCCATGGACCTTTCCACGCGTATGGCACAACAGTTCAAAGGCCACGAAATGGAGGTGCGCAGCTATCTTACTGCCATGCTCGAACGCGGAAAGGTCGATTTTGCATTGTGGGTCGAGCAAAATGGAAAAGACGAAACGCCATCGGTGAACAAGGATGTCATGCGATGTTACATAGAACAGTTGCACGAGGCGTCGCAGCAGCTGAATATATCGCTCCCACAGAATATCATGGAGGTTGTGCTTCGTATGCCCGATGTCATATCCCGAAAAGAGACCTACGAAGTGTCCGACGAGGAGTGGGCCGTTGCAAAAGAGGCCATGGAACGTGCTGTGAGCGATTTATTGTCATTCCGAAAGCAAGAGGGCGAAGCCTTGTATGCAAAATTCCGTACCAAAATAGACAATATAGCGCAGTTGCTTGCAACGGTGGAGCAGTATGAAACCGAGCGCGTGGCAAAAATAAAATCGCGCATAGTGGATAATTTGGAGAAACTCGTGGGCATCGACTACGACCGTAACCGCTTGGAGCAGGAACTGATTTTCTATATCGAAAAACTCGATGTAAGCGAGGAAAAACAACGCTTGGCCAACCACTTGGAGTATTTTGTTTCTACTATGAACGACACCCAAGGACAAGGCAAAAAACTTGGATTTATAGCCCAAGAAATGGGTCGCGAGATAAACACCCTTGGAAGCAAGAGCAACCACGCCGAAATGCAAAACATAGTGGTGAAAATGAAAGACGAACTTGAACAGATAAAAGAGCAGGTGCTCAATGCGCTATAATTTAATAACCGCATTATCAACAGGATAACAACAGCAAAAAATAATGGCAAAAGGAAAACTAATAATATTTTCGGCTCCGTCGGGTTCCGGTAAATCGACCTTGGCAGGCTATTTGCGCGAGCAGGAACCATCGTTGGGCTTCTCGGTGTCGGCAACGACGCGCCCTCCACGTGGCAGCGAGCGTCATGGCGTCGAGTATTTCTTTTTCTCGGTCGATGAGTTTCGTTCAAAGATAGATTCGGGCGAATTTGTGGAATACGAAGAGGTTTACCCCGGACGCTACTATGGAACATTGAAGTCGCAAGTGGAAAAACAGCTCGAAAGTCAAAGCATACTGTTCGATGTTGATGTAGTGGGTGGGCGACGCCTCAAAGAGTATTATGGCGAGAGGGCACTGTTTATTTTCGTGCAAGCCCCCTCGTTGCAGGTGCTGGCACAGCGGCTTGCGGTGCGTGGCGATACCTCGGCCGAGGATATCGAGAAACGTCTGGCAAAGGCTGAATACGAGATGACCTTTTCCAAATATGCCGATGTGGTGGTGGTGAACGACAACCTTGAAACAGCCAAGAGCGAACTGCTTGCTATTGTAAAGGATTTTCTTAATTCATAAATGGTAATGTCGAAAATACGCACAGTTATATTCGGGGGTAGCTTCGACCCTGTCCACAACGGGCACACGCTCCTTGCAAGCGAGGTCGTTGCCCGTGGCATGGCCCACGAAGTCTGGTTCATGCTGTCGCCGCAAAATCCGTTGAAGCAAGGGCACAAAATGACCGATGAGAATGTGCGCATGCAGATGCTGCAAATGGCATTGGAGGATTATCCCTGCTTTGTGGCGTGCGACTTTGAATTCTCGTTGCCACGCCCGTCGTACACGCTGAACACGTTGCAATCGCTCGAAAAGGCCTACCCCGAGCGCGAATTCATACTGTTGATAGGAGCCGATAATTGGGAACAGTTCGACAGTTGGCATCGTGGCGATGAAATATTGGCGCGTTACGAGGTGCTGGTCTATCCGCGCGGCACAACCCGTAAGCCCCTTTTGCCCAAGGGTGTCAAGTGGTTAGACGCAAAATTGTTCGATGTCAGTTCCACCATGTTGCGCCACATGGCAGCAGACGGGGGCGACATAGCGCAATATGTACATCCAAAAGTGGCCGATTTTATAAATGTAAATAAAATTTATCGAAAAATATGAAAAAAATATTATCTGCGATAATGATGCTATTGTCGCTATCCTCGTGGGCGCAACAGCCCCCATTGTATCCCGAAATGAGCGATGTCTTGCAGCAGGTGTTCTGCGATTATGCTGCCGCCGAAGCCGAGATAAAGTATATATCCAATAGAAACGGCCAGTACGTGGGGCAGTTGATAAACAACGTCATATACGGCTGGGGCTACTATCTGTCCGATGATGATGCCCAAACATTCGGACAGTTCCGCAAGGGCAAGCATGTGTTTGGAATAACACTCACACAGGAAATGGCACGCGTAGGCTCCAACGAGCATTTTGTCGAGTACGACTTGTCAACAGGAAAAATATTGCGTATCCATACAAACGAGGGCGACATAAAACTAAACGCCCCATACGTCGATACACCCGAGGCTGCATCGCCCTATGGCTTCAACAAACTGAAATACTCCAACGGCGATGCCTATTTCGGCGAGACGTACAACGGCAAACGTCACGGCTATGGTGTCTATTTTTGGAGCAACGGCGATTTTTGGTATGGCAAATACAGCGACGGCTACCGACAGGGCTATGGTGCGCTGTTCAAGACCAACCATCATGTGATACCCGGCAAATGGATGGGCGACATAAAGGTAGAATAAGAAAAACGGCGGCCGTTCTTCGGATTTTTAAAATATTCTCCGCCTGACGGCTTGTGTTGCTGTTTTTTCATATTCAAAAATGGTGTTTTTTCCTTTTTCCGGTACATGGCATACAGTGTTCCCTTCGAAAATAAACAGACAGCCGTTCTGTGAAAACTTGGCAATATAAATTTGAACAGCGCCAAAGGAATTAACCGACTTCTGAAAATAAAATGAGCCTTTCGGGGCTCATTATTTTTATATATATGGGCGTTTTTTTGTGCAATATTTACTCTTGTGCAATAATATTTTAGAAAAAATATATGATAATTCAACTTTCTTTGTACTTTTGTAATCTTAAATCTTTAAAAGAATAAACAATTTGACATTATGATAGCTGTATTAAAAAGTGGAGTTACAAAAACTCAACGCGACAACCTTGTTCATTGGTTGGAATCGCAGAATGTAAGAGTGCATATATCCGAGGGCGAAGTGCAGACAGTGCTTGGCCTCATTGGCGACACAAGCAATATTGACATAGATTTGCTCTCGGGCCTCGAAATCATAGAGAATGTGACAAGAATAAGCGAGCCGTTCAAGAGTGCCAACCGCCGTTTTCATCCCGACGACACCGTTATCGAAGTCGGAAAGGGCGAAAACAAAGTGAAAATAGGCGGTGGTCATTTCTGTATCATGGCAGGGCCATGCTCGGTAGAATCGGAGGAGCAGATACTTGCCATAGCGCAATCGGTAAAGGCATCGGGTGCAAATATGTTGCGCGGTGGTGCGTTCAAGCCACGTACATCGCCTTACGATTTCCAAGGCCTGCGTGCCGAGGGCTTGCAATTGCTGTTGAAGGCACGCGAAGCCACCGGACTGCCTTTCGTTACAGAAATCATGAGCGCATCGCACCTCGACCTGTTTGCCGATGTGGACATCATACAAGTGGGTGCACGCAATATGCAGAACTTTGAGCTGCTGAAAGAACTCGGTCGCTCCGACAAACCTATTTTGTTGAAACGCGGAATGTCGGCTACATTGAAAGAACTGCTCATGAGTGCCGAATATATAATGTCCGAGGGTAACGAGAATGTGATACTGTGCGAGCGCGGAATACGCAGCTACGACAGTTACACACGCAACGTATTGGACTTGGCAGCTGTGCCGGTGTTGAACGGTCTGACACACTTGCCCGTTATAGTCGATCCGAGCCACGCAACAGGCGTGTCGCGTCTTGTGCGTCCCATGGCATGTGCCGCAACAGCCGCAGGAGCCGACGGACTCATCATCGAAGTGCATAACGACCCTGTTCATGCTTTGTGCGACGGTGCTCAATCGCTCACCCCGGAACTGTTTGCCGATGTAGCAAAACGAGTGAACGAGATACGCAGTATAATGCACTAAAAAAAGAGCCCTATGAAAGTAGGAATAGTTGGGTTGGGACTTATCGGTGGCTCGGCAGCCAAAGCATTTAAAGCGGCGGGCCATATTGTATATGCCGCAGACATAGATACATCCATAGTGGGTTATTCTGTGCTCGAAGGCATAACAGATGCCGAACTTACACGCGAGAATATAAAACAGTGCGACCTGCTGCTGCTGACAGCAACGCCACAAGCCGTGGTGAGCTATATGCAGGACAATGCCCGATATCTCTCCTCGCATACCTTGGTTGTGGATTTTTGCGGCACAAAACGTATTGTGTGCGACGTCTGTTTTGCTCTTGCCCAAAAGCATGGGTTCACATTCGTGGGAGCGCATCCCATGGCAGGCCTGCAATATTCGGGCTATAAATATTCGCGTGCCAACCTGTTTGCCGGTGCCTCGTTGATAGTGGTGCCGCCTGTTCACGACGATATAGTATTGCTCGACAGGGTGAAACAGATGCTTGCGCCATTGCAATTTAAAAAATATGTGGTGACAACAGCCTCTTTTCACGATAGGATGATAGCCTATACGTCGCAAATGTGCCATGTGGTGTCGAATGCCTTTGTGAAAAGCCCTTCGGCTCAGTACCACAGGGGGTACAGCGCGGGAAGTTTTCGCGACCTCACACGTGTGGCTCGTTTGAACGAAAGCATGTGGACGGAACTATTCCTCGAAAACAGCAAGAATCTGCTCGATGAATTGGACCTGTTGATAAACGCATTGAACGAATATCGTGACGCAATAGCATCGGGCGATGCCAAACTGCTTTACGACCTGCTGCACGATGGCTGCGTTGCAAAAGAAAAATCCGAGGTTTAAGAAATATTTTGTTTATGTCATACCAAACAATACGCGTAGAGGCTTCGACCGGCTACGATATACATATAGGACGCGATATATTGTCGCAATTACCGGCCTTCATCCGTCCGTTGTTGGGCGAGTGTCGTTTGGCGGTACTCACCGACAGCACCGTCGATGAATTGTATGGCGACAAACTTATAGATATACTTACATCGGCAGGCTATGCAGCCGATAAATTTGTCATTCCGGCAGGTGAAGCCTCGAAATGCGCCGATAATCTGTTGGAATTTCTCAATTTCCTTGCCGACTGCCGACTCACCCGCAGCGATGCCATTGTAGCCTTTGGCGGTGGCGTGGTGGGCGATATGGCAGGCTTGTCGGCGGCATTGTATCTGCGTGGAGTGAAATATATTCAAGTGCCCACGACGCTGCTTGCCGCTGTCGATAGCTCGGTGGGTGGAAAAACAGCCATAGATATACCCGCAGGGAAAAATCTTGTGGGTGCTTTCTATCAGCCTCGTTTGGTATGTTGCGACACAGCCCTCATGGATACTCTGTCGCCCGAAATATATCGCGACGGATGCGCCGAAGTAATAAAATATGGTGTTATACTCGATGCCGGCCTCTATGCCGCGCTGCGCGAAACACCATTCAACCGCGAGAACGTCGTGGCCCGTTGCGTACAGATAAAACGCGATGTGGTGCAGCAAGACGAATTTGACAACGGGATACGCGGCCTTCTTAATTTCGGGCATACCTTCGGACACGCAATAGAAAAACTAAGTAATTTTACTGTGTCGCATGGCTCGGCGGTGGCAAAAGGCATGCTCATTGCGGCAAGGTTCGCTCCATTGTGCGGTCTTGGCAATATAACGACCGACTTGGCAGCCCTGTTGGAGTGCTATGGCTTCGACCTGTCGTGCCGCTACTCGGCCGAGGAACTGTACGACGCAATGCTATCCGACAAGAAACGTCGTGGCGGTAATATAACGCTTGTGTTGCCTCGCACCATAGGTCACTGCGAACTTGTAACGCTCCCCATAGAGGAATTCCACGATAAATTGAAACAGATTATAGACTGAAAGAACGCTGCATGGATTTAAAAGTAAAAGGTAGTCTATCGGGTATGGTGACGCCGCCGCCGTCAAAGTCGCAGGCTCATCGTTTGCTCATTTGCGCCGCACTTGGGAAAAAACCTTGTGTGGTGGCATGTGACGCCTTGAATGACGACCTTGTGGCAACCATGAACTCGCTGAATGCGTTGGGTGCCGATATAAAATACCATGGCGGAGCCTTCGTGGTGAAGCCCGTAAATTTGAAAAAAGGCGGCATACTCGATTGTGGCGAGAGTGGCTCGACGCTCCGTTTCCTGATATCGGTTGCAGCCGCCCTTGGTGCCGATGCCACATTCGTTGGCAGGGGCAAACTGCCTTGTCGCCCCAATAGCGCGCTATGCAACGCGCTTGGCAGTCATGGCATGACTTTTGAACATACGCAGCCGGGCATGGAATTGCCCCTTGTATGTAAGGGCACATTGCAGGGCGGTGAATTTACGCTCCCCGGCGATTTGTCCTCGCAATACCTGACAGGCCTGCTCATGGCCTTGCCCCTTGTGTCGCAGAACAGCAGGGTGCAGGTGGATGGCGTACTGACAAGTGCCCCTTATGTAGGTATGACGCTCGATGCGGTGCGTAGCGCAGGCATAGAAATAGTTCAAGACAAAAATATATATTATATTCGCGGAAATCAATGCTACGATTTGCCGCCCGGCACAATAGTCGAGGGCGATTGGTCGTCGGCGGCATTTTGGATAGTGGCCGGTGTCGTGGGTAAAAGCCCGGTCAAAGTATGCGGAATGAACAGACACTCATTGCAGGGCGACCGCCATGTGATAGAGCATCTGCGCAAGATGGGTGCATACATCGAGGTTGCCGACGATGCCATAGTGGCTATGCCGTCGCAGTTGTTCGGTGCCGAACTGGATTGTGCCGACACGCCCGACCTTGTTCCCATACTATGTGTGGCTGCTGCCGCCGCCGATGGCACAACGCTTTTTACAAACGTTGGACGCTTGCGCTACAAGGAGAGCGACCGTTTGGCAGCCATGAACAAAGTGCTTGCAGCCTTTGGCATAAGTTCGTCGGTGGGCGATGATACCCTGACTGTGCATGGTGGTACAGTGACGGCAGCCGAGAATGTCGAAACGTTCGGCGACCATCGCATTGCAATGTCGTCGGCTGTTCTTGCCACCTTGGCGCATGGCGAAACAAAAATATCGGGTGCCGAGTGCGTGGCAAAATCGTACCCACGCTTCTTCGACGACTACGTGTCGTTGGGTGGCTATGTCGAAAATATTTAAAATTATACTATATGGATTTAGATGCACTAAGAAAACAGATTGACGAGATTGACTCAAACATGTGCGACCTTTTTGCCCGTCGCATGCAGGTGGTGACCGACATTGCTCGATATAAAAAAGAGAACAATATGGTTGTGTATCACCCATCGCGTGCAAGGAACGTGTTGCATAACGTTTCCAAACGTCTTGGCCCTGAGTTCGAGGGCTACGGACGCACACTGTATCATACTATTTTCGACCTTAGCGAGTCGTATCAGACACGTGTGCTTGCCGACGACAGCGAGTTCTTTAAACAGATAAAGAGCGTGACATCGGTGCCGCCTCAGCCGTTCCCCAAGCGTGCCTCGGTGGCGTGTGCAGGGTGCGAGGGCTCTTATGCTCACTTGGCATCGGAGCGTTTACTCGACCTGCCCGAAATAATGTACATGAGCAATTTCGAGGGCGTCTTCAAGGCTGTCAGCAGCGGCCTGTGTCGTTTCGGCGTGTTGCCCATTGAAAATTCCCTTGCCGGTTCGGTGAATGCTATATACGACCTGTTGTCGGACTACAATGTGAGCATCGTGCGCAGCGTGCGTCTGAAAGTTGACCATTCGTTGCTGGTGCATCCGGGAACCAAACTCGAAGAAATACGCGAGATATATTCGCATCAGCAGGCTATAAGCCAGTGCTCCGAATTCCTATCGACACTGAAAAATGTTCGCATAATACCGGTGGAAAATACCGCCGAGGCGGCACGCATGATAGCACAATCGGGCGACCGTACAAAAGCCTCGCTGTCCTCGCGCCTATGTGCCGAACTGTATCATCTGCAACCGCTTAAAACAGCCGTTCAGAACCGCGACAACAACTACACGCGTTTCATTTGTATAGCAAAAGAGCCGCAGATATATTCGGGTGCCGACCGCACAAGTATCATGATGGTTATACCCAACCGTCCCGGAACGCTCTTCCGCATAATGTCGCGTTTGAACGCAACCGGCGTGAACTTGGTGAAGCTCGAAAGTCGCCACATACCCGAACGCGAGTTCGAATATCGTTTCTATTTCGATATAGAGGCATCGGTGTATAGCGAGGAGTTCCTATCGCTCATGTGCGAACTGCACGAGTGTGGCGAACAATTTAAGTATTTTGGTACTTATGCCGAGATAATATAAGCCGATATATGAAGAAAATACTTGTAATAAACGGTCCTAATATAAATATGTTGGGCTTGCGCGAGCCGGCATTGTACGGTGCGAAAAATTTTCAGGCCTTGCAGCAATATATACTCGATAGTGCCACACGATTGGGTGTCACCGTGGAACTGTTCCAGTCGAACCACGAGGGCGATATCGTGGAGAAAATTCAGGCTGCCTACGAGCAGTTTCATGGCATACTGATAAATCCCGCAGCCTACACGCATACCAGCGTGGCCATTCTCGATGCGCTTAAAGCAGTGGGATTGCCCACTGTCGAGGTCCATCTGACCGATATTTCGCAGCGCGAGGAGTTCCGCCGTTTCTCGTTCGTGTCGTTATATGCCCAAAAGACAATATGCGGCAAAGGCTTCGAGGGGTATGCCGAAGGACTCGAATATCTATCGCAGATGATATAAATATAGGATATAGTAAAAAATAAAGAAAATTCGATTGAAAACCATGATGGCGTTCAATCGAATTTTCTTTTAATCTATATCTGTTTTGGTAAAATCGCTCTACGATACTTCTGAAAAAGGAGGATGTTTGTTTTACTCTGTTTTTATAATAAAAATTAGTATTTTTTTTGTCTTAATTTTGTGTAATTTATTTAAAATTAGTAACTTTGCACCCCGAAATTATCGAGAACCCCCCTGAATATCTGTTCCAAGTAGCTTGTAGGGTGGTTTATAGAAGGTTCTGAATTCATAAATAATAACATAAAATAATAGGAATGAAAAAATTATCTACTTTTCTTTTCTTTTTCCTTTGCATGACGACATCGTTTGCTCAGATTGCAATAGGGAATACTGAGTCCAATGATACATGGCAACCGAGCGATTTTGTCGCAGTCGAGAATGACAAAATTACGGATGTTGTTTATGGTCTTGTTGCAAAAACAAGCGACGTTTACTGTCAGACAGAAGGAATTGCCACTGTGACACTATCCTATCTGGAAGGTTCCGGAAGCCGTGCCCTTCATACTTTGGGTGTGGAGTTGCTCGACGAAAACGGCAATGTGGTTTCTGCCGATTATCATAGGGGCAGCACAGGCTATTCTCACAGCAACAACGTGTACAAATTGCCGGTGACCAACGAGGTTAAGCAAATTCGTTACTATGCCGATAATTACGATGCTTCATATGGTGGAATAGATTGTAGCGGTACAATCACAATTGTTGTCGAGAAATCTATCCTCAGCGGCAATTGCACCGATACATGGGAACCTGCCCATTGGTCTGTTGCCGAGGCTATACCCGCCGAGGTTGCCGCGTTGACCGAGTATTTTGTTGCTCCTTATGTGAAAACATCGGAGTCGCTTATTGAATTGGAGCAGGGCAATACATCCTTTACCTTTGTTTATGAGGCAGGACAGGCCGCACTGCGTATCGGTGGTGTGGAGCTTGTCGATTTCGACGGCAATGTAGTTGCAAGCGACTATCACTATGGCCTTGCAGGAGTAAACCACACCGACAACGTATATAATATATCTGTAATGTCGGCAGGTAAATACATCCTGCGCTACTACTGCGAAAACAAATCGGGTGCAAACAATTCCAATGGTCATGTAGATATAAAAACAAAAGCCATCCTCAGCGGTAATTGCACCGATACATGGGAACCTGCCCATTGGTCTGTTGCCGAGGCTATACCCGCCGAGGTTGCCGCGTTGACCGAGTATTTTGTTGCTCCTTATGTGAAAACATCGGAGTCGCTCATAGAATTGGAGCAGGGCAATACATCCTTTACCTTTGTTTATGAGGCAGGACAGGCTGCACTGCGCATCGGTGGTGTGGAACTCGTCGATTTCGACGGCAATGTAGTTGCAAGCGACTATCACTATGGCCTTGCAGGAGCAAGCCACACCGACAACGTATATAATATATCTGTAATGTCGGCAGGTAAATACATCCTGCGCTACTACTGCGAAAACAAATCGGGTGCAAACAATTCCAATGGTCATGTATATATAAAATCCATTGCTTCGGTCGATGCAAACGGCGTAAATCCCCAAACTGTATGGTGCCATATATCCAGTGGTGAGGTTGATATGTCGGCTCCTTTCATGGCAATAGCCGCTGCCGATATTCCTCAGGGCGTGCTTGCTCTTGACGAAGCAATACAGCCCTCGCATGTGCGTGTAATGGAGCGCATTGTAAATGTTACCGAGGCCTCTTCGTTAGATATAGAATTTAGCTACGTGGCCGGTAAATGTGCACTTAACCTTGCCGGTGTCGATTTTGTAGATGCCGATGGCAATGTGGTGGCTTCTCATTATAAATTATATGACGAGGGTCTTGCGGCAGGAGTGATAAGCAAATACACACTCGCTCCCTTGGCTCCCGGCGTGTACACCATGCGTAGTTTCGTACAATTATCGGGCGAAGGTGGCACACGTGTAGTAAACTCAAAAGGAAATATTACATTCGCAGCCAAAACAGGTGCTATAACAATTACCAACGACATGCCGTTGCAGGATGTGGGCGATTGGAGCAAAGAGACTTTTGTTGCCTCCGAGAACGTTCCCGCCGAGATAGCAGCAGCGTCGAAAAGCGGTGTAAGGGTGATGACAGCCATCGTGAATGTGACAGAAACAGGCATGTTGCTCGATGTAAACTTCGACTGGAACGAGGGCAGCGGTAGCAAATCGCTCGACATAGTAGGTGTGGATATTGTCGATGGTAACGGCAATGTGCTTGCAAAAGACTACAAATACAACCAGTATGGAAGCAACACCAAGAATGGTCCTCTGTCGTCAAAAAAATATACCTTGAATGTTCCCAAGGCAGGATTGTATGTAGTGCGCTATTTCAATGGCGAGCCTGCCGATGGTTCAACTTCATCTACACGCACAATAGATAGCGAGGGTGATATATACTTCTCAACAGCGACCAAGGAATTTGCTTTGTCAACAGCCGATTATTCGCACAGCTACTACTATATGAGGAACGAGAATGGCGAGTATCTGTCAACCAAGGGTGGTGCAGTGTCACTTGTTGCCGGCAATGCCGATGCCACAAAATTCTATTTGGGCAAAGAGGGCAATACATACAGCCTGCTTTCGTTCGACCAAGGATTGTACGTGGACTTCAACGGTGCAAGCCTTGCCATAGCCGGTGTGGGAGAAAAATATGCCTTTACACTTGGCCAAGGATTTGCTTCGTCGTCGGTGATAGTAAAATGCGAGGATAGCTATCTTGCTGCCGACCTTACAATGACTGCCGACCTTACAGCAAGCGTCACATGGGCACTCGAAGAGGTTCAGTCGCTCAGTTTCTCAATATCGACATTGCGTCACGCATCGTTGTGCCTTCCCGTGGAGGTTGCTATCCCCGATGATGTTCAGGTGTATGTATATAACAGCATAACATACAACGCCGATGGTGTTACGGGTACTCTCGACTTGGTAAGAATAAACGACTATATACCGGCAGGCGAGGCTGTTCTTTTGTATTCGGCAACCCCGTTGGATGCTACAACATCGTTCGATTTAGATATAACAAATACCGGTGCTCAGTTGCCCGAGGGTACAGAGAACCACTTCCTTGGTACCTACGCAAAAAGCGTTATCATGGAAGAGACAGGCATGACACACATGTATCTGACAAAGCCTGCCGACAAGGAGGTTGGTTTCTATAAGAGAAAAATGGACAACGACGCCAATGGCGATGGCACCCCCGATTCGTTTATCTTGGGAGCAAACAAACTCTATTTCACTCTGACACCCCAACAGGTGGCAAGCCTGTCACGTCGTTTCTCGTTCAATTACATGGAGGGAACAACAGGCATAGAGAATGTGGAGCAGGATGGTAACGTTGGTAACGGTGTTATATATGACCTTAGCGGTCGCGCCGTAGAAAACGTAGCAGCCCCCGGCATATACATCGTGAACGGAAAGAAAATATTGGTTAAGTGAATTAAAATAAGTAGGTAAAAATATAAATATATTCGATGCTATGAAGAAAAAAATGTATGTGACACCTGCATTGGAGGTAATATCGTTAATGGCAAATAAAATGATTGCATCATCGCCCACAGGAGGATTTGATGGCAGTGGTGATGGTAGCACCAGTCCCGAGTTGGCTCCCGGACAACGTCCTGCCGATGGCGATTGGGGCAATATGTGGAACTGATATTCTTTATTTGAAAAGCAATACTATAACCGAACGTCACAGTTAGCTGTGGCGTTCGGTTATAGATGTTAAGAAACTGTTTGATTTATATCGCCATTTTTTATAGAGCCGGAATAGCAGGCTAATTTGTTTTTATAGATTTAAACAGTTTCTGCCAAACGAAAAAACAGTCTGAATTAAAAAAGATAAATAAAAACCGATATGATACTTTCTTTGATATTTTTTGTAGTAGGCATTGTGCTTGTTATATACGGTGCCGACTGGCTCACAAAGGGTGCCTCGGCGCTTGCACGTCGTTTCAAGATGAGTGAACTGATGATAGGACTTACTATCGTGGCGTTGGGAACGTCGTTGCCCGAATTGGTGATAAGCGTGGGGGCTGCACTCAAAGGCAGTTCGGGTATTGCGCTTGGCAATGTCATAGGCAGTAATATATTCAACGGATTGTTAATACTTGGCGTTGCTGCACTTATCACGCCTGTGCATTTCAATGCAAGAATGCTCACAAGGGAACTGCCCTTCAACCTGTTGGCGTCGGTGGTGTTGTTGCTTGTGTCGGGTACTATGCTTGCGGGTGGTGCCGAGGGTGAGCAGATAACGCGCAACGGCGGCTTGCTGCTATTCTGTTTCTTGGCGGTGTTCATTCGCTATACATTCTCCATAGCGGCAGACGATGCCGACGATGTGCAAAACGAGAATGTTTCTATTGTGCGCATCCTGCTGTATATAGCAGCCGGCTTGGCAGCCCTTATATTCGGTGGAAATATTTTTGTCGATGGAGCAACAGACATAGCACGCTTGGCAGGTATGTCCGAGGCTGTCATAGGCATAACGATTGTTTCGGTGGGTAGCTCGTTGCCCGAGCTTGCAGTGTCGGTGAGTGCCGCACGCAAGGGCAATGTAGGTATTGCCCTTGGCAATGTGTTGGGTAGCAATATCCTGAACGTGTTCTTCATTTTGGGATGCAGTGCCACAATAAAACCAATATCGCTCGACGGTTTTAGCCCTGTCGATTACTATGTGTTGTTGGCTTCGTCGTTGCTTGTGTATATAGTGGCTCGTTTTGGCGGTAAGAACGTGATAACACGCATCGAGGGATTTGTGCTTGTGGCGGCTTTCATTGCATATATGACATATCTTATATTGTCGGCATGATTTGCCCTTTTCGCAGAAAATAACTAAATTTACGCCATATATAAGATTTTTGCTATATAATGTCTATAAATATCATAAAAGTCACAGATAGGAGCCAACTGAAACGCTTCATACGTTTTAATTGCGAACTATATAAGGGTAATAAGTATTTTGTCCCCGACCTGTACGAGGATATGCTATGCACCTTGGACAAAAAACGCAACGCTGCGTTTGAGTTCTGCGATGCCGACTATTTTCTTGCTATGCGCGATGGCAAGATAGTGGGGCGCGTTGCAGCCATTATAAACAACAGGGCCAATGAAAAATGGGGCAACAAGGTGGTACGCTTCGGGTGGATAGATTTTATTGATGACGAGGCAGTGTCCAAGGCATTGCTCGACACCGTTGAGGCTTGGGGGCGTGAACGTGGCATGAACGAGGTGCAGGGGCCGTTGGGCTTCACCGATTTCGACCCCGAAGGCATGCTCGTCGAGGGCTTCGACCGCGTAAGCACCATGGCCACCATATACAACTACCCATATTACCCGTTGCACATGGAGCGTTTGGGCTACGTGAAGGATGTCGATTGGGTGGAGTATCTGTTTACTGTCCCCGAAAAGAATTGGGAGAAAGCAGAACGCCTATCCTCGATAATCGCACGACGTAATAAACTCCATGTGGTGAGCGGTATATCGCGCAAGACGCTTGCAAAAAAATATGGCGAACAGCTGTTCGAGCTTGTCAATGAGTGCTATGCACCCCTGTATGGCTACTCCCCGCTCAGCAAGGCACAAATATCGCAGTTGATAAAAATGTACCTCCCATTGGTCGATTTGCGCCTCATATCGCTTATAGCAAAAGAGGACGACACCCTTGTGGGAATAGGAATAAGCCTTGTATCCTATGCCGAAGCATTGCAAAAATCGGGCGGAAGGCTTTTCCCCTTCGGATGGATATATTTCCTGAAACCCTTGCTGACACGCCACCCCAAACGGCTCGATTTTCTGCTCATGGCAATAAAGCCCGAGTATCAAGGCAAGGGCGTGAACGCCATGATAATAAACGATTTATTGCCACGCTATCTGGAAATGGGTGTGGTGGACATAGAAAGCAATCCCGAACTGGAACTAAACACCAAGATACAGGCACAGTGGGAGTTTTTCGGCAAAGACCAACACAAACGTCGCCGAGCATATAAAAAGAATATATAAAAAGTAGGAACATGGACGAAGATATACTGTTTAGTGCAAACGAACCGACAGAGCATGTAGAATATACCGACGACAATATTCGACACCTCGACGATATGGAGCATATACGTACCCGTCCGGGTATGTATATAGGAAAATTGGGCGATGGCTCGCAGAGCGACGATGGTATATATGTGCTGCTGAAAGAGGTCATAGATAATAGTATCGACGAGTTCAAAATGAGCGCGGGACGTCGAATTGAAATTGATGTCGAGGAGAACCATTCCGTTACGGTGCGCGACTACGGTCGCGGCATCCCGCAAGGAAAACTCATCGAGGCTGTGAGCATGCTTAACACCGGTGGTAAGTACGATAGCAAGGCATTTAAAAAATCGGTGGGCTTGAACGGTGTCGGTCTTAAAGCAGTCAATGCCATGAGCACCCGTTTCGAAGTGCGCAGCTACCGCGACGGCGTTGTTCGTCGTGCGGTATTCTCGGCAGGAGTACTGCAAACCGACACCACAGAAAAAAGCAACGAGGAAAACGGTACATACGTATCGTTCACCCCCGATAATAAACTGTTCCGCAACTACGAGTATCGCATGGCATTCGTGGAGACCATGTTGCGCAACTACACCTATCTGAACACCGGACTTACAATTATGTTTAACGGCAGGCGCATTTTGTCGCGCAATGGTCTTGCCGACCTGCTCACCGATAATATGACTGCCGAAAGCCTATACCCCATAATACACCTGAAAGGCGAAGATATAGAGATAGCCTTCACGCATGCCGCGCAATACGGCGAGGAATACTATTCCTTTGTGAACGGACAACATACATCGCAGGGTGGAACCCATCAGAGTGCTTTCAAGGAGCTCGTGGCATCTACCATTCACGACTTTTTCACCGCAAAGAATTTCGAATACAGCGACATACGAAACGGCATTGTGGCAGCGATAGCCATCAACATCCAAGAACCGGTGTTCGAGAGCCAGACCAAAGTCAAATTGGGCTCGCTGCGTATTGCTCCCGACGAGAACAGCATCAGTGTGAAAAAGTTTATTGGCGACTTCGTGAAGCTGGAACTCGATAACTTCCTGCATCGCAATCCCGACATCAGCGAGGCCATGCTTGCCAAGATAACAGCCTCGGAAAAGGAACGCAAGGAGCTGGCAGGCCTCACAAAACAGGCACGCGAAAAAGCAAAAAAAGTGAGTCTGCACAATAGAAAACTGCGCGACTGTCGCATACATTACAACGACCCGAAAGGCGACCGTGTCGATGAAAGCTGTATATTCATCACCGAGGGTGACTCTGCAAGCGGTTCAATAACAAAAAGTCGCGATGCCAATACTCAGGCAGTGTTCAGTTTGCGCGGTAAACCGCTGAACAGTTACGGAATGAGCCGCGCCGTAGTCTATAAAAACGACGAATTCAACCTGTTGCAGGCTGCACTGAATATCGAGGATGGGCTCGAAGGGCTGCGATACAACAAGGTGATTGTGGCTACCGATGCCGATGTCGATGGCATGCACATACGTCTGCTCATGATGACATTCTTCCTGCAATTTTTCCCCGAGCTGGTAAAAAAAGGGCATGTATATATATTGCAGACACCGCTGTTCCGTGTGCGCAATAAGCGAAAACAGCCACGTGGCAAGAAAAACAGCGACGACCCCAAGGGAAAGGGCGACTTCGAAACCATATACTGCTATTCCGAGGAGGAGCGTGTGGCAGCCATAGAGAAACTATCGCCCAACCCCGAGATTACCCGTTTTAAGGGTCTTGGTGAAATATCGCCCGACGAGTTTCGTAATTTCATAGGACCCGACATGCGCTTGGAGCGTGTCACAATGCACAAGGACGACAAACTCGACGAACTGCTAAGCTACTACATGGGCAAGAATACCATGGAACGACAAAACTTTATTATAGACAACTTGGTTGTCGAGGAGGATAGAGCCAATGAATGAACAGAACGAAAATAAGCGCGTTGCTCTGTTTGCCGGTTCCTTCGATCCGTTCACCATGGGGCATCATCGCATAGTTCAACGTGCGTTGAATATGTTCGATACGGTGGTGGTGGCTGTCGGACACAATATGGGCAAGGATACTATGTTCCCAACAGAAAAACGTGTGGCCGACATACGCGCCTTGTACAAGGACGACAACCGCGTGCAGGTGCTTGCGTACAGCGGACTTACTGTGGATTTTGCCAAGTCGGTAGGGGCTGCATGCCTGTTGCGCGGTGTGCGCAGTGTAAAGGACTTCGAGTACGAAAGGGACCTTGCCGATATAAATCTGCGTCTATCGGGCATGGAAACGCTGTTCCTTGTAAGCGAGCCGCAGTATGCAGCCATAAGCAGCAGCGTGGTTCGCGAGTTACTTGCCTATGGCAAGGATGTATCGGCGTTTATGCCTTTTGAATAACAATAAATGACTGACAATGAAAAAGATATATCTGCTCATTACAATATTCTGCGTTTCGGCTGTTACAATGTTCGCACAGCAAAGCAAAAACTCGGGCCTGCCCGAACAGCTTACAAAACTGATGTTCTCCGAGAACATAATAACCCGTTTCTATGTCGATTCGGTGAACGAACCAAAACTTGTCGAGGCCGGCATAAAGGCCATGCTGAAAGAACTCGACCCCCATTCAACCTATTCCACACCCAAGGAGGTAAAAAGCATAAACGAGGCCATGCAAGGCAATTTCGAAGGAATAGGCATTCAATTTAATATTGTCGAAGACACGTTGTTTGTCATACAGACGACACTTAACGGGCCAAGCGAAAAAGCCGGAATATTGGCAGGCGACAGGATAGTCGAAGTGGATGACACCATTATAGCAGGAGTGAAAATGGATAGGGGCGATATAATGTCGCGTCTGCGTGGTCCGAAAGACTCCAAAGTGAAAATAAAAGTATTGCGTCGCGGAGTGAGGGAACCGCTTATTTTTAATCTGATAAGGGATAAGATAGTTACTTCGAGCCTCGATGCGGCCTATATGGTCGATAAGAAAAACGGATATATACGCATAAATTCTTTTACCACCACCACATATAACGAATTTGTGGCCAAATTGGATTCGTTGCAAAGGCGCGGAATGAAAAATCTTATTATAGATTTGCAAGGAAATGGCGGAGGATTGTTGCAGGCGGCTGTGGATATAGCCAACGAACTGCTTAACCGCGACGAACTTGTGGTATATACTCAGGGACGTGTGTTCCCCCGTTATGACTATCTTGCAAAGGGTGGGGGACGTTTCACACAAGGCAACGTCGCTGTCATCATCGACGAGACGTCGGCTTCGGCTGCCGAGATTTTAGCCGGTGCCATACAGGATTGGGACAGGGGCGTGGTTGTCGGTCGTCGTTCCTTTGGCAAGGGATTGGTGCAAAGGGCGTTTAACCTGCCCGACGGTGCCATGATACGTCTTACCGTGTCGCGCTATTACACACCCTCGGGACGTAATATCCAAAAGCCCTACGGCGACTCTATATCCTACAACGACGACCTGTTGCATCGCTACAACAGTGGCGAACTGATGAGTGCCGACAGCATCCATTTCCCCGACTCGCTTATGATGAAGACAAAACGCCTTGGTCGTGAGGTCTATGGCGGTGGCGGTATCATGCCCGACTATTTTATTCCGCTCGATACCAATAAATACACCAAGTATCATAGGGATGTGGTGCGCCGAGGAACATTGTTGCAAGCCACACTGCGTTACATTGACGAAAATCGCGATATGCTGAAACAGAAATATCCCACAATGAAAGAATTTCGCCGTAAATTTGTTGTGGACGACGCTATACTCGATAGGTTGCGCACCATGGCCGAACGCGATAGCGTTAAGCCTGCCGATGACGAGGAATTTAAGAAATCGGTTCCCATGATTTCTTTGCAGTTCAAAGCGTTGCTGGCACGCGACTTGTGGGATATGAGTGAGTATATGGAGATTATCAACGAGAACGACGATAACTTCAAAAAAGCATTGGAGCTTGTTCAACAACGCGATATGGATGCGGTGCTGCTGCGACGTCGCAAATAGTCAGGCCTTTTTGCATTTAAGCAGTACCTTGCGCCCGTCATACAGGGTGGTGGCAAATATATAGATGTCGCCACCCTCTTCTATTTTCAGTCGTTTGCGCAGGTTCTGTACGGTGTCGGGAAAATTACGTATCGTGATATTTGCTTTTTTGACATCGCCTAAGGCTTTTTTTATCTCGTTTTTTGAGAAACCGCAGATGCTCTCCACATGAAATATACGTCCGGGAAAATCTTTCTCCAAATGAGCCGATGTGTAGATGTGGCTGTTGGGGTGTAGTTTTGCTATGTTGAATTTCCTTGCAAGGGCTGTGTGACAGCCTGCCTTCTGAATGGAGGCGTTGGGCTCGTATATGTAGGCTTCGACGTTCTGTGTGTAGGTTATGTTGCCGTCGTTTTCGGCGTGGCAACTGAAACGTACAGTGTCGTTGCCGGTTATATTTACGCAGTGCATGGCGATGGGGGTGTTGCGCTGTTCACCCGACAGGAGCAGAAGAACCTCCTTACATTCGTTGTTCACCGAAACAATGTGTATCTCGTTTACGCTGCTTATCTGTCGGCATGCAGCTGTTATGTCGAGCATGGGCGAGCATTTTATCATGGCATGCTTGCATCGGCTCAGTATGAGCTCCTCTATCGCCGTTATATTGGGCTCGCAGTCGGCAAGTGCCACTACCTTGCCACCGCTGTTGTTGCGACGCGCGGGGTCGGCAAATATCCAATTGCATGCGTGCAGTGTGTGTAGTGCCTCCTCGCAATGGCTGTTTACTACGTTTATTCTAAGTCCTAAGGTTTCGAAATTATGCTGTGCTATACGACACAGTTGTTCGTTTCTCTCTATGTATGTCGAACACGAAAAATTCTTTGATATGTAGCTGCAATCTATGCCAAATCCTCCTGTCAGGTCGGCAAATGTGTCGCCCTGCATCAGCGATGCTTTGTACAGTGCCGTATCCTGCGACGAGCATTGCTCCATGGATATTTTCGGGGGGTAGAGCATGCCTTCGGTGGCGGCCCATGCCGGCAGTTTCTCTTTGGCGCATTGCCACCCCTCAATTTGCGTTAGCGCATGGTGCATCGACACATCGGGGTAGCGTGCCGCTTGCAGTGCCAATGTGCGTATATCGTCGTTGCGATGTTCTTCTATGAACTTTTTTGTGGCTGCGTCTGTCTCTGTCATATTTTGCTAAGGTAGGCAATATTTCTGATAAACCTTGTGTTTATGAATGTATTTTCGTGGGATTTTACGACACTCTTTTTTTGGGGGAGCATACGAGCATGCAGGGTGATAAAACAAAAACGCCGACTTTAAGTCGGCGTTTTTAATATAGGATGACTGTTTTTTAGAGTTTAGGACCGGCGTTAACAAGTGCTTTACCTGCCTCGTTGCCTGTGTATTTGGTGAAGTTCTTGATGAAACGACCTGCCAAATCCAAAGCCTTCTCTTCCCATTGTGAAGCGTCGGCGTATGTGTCGCGAGGATCCAAGATTGCGGGGTCAACACCGGGCAATTCTGTGGGAACTACAAAGTCGAAGTGGGGGATTGTCTTTGTAGGTGCTTTGTCGATAGAACCGTCGAGGATGGCGTCGATGATACCGCGTGTATCTTTGATAGATATACGTTTGCCTGTTCCGTTCCAACCGGTGTTAACAAGGTATGCTTTTGCACCGTTTTTCTCCATTTTCTTAACAAGCTCCTCGCCATATTTTGTGGGGTGCAAGCTAAGGAATGCAGCACCGAAGCATGCCGAGAATGTGGGAGTGGGCTCTGTGATACCACGCTCTGTACCCGCCAATTTAGCTGTGAATCCCGAGAGGAAGTAGTATTGTGTTTGCTCGGGTGTAAGGATTGAAACGGGAGGAAGAACACCGAATGCGTCTGCCGACAAGAATATTACTTTCTTTGCAGGTGCAGCCATGCTGCCGGGTTTGATGTTCTGGATGTGGTTGATGGGGTAAGAAACACGTGTGTTCTCTGTAACGCTCTTGTCGGCGAAATCTATCTTGCCGTTCTCGTCAACTGTTACGTTCTCCAAAAGTGCGTCGCGACGAATTGCGTTGTAGATATCGGGCTCGCTCTCTTTGTCGAGGTTGATAACCTTTGCATAGCAACCGCCTTCGAAGTTGAACACAGACTCGTCGTCCCAGCCGTGCTCGTCGTCACCGATAAGCATGCGTTTGGGGTCGGTAGAAAGTGTTGTTTTACCTGTACCGCTGAGGCCGAAGAAGATAGCTGTCTCGCCTTTCTCGTTGGTGTTTGCCGAGCAGTGCATAGATGCAATGCCTTGGAGGGGCAAATAGTAGTTCATCATAGAGAACATACCTTTCTTCATTTCACCACCATACCATGTGTTAAGGATAACCTGCTCGCGTGTGGTGAGGTTGAATACAACTGCTGTCTCCGAGTTCAAGCCAAGCTCTTTGTAGTTGGGAACAGTTGCTTTTGATGCATTGTAAACAACGAAATCGGGCTCACCGAAATTAGCCAATTCCTCGGCTGTGGGGCGGATGAACATGTTGGTTACAAAGTGTGCTTGCCATGCAACCTCCATTACGAAACGTACTTTAAGACGTGTGGTGGGGTTTGCACCGCAGAATGCGTCAACAACATATAGCTTTTTGTTAGAAAGCTCTTTTGTTGCTATCTCTTTAAGAACGTTCCATGTTTCGGTAGAAACGGGTTTGTTGTCGTTCTTATATTCCTCAGATGTCCACCATACTGTGTTTTCCGATGTGGCATCCTTTACAATGAACTTGTCCTTGGGAGAACGGCCTGTGTAAACACCGGTCATGACGTTTACTGCACCTAACTCAGTAACCTGACCTCTCTCATAACCTTGGAGACCCGGCAATGTCTCCTCTGTGAAAAGTTGCTCATAAGAGGGGTTGTATATAACCTCTGTGGCGCCGGTAATACCATACTTGGTAAGATCTATTGTTGCCATAATTAGTAAAAAATTATTGGTTAATGATTCTATGTTTTTTAGTGTCTCTTGGAAAGCATGGGGGTTTTAAAAAGACCTTCTTAAAACTTGCCGAAGTTTTCCAAGTGCAAAGATATATTTTTTTAGTTAAACTCTCAAAACAATTAAAGAAAAATTTCTTTAATTAATACAAAAAAGCATTGTGTTTTCGGTGGTTTTTCCTTGTTTTGTTGTGTTATTGTGTTTTAAATCAATGATATAGCTTGAATTTGCGCTTTGATTTGTTTTGTGCAAAATAGATAAAATAATTAGGATATGTAATGCTTTTTTTGATATTTTCTATATCTTCGCGATGTGAATTAAAAAATATATGAATATGAAAATAGTGGACCTCTCTTTGCAGAATACTATATTGAATAGTTTTATGGCCGAATTGCGCGATGTGAATATACAAAAGGACAGCATGCGTTTTCGCCGAAATATAGAGCGTATAGGCGAGATTATGGCCTATGAAATCAGTCGCGAACTGGACTATGTTGCTCGCACTGTTGTCACCCCTTTGGGCGAGGCTCTGCAGAACGTGCCTGCCGACAATGTGGTGTTGGCTACGATACTACGTGCAGGCTTGCCTTTGCATGGTGGTTTTCATAATATATTCGACAAGGCCGAGAATGCTTTTGTGTCGGCCTATCGCAAATATACCGACGAAACAAATTTCGATGTTCATGTGGAGTATCTTGCTTCGCCACGCCTCGATGGCAAGACGCTGCTGCTTGTCGATCCTATGCTTGCAACGGGATGCAGTGCCGAACTGTCGTTCAGAGCGTTGTGTACAAAGGGTGTGCCGGGCAAGGTGGTTTTGGCATCGGTGATAGCAAGCCGTCAGGCTGTGGAGTATGTCGAGGAGCATTTTCCTGCCGATACAATACTTTATTGTGCGGCAATCGATCCCGAATTGAATTCACATTATTATATAGTTCCGGGCTTGGGCGATGCCGGCGATTTGTGTTTCGGCGAAAAGGAATAGCCCTGACCTACAACAAAAAAAAACGACCTGCGAAGGTCGTTTTTTTTTGTTGTAGGTTGGCTGTTATTTGCTCAGCTGCTCCTCGACAAATTTTTTCATTTGCTCGCCACGAAGGTCGCGTTTCAGGATGGTTCCGTCGGGGCCGAATAGTATTATCTGTGGAATACCTTTTATGCTGTAAATGGTTGTTGCGTCGTTGTTGTCCGATGCATATAGCTGGGCATAGTTTATTTTTTCGCTTTCGAGTGCCTTTTTAAACTCGGGCTCTTTGTCCCATACGTTCACGCCCAATACCATGAACTTGTCGCCACCGAATTTTTTCTCCAATTCTACAAGGTTGGGTATTTCGCGGCGGCAGGGGCCACACCATGATGCCCAGAAATCGACAAGCACGAATTTGCCTTTGCCTACATAGTCTGATAGTTTTGCGGCTGTTCCGTCAATGTTCTTGCCGTCGAAGTCTATGAACATTTTGCCCTCGCTTGTCGTGCTTGAACTTTCCAACGATTTTTTGTGCTCGTCGATGTGTGTGGCGAACTTATTGGCATATTTGAATTCCGATGCGTCGATTTCCAGTTTCTTTACATCGGTGTAATTGGTCACTGTCATTGCAAAAATATATGCACCGAGTATATTGTCTTTGTTTTCCTTTGCAGTTTGGTTGTATAGGTCTAATATTTCGTTCTGCATGGAACCTAAGACTTTTTGGATGGAGTCGGGGGTTGCACCGCTTTGCATCATCGAGGCATATGTCTGTTGCATTTTCTGTGCCTTCGCTGTGGAGTTTTCCATCAGCTTGGCAAATTTGTCGTTCAGGCCGCCGTTGTCACTGGCTGTTCCCGGTTGTCCCATGACGACGTTTACCTCTTTTCCGTTCTCCAAAATGAGGCCTGCACCGTAGTTTCCTGCATGTACGCTCATTACTTCGGGCTCGGCAAGGGTCTCGGTGCTTGCAAATGAGAACGATGCATTCTCAATGACAGCGGAATCGACAGGGAGCATGTCCTTGCTGTTGATATTTACAAGATAGACTGTTGCTCCGTTAAGGGTGGTGTCGTCCACTGTTCCGTTGATTTTGTAGCCCGATGTTTGGGCTGTGCATGACGACATTGCTATGAGTGCCGCTGATGCAATAAAATAGTACTTTTTCATTTTTTTATTGTTTATAATGTAATTCTTTGTCTGTTTTGTGCAAAGGTAATTCTATTCTGCAAAAGAATGTCCCTTTTAACGTAATTTATATTATTTGCCAAATTTTACGTTTATAACACCTATGTGTCGTCCGTATTTTCCTGTTTGGTTCAAAACGACGTCGTGGCCCTTGTTATTTTTGTATGTTATGGGGCTTTCGAAGTAGTTGTGCGAGTGGCCTCCAAGGATTATATCTATGCCGTTTGTCTGCATGGCAAGAATGGAGTCGTTGTATTCGCCGTTTGTTCTCCAACCAAGATGCGAAAGGCATATAACCATGTCGCAACCGGCCTCTTGCAGTGCGTCGGCGCAGTTTTGTGCGGCTTCTATCGGTGAGCGAAATACCACTCCCTTGTAGTTTTCTTTCAGTACAAGCCCGGCGGGGTTGGGCGACAGCCCGAAAAGGCCTATCCTGTGTCCGCCTTTTTCTATTATTTTATATGGCTCGACCAAATCCTTGCAAGGGGACTGTGTCAGGTCGTAGTTGGCGCAAAGGAAAGGGAATTTTGCGTTTTTTATTATGGCGGCAAGGTTTTCAATGCCGAAATCGAATTCGTGGTTGCCTATAATGGCTGCGTCGTATCCAAGTATGTTCATTACATCGGTTTCGAACTTGCCTTTGAATATATTATAGTACAACGAACCTTGCGAGAAGTCGCCGCAGTCGAGCAACAAGGTGTTTTCGGTTCCCACCGAGTCGCGTATCTGTTTCACTGTTTTTTCTAATCCTGCCACGCCGCCACGATTGCCGCTCTCGGCTTCTATGTGGCTGTGTATGTCATTGGTGTGCAGTATGGTGATGCTGTCGCTCTTTGGTGGCGTGCAACCCAATATGATGAGTGCGACGGCTGTTATGGTAAGTATATACCTCATTTTGCTTGGCTTTATGTTAAAAATGTTCATCGGTTGGTGGTTGGAATGAGTTCCTCTATTCGTTTGTCCTCTTTTGCGCTTACGGCTTTGCCCGCTTTATGAAGCGTCGCTATGTGGTTAATCATTAAATCGCGTATGGATATGGTGGTAATCTGTCTGTCGCTGCCTTGGGCAAGGGTGTGTAGGCCGTCATTGCCTTGTGCCAGATAGTCGGATGTGGCAATTGTGTATTTTTTGTTTTTGTCTATTTTTTTGCCACCTACTGTTGCCTGTGCCAATTTGTAGGAGTCTTTTTCGGGTTCATGCGCTATGATTAGCTTTGCTCCGCTTATGGCTTCGCCATGGACTTGTGCTATTTCGTTGAATAACTGCAACAGCTGTTCGCCGTTCAGCGACAATATGGCCAGTGTGTTCTCGAACGGAAATACGTTGTATATGTCGCCGTATGTTATTATGCCCTCTTTTATATCGCTACGCAGGCCGCCCTTGTTGGTTATGGCTATATCTATTTTTCTTGTACTCTGTTTTTGTGCCTCGCTCAGCAGGGCGTCGGCTGCAAAATTCATCAGTGGGCTTTCGGGAGGGTAGGCCTTCAATGTAATGGCTGCTGTGCCAATGATGGGCGATTTTATACTATCGACAGCGGAACGGCCGCACTGCAATAGGGCTTTCAGCGGTGCGGAACACTCCTCGTCGCTTGCAGCTGCGACAGCTATGTTACCGCCGTTGATGCTGCAAGGACGCTCGGGGTTGCCGCATGCAACGGATATTATAGCAAGGAGCAGATATAAAAATAATTTGCTGTGTCTATTCATTCTTCGTTTAGTTATAGTACAACGAGCAAATATATGATTTTTTTATTCAAATACATAAGCTTTGCGCAAAATAAATTCATGAAATTCTTGCGACACCATTAAAAAATATCGTAGTAAATGTATCCTATTAATAAAAAATGTCTTATCTTTGCATCCGCTTCCGTCGTAATCGCTGGCAAGGAAGAGTAACTTGTTATGTTACGTTGGAGAAAAACAATTTAAAAATCACAAAAATGGATTTACTTAAAATTGCGAAAGAAGCATTTGCAACCGATGTAAAGCGCGAAATGGAGTTCACTCCCGGTGACACCATAACAGTGGCTTACAAAATTATCGAGGGTACAAAAGAACGTATCCAGATGTATCGTGGCGTAGTTATTAAAATCTGCGGTCATGGCGATGAGAAACGTTTCACAGTACGTAAAATGTCGGGTACAGTAGGCGTTGAGCGTATATTCCCCCTCAACTCGCCCTCTATCGACAGCATCACTGTCAACAAAAGAGGTCGCGTTCGTCGTGCTAAGCTCTATTATCTTCGTGCTCTTACAGGTAAGAAGGCTCGTATCAAAGAAATCAAGGGCTGATAATTGCATTGGCAAATATAAAAAGGGCATCCAAGCAGGATGCCCTTTTTATATTTTTGTACTTATGTCAGTTGAACGGGTTCGATGCTAACTTGTTATCATTTATGATTCCCGTAGCTGCCTCCTCGTCACAATCGTTCACTAACACCCATACCTCGCCGCCCAATGTGGCATAGGGCGATGTTACAGCCGACAAAGTGTCATTCTCTATCATACATTTTATGTGGTTCGTCTCCAATAGCCCTTGTACTAATTGCGCTTGCCATAGATTGCCGTTAAAGACCTTTACTAAATGGTGCTGTACTACTTTTTGCGACATATTTACCTCCTTCTTTAATGGTTAAACAATATGCTGAACAAATTAGTTGTCGGCATTAT
Source organism: Bacteroidaceae bacterium (assembly GCA_017416705.1). GTDB lineage: Bacteria > Bacteroidota > Bacteroidia > Bacteroidales > Bacteroidaceae > HGM04593. The sequence continues at coordinate 40,347 of JAFQBG010000025.1, forward strand.
GCGAAACTAACTAAACTTTGCTTATAAAGTCTCGTTTATACATTCTTTAATTGTTAAAAAATATTAAAGTGTCAATGGCGTTGCTCTTTATTGCTATTTTTGATGTAAACATCGAAGATAATGGTGCACTCGCTGTAAAAAATATTGAAGTAAACTTCATATTTTTCGCTCGTTTCTTTATATCTTTGATGTAAACATCGAAGATAGTAGTGCACTCGCTGTAAAAAATATTGAAGTAAACTTCATATTTTTCGCTC
>JAFQBG010000026.1 GCA_017416705.1 Bacteroidaceae bacterium
ACCCTTACCACTGACAACAACGGCAACGCTTTCCTTTATGGCGTGTTTGCAGAGGGAGCAACGGTAATTGTGAAGCAGGGCGATGTGGTTCTTAAAGACTATACCTTTACTGCCGAGAAGAACCCTAACGGCACAGAGCACAATAAGAGCTATGCGTTGGATGCAACACCTGTCATAGACGGTACTTTGGGTGGCAAGGCTGAAGCTACCGAAGATGATATCACTGCCTTGGTGGAGCAACTCAAAGAGTATGTAGATAACGGAATTACCACGATTATCGTACCGGGTACGGAATATGCTATGTATAAGTCGAATCTGGGTATGATTCCTGCTTTTGCTGAGGCTCTTTACCTCTTGACAGACAATTCTCAGGAGGATAGTCAATATCGCGGCACAATAGATTTAATACTTCCTGATGCTACGGAAATTATTGATTATTCATTCGATAGTGCAAACGCACTAAAGAGCATAACGCTTCCCAAAGTTACAACTGTTGGGGATGGTGCTTTCTATGGTTGCCAATATTTGGGAAAAATGACGTTTGGCTCTGTTATAACAGAAGTTGTAGAGATTAAAAGTGGTGTGTTTGCTTCTCTCGGAATAAAGAGTGATAATGAAGCCTGTGATTTGGTTCTCAACTGCGGACAGCTAAATGCTGAGGATAAATACAAACCGAACCTTGAAAGCAATGTGTGGTACATCGGTGAATGGAGTGGTGAAACCGAATGGAAGAGCATCACTTTGACCCACACAGGCGAGTGTGATGAATGTAAAGCAAATCAATAACATTTAGGGCAGGAGGAGGGTGATGCCTCTCCTGCTCACAGAGTACAGATAACAGAGTACAGAGCAAAATCGCGTGCGGTTGTTTTGTCAACTCCCTCCGAAAATAGTTCCTATTTTCTCGTCCCTCTTCGAAGAGGGACAATTTGTTTTTGCTTTGCTGCTCAATTTAAATTAACTTCGTTGATTTTCGGCTGCGTTCGGTTTTTAATTCTCCCTCGCCGGAGAGGGAGTGGCAGCGACGTAGTCGAGACTAGGGAGTGGAAACAAGAGAACAGATAACAAATAACAGAACAAAATCGCGTGCGGTTGTTTTGTCAACTCCCTCCGCAACGCGGAGCGTTGCTCGTCCCTCTTCGAAGAGGGACAATTAAATAGTTTTACTTTCTCATAGTCCAAACATATTAAATTAACTTCGTTGATTCTCGGCTACACTCGTTGTGTGTGTGAACAAGCTCCCACCCATTCACTTGTACAATTTTTCTATGAATAAACGAAATGAAAATGTTTATGCAAGAAAATAATTAGCATTTTTGCGAATTATTCAAAAATACCTATTATATTTGCAGTAGGATTTCAGATAGATTTGTTATTACAATGAAAATATATTTTGAAGATGCCGCATTAGAGGAACTATATATAAGTGGCGAAACATCAAGTAACCAATACCGCAAATTGGCAAAGGATGTTGTAAAGCAGTATGTGAAGGTTGTGAACTACATAAGAGCAGCACGCCGCATAGAAGACCTCTATTGCATTAAATCACTTCATTATGAGAAGAAAAAAGGTGACTTGAACGGCGTTGATGCTGTTTGGATAAACAGGCAGTATCGCTTATTGTTCAATAGTTCTCCAAATGAAGAAGGTATAGTAGTTAACGCATTATTGTTTGAAATATCGAAGCATTATGAATAAGGAAAGTTTGACACCGTTTGTAGCAACTCACCCGGGAGAAATGATTAAGGATGAGTTGAAAGAGAGAAAAATGACACAGAAACAGTTGGCAGAACAAACCGGAATCAAAGCATCTGTTTTGAGTGAGACAATCAACGGCAAGCGTTCTGTTTCATTGAATGTTGCAGTTGCTCTTGAGAATGCATTAGGAATTCCGGCTGATGTGTGGATGAATATGCAGACACAATATGACCTTGACACTGCCAACATTGCCACACGCGGGAATGAAAAAGAGATAGTAGAAGTTATTATCCCGGTACACGACCGCAATCTGCTCAAAGAGATTGCCCGTAAATTCGGTTGGGCTTGTATGCTGTAATATAACACACTGAATTATGAGAAAGATTAACTAAGAGTTTTTGCTTTCCACCCACTAAACATATTCAGAAAAAAAGAGCTATCTACGGCATCCCATAGCCATCGACCTGCCAACGAGGGAGAATTATATTGATTTGCCGATAAATATGCCCGTAAAACCAAAGTCCATCATGACGTCGTCATGATGGACTTTGGTTTATAAGAAAAGGGTGTTACCTTATTTATTTTTATGTGTCATGGCATCTATCGCTGCCACTGCGGTTACGTTCAGAATATCTTGTACCGAGCTTTCGAAGTCGATAAAATGTATGGGTTTGTTCAATCCCATCTGTATGGGGCCTATTATTTCGGTGTCGGGGCTTAATGCCTGTAACATTTTATAGGAACTGTTGGCGGCACTGAGGCATGGGAATATGAGTGTATTTACATCCTTGCCTTTGAGGCGCGAGAATGGATATTTTGTATCGCGCAACTCGCTGTTAAGGGCTACGTTCACCTGCATTTCGCCATCTATGAGCCACTGAGGGTATTCGCGATGCAGTCGTTCCACTGCCTTATGTACGTTGCCTGCACTACCGTCTTTGTCGCTTCCGAAATTGGAGTATGATACCATGGCCATTACAGGCTCGTGGTTGAAAAAATGTACGGCTTTTTCGCTCAAACGGGCTATATCGACAAGGGCGTCGGTGTCGAGGCTGCGGTTTATGAGGGTGTCGGCTACAAAGTATGTTCCTTTCTTGGAATTGAGTATGTGCATGGTGCCAAAATGCTCAAATCCGTCTTGCAGGCCTATTACTTCCTTGGCTACTTTTATGGTGTTGGAATATTTTGTGTACAGGCCTGTTATGAAGGCGTCGGCTTCGTTTGTTTCGACCATCATCATGCCGAAATAGTTACGCTCGAACATTTTGTCGTTGGCTTCCTCGAATGTATAGCCTTCGCGTTGGCGTTTGTCGGTGAGTATGCGTGCATAGCGTTCGCGACGTGGGGCTTCGCGGTCGTGACGCAGGTTCACGACTTCTATTCCGTCGAGGCTGAGGTCTAATTCTTTTGCCAATTTTTCTATTCGTTCGTCGTTACCAAGCAGTATGGGCTGACAAATGCCCTCTTCCTTGGCCATTACAGCCGCTTTCATCATGGAGGGATGGGCTCCTTCGGCAAATACTATGCGTTGCATTTGCGAACGGGCTGTGTCGTGTATCTGCTGTGTCAGTTTCGACTCGCGACCCATGAATTCTTGCAGATGCTCCTTGTAGGCATCCCAGTCGGTTATCACCTTGCGTGCCACACCGCTTTGTATGGCGGCTTTTGCCACTGCGGTGGATACTTCGAGCAGCAGTCGGGGGTCAACAGGTTTGGGAATGAAATAGTCTTTGCCGAATGTGAGGTTGTTTACATGATATACTTTGTTGACAATCTCGGGAACGGGTTGCTTGGCAAGGTTGGCTATGGCATGAACGGCGGCTAACTTCATTTCCTCGTTTATGGCTGTGGCTGCTGTGTCCAATGCTCCGCGGAATATATATGGGAAGCCTATTACGTTGTTTATTTGGTTGGGATAGTCGCTGCGGCCTGTGCTCATGAGCACGTCGGGACGGCTGTCCATGGCATCCTCGTAGGATATTTCGGGAACGGGATTGGCCAAGGCAAATACTATGGGGTCGGCTGCCATGGAACGCACCATGTCCTTGGTGAGTACGTTGCCTTTGGACAGACCAAGGAACAGGTCGGCACCGTTCACAGCCTCTTGCAGGGTGTGTATGTCGGTGCGTGCGGTGGCAAATTCTATTTTCTCGGGTGTAAGACCGGGACGGCTTGTGCTGATGACGCCCTTGCTGTCGAGCATCACGATGTTTTCCTTACGCACTCCCAACGCCACATAGAGACGGGCACATGATATGGCGGCTGCGCCTGCTCCGTTCACCACCACCTGTATGTCCGATATATTCTTTCCGTTTACTTCCAGCGCGTTTAACATGCCGGCTGCCGATATGATGGCTGTGCCATGCTGGTCGTCGTGCATGACGGGTATGTCGAGTTCCTCTTTCAGACGACGTTCTATCTCGAAACACTCGGGAGCTTTTATGTCCTCTAAATTTATTCCGCCGAATGTGGGTGCAATGGCTTTCACTGCGTCGATGAACTTGGCCGGGTCGGTCTCATCGACTTCGATGTCGAAGACGTCTATGCCTGCATATATCTTGAATAGCAGGCCCTTGCCCTCCATGACGGGTTTTCCGCTGAGGGCACCTATGTTTCCAAGCCCCAAGACGGCTGTTCCGTTGGATATTACTGCCACCAGATTGCCTTTGTCGGTATATTTATAGGCGTTTTGAGCGTCTTTCTGTATTTCGAGACAAGGCTCGGCCACACCGGGAGAATATGCCAACGACAGGTCGGTTTGAGTAAAATATGGTTTGGTGGGGACCACTTCTATTTTTCCGGGACGCTTGCCTGCGTGGTAGTTCAAGGCATCCTCTTTTGTTATCTTTGCCATTTTTTTATAGTTTTATGTCTTTATCTATTCCTTCGACACCTATGCCGAAGAGTGCAAAATCGTATTTCACAGGGTCGTCGGGGCAGAACTCCGATAGTTTTGCTGTCAGCTGCTCGACGGTGGCGCGGTCGTTTTGTTTGCGTGTTATGAGCCCGAGCAGACGCCCTACCCTTGCCACATGAACGTCTAAGGGCATCATTAGCTGCGACGGCGATATATTGCGCCACACGCCTACATCGACGATGTTGTCGCGACGACATAGCCAACGCAGCATCATGTGCAATCGTTTACATGCCGAAGCTGGCTTGCCACTGCATTTTGTGGGGTTCGATATGTGTTTGGTGGTGACACCGCTGTTGGCGGCTGCCAATTCGTGACGCAGACGGGTTATTCCTTGCCATGTGTCGGTGTCGGCAAACAGACGCTCCATAGTGTCGTGATGTGTGTATATGTGCTGTAAGCCGCGGCACAGATATATGAAGTCGCGCACAAAGAATGTACGATGTATATTTGCGTTTGCATCCAACTGCGACCACTTGCCGCTCATGACATAGTCGTAGGGGGAACCGTCCATTATATTGAACAACATTTTTGTTCCCGAACGTATTATCATGGTTCTGTTACCCCATGCTATGACCGATGCCAACAGGGCTGCTGTTTCTATATCTTTTTGGGTGTGGAAAGCATGAACAAATTGCACAGGGTCGTTTTTTATAAAGTCCTTGCAATTGTATTTTTTTACTTTCTCATCGAGCAATAATTTTAGCTCATTCATATTTGTAAATTTAGAAACGGTGTGCCACGCAAAACGGATTTCGGTTTATGCTGCTACTGCCATTATCGGCTTGCAAGAAAGGCATCGAGCGTCTGCATGGCCTGTTTCATGTCGTCATCGACCTGTTTACGTGCCGGTGCAAGTGGCAAACGCAGATTGTTACCCATTTTGTTCTGGTGTGCCAACAACGATTTGACGCCTGCCGGATTACCGTCGGCAAATAGCAACGAGCATATATTGGCAAAGGCGTTGTTGAGCACGGCTGCCTCGTCGTAACGACCTTCGGCGGCATGGTGAACCATTTGGGTGAAGGCACCCGGATAGGCATTGCCAAACACTGTTATGGCACCTACCCCACCCAATTTCATGATGTCGCATATAAGTCCGTCGTCGCCCGAGAGAACGTCGAACCCTTGGGGGGCATTGTCTATTATTGTCTTTATCTGCTCCAAATTGCCCGATGCCTCCTTTATGCCAACGATATTGGGACATTCGGCTGCCAAACGCAACACCGTTTCGGGCAGTATATTAACGCCTGTACGTCCCGGCACATTGTACAGATAGATGGGCAGGGATGTAGCCTGTGCTATTGCTTTATAATGACCGTACAGCCCTTGCTGGCTTGGCTTGTTGTAGTAGGGGGTGACAGAGAGAATGGCATCGACACCGGTGAGGTCCTCGTCTTTTATTTCCTGTACGAGTGCCGCTGTGCAGTTGCCACCCATGCCCAAGAGTATGGGAATGCGACCATTTACCTTTTCGATGATGCGTTTTCGTATATTACGTTTCTCGGAACTGTTCAACGTGGGAGTTTCGGCTGTGGTGCCAAGAACACATAGGAAGTCGGTACCCTCGTCTAATTGTGTCTGCACCAAGTTATCGAGTGCTATATAATCTACATCGCCATTTTCCGTAAAGGGTGTAACCAACGCTACGCCCATACCTGTCAATCTTTTTCGCATCATGAATATTTGAAATTATTTTTATTTTTGTTACAAGAAAACCGCCAAATATCATTGCATATTCTTGAACAATTTGTTTTATGTGACAAAATTACATCAAATTTTGTCAATAATATATATTTTTATAGATAAATATTGTTTTTATTGAGAATTCGGATAATTTTTGAGAATTATTTTCCCCTGCAAACGGTTTTTGTCCGGTGGCAACCGCCATGCAATGAATATAAACTTTTTTTATTTATTCGCGTTCCAGCATGGCAAGGAATTCATCTTCATTTACAAGCGGAACGCCTAATTTTTGTGCTTTTTCCATTTTGCTTGGCCCCATATTTTCGCCTGCCAGAATAAATGAGGTTGCCTTGCTGACGCTACCCACGTTTTTGCCGCCATGCTTCTCTATCATGGCTTTGTATTCGTCGCGCGAGTGTTTTTCGAACACTCCGCTTATGACTATGCTTTTGCCTTTTAGTTTTTCGGTGCGCTCGCCAAGTACTTCGGACGATAGTTCGAATGTGAGGCCGGCTGCTCTGAGGCGTTGTATCAGTAGTATGTTTTTTTCTTGTGAGAAAAAGCGATGTACGCTTGTCGCAATGCGCTCGCCTATCTCCTCGACATCCATCATCTGTTGTATGGTGGCCGACATGAGGCTGTCTATGTTCTTGAACGCTGTTGCCAGACGCTTGGCGACGGTTTCGCCCACGTATCTTATGCCCAAGGCAAACAGCACCCGCTCGAACGGAACGTTTTTTGATGCCGCTATTCCCAAGACCATATTTTCGGCCGATTTAGTGCCCATGCGCGGCAGGAATATCATGTCGGCAGGGTCCAAGGTATATAAATCGGCTACATCCTTTACAAGGCCGAGGCTGTATAGCATTTCGATTGTTTCGGGGCCCATGGAGTCGATGTTCATGGCATCGCGCGAGACAAAATGCTCGATGCGGGCTTTCTGCTGCGGGGCGCAACCACTATCGTTGGGGCAGTAATATGCCGCCTCACCCGGCTCGCGCACCAGCATGGTGCCGCACTTGGGACAATGCGACACGAAAAGGATTTTTTCCCTTTGCTCCTGACCGTCGGTCGGCTCCACGCCGGTTATCTTGGGGATTATCTCGCCGCCCTTCTCGACGCGCACCATATCGCCTATGTGCAGGTTGAATTTTTCTATGATATCGGAATTATGCAACGAGGCGCGTTTAACAACGGTGCCCGACAACTGCACAGGCTCTAAATTGGCAACAGGGGTGACAACGCCGGTACGCCCCACATGGTATGACACCGAATTAAGACGGGTGACTGCCGTTTCGGCTTGGAATTTATATGCTATGGCCCATCGGGGCGATTTGGCGGTATAGCCAAGGTGTTTCTGCTGGCGCAACGAATTGACTTTGATGACTATTCCATCGGTTGCAAATGGCAGCGTTTTGCGTTTTACATCCATCCGGTCGATGAAAGCAAACACCTGCTCCAATGTTTTACATTTACATGTGTTTTCGGATATTTTAAAGCCCCATTGTGCTGCCGCCATGAGATTTTCGTAATGCCCCTCGGCAGGCAGCTCGTCGCCAAGCAAAAAATAGAGATAGGCGTCGAGGGAACGTTTTGCCACCTGAGTGGAGTCTTGCAGTTTCAATGTTCCCGATGCCGCGTTACGAGGGTTGGCAAACAATGGCTCGCCGTTTTCTTTTCGTTCATTGTTCAGGGTGTCGAATACCGACCAAGGCATGAGTATCTCGCCACGTATCTCGAACTCGCTCGGACAGTCACGCGAGGACAACCGCAACGGAATGGAGCGTATTGTCCTGACGTTGGCTGTTACATCGTCGCCCTTTTCGCCATCGCCACGTGTGACAGCCTGCACCAATGCCCCTTGGGAATATGTCAAGGATATTGAAGTGCCATCGAACTTTAATTCGCAACATAGTTCGAAATCGTCGTTCAAGGCACGTTTCACCCTGTTGTAGAAATCGGCAACCTCCTCCTTCGAGTAGGTGTTACCCAATGACAACATGGGATATTTGTGTTGCACCTGCTTGAATTCCTTGGTGATGTCGCTACCCACACGTTGCGTAGGAGAATTTGCATCGAACGTATCCGGATTTTTCTCTTCCAAGTCCTGCAATTCGCGCATGAGCATGTCGAATTCCATGTCGCTTATGGTGGGGGCATTCAACACATAGTAATTATGGTTGTGGCGGTGCAGCAACTCGCGAAGCTCCAATATACGTTCTTTTTCGTTCATAAAAATAAGGGAAACTAAATTATGTTTTTTGTTTTGGAATATATATTTCATATAGTAGCGACATTAATGTCGCTACTATATTTATTTTGAATAGACACCACTGCCCGACCATGACGGGCTGTGGGAACAAAAGTGCCTGCCTGCCATGATTTTGGTTGCAGGATGCATCAGAATGTATCGTAGGAATATGTAACCAACAAATATGTTTGTTTGTAGATGGTTGTGAATTTTGAACTTACCTTATAGGCCAAGCCTGTGCTTTTATCGCCCTTGACATATCCTTTTTCGGTGCCCATAAAGCCTGCTGCCTGCAATGCACCACAATAGGAGTCCCAAATGGCTGCATCGACAGCATAGACAAATGTCGTTGTGGCATCGCCTGTCTTTATGTAGCCCATGGCGTTGTGACTGAACGGAGGAAAGGCGTTCAATACCGGAGCCACCTCGACCTGCCGTTGCGGGCTAAACACCGCCATGGTGTAACCGTTTTTGGTAAATGAACTATTCACCGATTTTGCGGTGCTGCACGAACTGCTTACCGCAATTACAGCCACTGCAATTACCATCGCGAAGAAAGAAAGGAATTTTCTCATTTTTCGAATATTTTTTTAATTAAACATAGACGTTTTTTTCTGTTTGCGAAGATACAAATTTTATATAATTCTTCAATACGATACTATATATAATTTAGAAGTTATTTAAATTTATTTCGCCAAGTTTTTTATAGAGCAAAACAGCGGGGGCATTTATTTTTCAAAGGAAGCATAGCGCACTATGCAACCAAGGAAAAAGAAACAAACAAACGGTTTTAATATAAAAAAACGGCGAAATTAAAAGTTCTGCATCGGGGAAAATAATTCTCAGAAATTTAAAAAACTTACTAACAAACAAAACAAAGAAACTGTTCTTGCCATGATTATCGACGGGAATATCATTGCAAGGATTGTTCCTGCTGTTGCGCCGCAGACAGCTGCGACAACAGCTCGGGTGGAATACCGCTCATTGGCGCATTGTTTGCCGCCTGCTCCTCGTTGCGTTTTATGGCTTCCAGAATTTTCTTCGCAAAGGGATAGGAACTGTTTTCGAGCATTGTTTTCACATCCACGGCTTGCACCCTGAAAAGCTCCATGAGGAAGTCGTTGGCTATCATTTGATATGCGGGTGTATTGTAGCCCTCGGATATTGTGAGGTCGAATTCGGCGTTTTGTACTTTCTGTGGCGAATACCATTTTGCCTCCTCGGAATAGTCGGTGCCGGCTATGTCCATGTAGCGTTGTTCGGTGTAGTACTGCTGAATGGTTTTCATCAGTTTAATATCGCGTCGGCGACGAAAAGTTCGAAACGAGTCGAACAATCCTTTCAGGTTGAGCGATGAGTTTTGTACCTGTTGCGCATAGAGGCTTGCCGGTGTTCCTGCTTTTGGCGACTGGCCTTGTATGGCCGAGTTTACTCCCGAAATCTCGTTTATGAGGCGCAGTTGCAGGTTGAGCAGTTCGAAATCGCCTGCCACCGCTGCCCCACTGTTATACTGGCGCACCACCCCGTCGATGCTTTGTCCCGGTTTCAGTTTCACGAACAGCACTCCGTTGTAACGGACATATTCGTCTATGACCTCCTCGCGTGTCATGCTTTCGAAAGCGTCGTCATCGACAACAAGGACTCCCTTGGACGATGTTCCGCGAATGAAATCTATTAATGTGGCGGTGCGGTTTATGGCTCGCTGCTGGTCGATGAATTGCTCTACAAAATTGCCGAGTTTTCCTTGTACCAGAGGATATAGGTGCAGCACGTAATTATGCTCGCCATGCCAATAGGGGCTGCGCCCCTCTTTAAGAACATCGCCATAGGGCGACATGTATCTGTAATACCAATATCTTTCTGTGGCATACTCGTATTCTATGAGCAGGCAATCGTCATCGGAAATGCCTTTTTGCTGCGCTCGCTCCCTGCGTTTGGCATTGGCGATGTCAAGCAGCTGCTTGCTATCGTTTGTATATGGCAAATAGCCCCAAGTACCATGCAAGGTATCGTTCCACAGATAGGCGTCGCGCGACTCCAAGTTCCAACCCAAAATGACACGACATAAATCGCTGCGCGATGGTGCGTAGAATGTCAGGTGACGCGTCTCGTCGCCCTGCAACGCCGACGATACATATTGGTTGCCATCGGCATTGCCATATATATCTTTTATTCTCTCTTTTTCTTGGGGTGTGGTACCAAAATGGGCCAGCACATCGTCCAGCGGCATGTCGAATAGTTCGCCCACACATGTTATGTCCCACATGCGTACGTCTTCGAGATTGGTATTAAAAAACAGACGCGAAGGGTTCACGCCGTACACCCAGACGTCTCTTTTGTCCTTGGAGTAGTTGATGCCATATTCTATGCGTTGTGCCGTCATGCCACCGTTCAACAGCATGCGCATGCTGTTGGAGTCGAGTTCCTCCATTTCGTTTATGTCGTGTACATACTCTACCGCCACCGACATCATTTCGCCGAGTTTCGACTCGCTATTGTCGCGCACCACGCATATAGGTCGCATTGTATTTTGGCGTAATTGTCCATCGACGTTGTTCAGAATGGGGGCTATCATGTTGTTTTTCAGCGGCACCTTGCCATTCTTTTTTATTAAGTCGCCTTCGGTTATATATTGCGATGTATCGGGGTCGCGCACATAGTCGCCCCATTGATCGCCATAGCTATACATGAGGCTACGTCGCATTTTGCGACGCGCCTCATCCAGAGCATTCCAGCATGCTGCACATTGGCTAAGGAAGTCGAAAGCCTTGCCGGGTTCGGGTTGCAGGATTTCGTCTTTTTGTTGCAGTGCCGGTCTTACGTTTTTGTTCAGAAACTTATTCATAGCTTGTTATGGGTTTTATTTCTTTTTATAGATACGGTCGTAGGACCATTTATCGTCGAACTGCCTGATGCGCTCGGCCTCGCGCAACGTCATCTGTTCCGGTTTATCGTAGTACATGCTGTTTTCTTTTTTATATTTCTCATATTTTTTCCTCATTACATCCAACGGCCCTTGTTTCATATCGTACTCGATGTCTTCGTAGGTTGCTATATTCACTCTTTGCTCGGGCGGATAGTTTCCATTGTAATTTGCAGCCTCCTTCTCGGCATAGTCTTCGAGCGATTTGTATAAGTCGGAGAATTCCGAAAATCTTACTTTATGCTTTTTATATAACTTCCACCTTAACGGATCGACGTCACGCTTTGTCGCACCCTCGGACACCATTTTTTTTATTTTGTTTGCCATAGACTGTGCATCTAAGTATTGTTCGCGGACATCGTCGGTTATTTCCCTTTTGTTCATTGACAGAAAGCGTTGCCCCTCGATATTCTGAACGATATGTTGAACTGCCGACAGGAAAAGGAGTTCTTTGTCTGGGTTGTCGAATACTTTTTTATCGACAAGCAGACAATTGCTCCAATTATGATACAGCACCGGAGTGTCTTTGGCTTTCACAAATTTCACCGGCACATCGGCAAGTTCGGGATAGGCCGAGAAGAATACCGGTTCGTACATGATGTCGCCAAGGGTGGCATTTTCGTCATAGGGCAAATTCTCTTTGTAAATATTTTCAATGAACTGTTTTTCGCTTTTTGTACGTTTTTGGGGACTTTTGGCTATTATTTTGGAGTAGTCGAAGGCTCTTTTGAAATCGCGTAGTCGAAGCGAACGATATACATAGTCGCTAATCTCAACGTTGTGGACATCGTTTGGGATTATCATTCGCCATTTACCGTCGAGCCCCATTTCCCAGCCTGTTTTGTCGGCTATCATGTTGTAATCGAAACCCATACGAACCATTTTTTGGGCAATATCCAATTTATCAAGATATTTAGGCTCGACATCGCTGATATTACGCGCTCCCTGCTCGCCGATATAACGAAAACGGTATTGCGGCATGTCGTCGGCAGATACATCGTACATGTGGCGTTTGAAGTCGTGGAAGCCCGAAGCGATGCCGTCGAGTTCGGGATTTTTTTGCATATATCTGTCGTATCGTTGGCGAGCCACTATATCGTTGTAATAGCCGCCGTCGGTGCGCCATGCTGTCTCAAAAGGAGTAAATGCCTTGCGTCGATAGCTGCCGCCCTGTTTTCTTGCCGACATGGCACTGTGATGCCTTTGTATGAGCGACACGAGCTCGCTCTCGGAAATCTCGGAATTGTACAGGTTGAAACGGCGTAACATATCCCTGACAAAATCGTAGAAACGACGCACTATGCTACGCTGTTCGGGCGTGGTGTGTGTTCTTTCGGATAGTATGGCAAGGTATTCATCGGCACCGGCATGGTATGAGCCACCCTTACGCATGGCTTGTTGTTCAATGCCTTCGCGCACCTCCTTGCTACCGCGTGCATAGACCTCTTCGAGGAAATCGTAATAATAGTTGCCAAACAGTTCGGCAAAGCCTTTGTGACCGACAATCTCGTGTACCACAGTGCTTTTGACCTCGGATACATTCATGTTGTTGGGCAAGTTTATGACAATCTTGTTTCGCACCTCGTCGTACCAGCCCAACGAACGTACCTTATTGACATATTCGGGGTCGCGTGTGGAAATCTCGCTTTCGTCGAATATGAGTTCTATTTCGCTGCCGAGCTTCCGGGCTTGTTTCATGGCCTCGTTGCCCATCTGTTCTATATCCTCGACACGATGACGGTTGCGACGGGTATTCCACACATACTCCGAGTTCCAGTCTTCGGGTTTATATATTCCGTTGGCAAATATTCCGTAGCGTTCGCTCAGTGTGGGTATGGAGCCTTCGTTGGGGCGCAGCCCTTTTTCTATTGTAGATGCCACGTAGTCCTCGTGTTCTTGTCGTTTCAGTTCGTCGTTTCCAAGCCCCGAGTATCGGCTGTCGGCAGATTGGAGCTCCTGCATGCGCTCCTTCGATGTGCCGCCGTACAAGGCACGAACCTCGTTTTCCATGGCTTTTTCGTATGCGTTGAGCGCCTCGTTTTCGCGCGGTGAACAGTGGAACACGCTTTTGTCAACAGCCTCCAACAGGCTGCCTTCGTTCAAATTGTATTGTTGCTCCAACGAACGGCGAATATCGTGCAGCATGGTGGCAACCTCGCTATCGGCGTAGTTGGAACGTTGCAAAATATCGTTCATCATCTGCTCCTCCGATGCGGTGAGGGGTTCTTTGTTAGCCTTACGATACATGGCATCGGAGATGGCATCGACATCGGTACCCGTCTCGCGAGCATAAAGCCCTGCCTGACGAAAGAAATTCTGCGAGTCGTAGTTTTGCATGAGCAGCTGCTCGCTGTTTGCTATTCTGTTGCGGCGCAAACTGCCTGTTTTGGTAAAATAGGCACTTCTTAAAGCCTCATCGCCGTTACAAATTTGTTTTTCTATGGGCAACCCCTCGGCATCGAACGTGGTAAATTCGTAGTTGCCATTGCCGAGTTTCTCGACTTTGTAATCGACTGCAGCCGGTGGTGTCGAGGATATCTTATTCTCGACGATGTATAGCAGTTTTGCACGTGTCGATGCCGACAAGCCCGAGTTCGACATTAGTTTGAGGTAGTCTTCGCGAACACTTTCCTGTGCTTTGCCGCTGTTTTTTTGATATACATTAAGGCTTTTTTCGAGGTTGGCAATAAAGGCATCGGGGTTCACTCCTGCATCGGACAGTTCTTTCGACTCGGCCATGGAGAAACGATATTCCTGACGCAGACGGCCCACTGTGTTCAGCTTGTGTTCGCCGCCCGAGGGACGCCAATGCAGCATGCGCATTGCAAGCAAAGTAGCGGCACTCTCGCCAAAGTCGTTCAACAAGTCAATGGGTTCAATTTCAATCCCTTGGGATGCTTTGTCTATCTCCGTTGACGCTGTGAACACCGCCGACTCGGCACTGAGAACGCCTGTGGAGGCAGCTATTTTCTTGCCGCCCGTCAGGCCTCGCGACAGTTCTTTGAGCGGCGTTCCCACTGCGCCCAACAAAACACCTGTGCCGGCTCCTTTAGCAAATGCCGATGCAGCCGACGACGCATCGACCTGTTCGCCATGCAGCAAATCGTTCACTACACTATGGGCGGCGTCGTATGCGCCTAAGGTCAATCCTTGCGTGGTGGAGCTTTGCGCAATCTTTGTACTCAGACTGCTTACCATGCCGTTTTTCACTATCTGCTCGGCTGTTTTGCGTGTGAGGCCGTTTGCCGCTCCATTGGACAGCAATGTGGTAACGGCTTTGTTTTTTATGAAATTGGTGGCTGCGCCTGTCAGTTTCGAAGCGGCGGCACCGATACCGGCAAATACTCCGGAGTCGAGAAAAAGTCCGCCCACGCCGCCTGCCAAACGTGCCGCCGACGATGGGTTGTACTTTTCCATTGCCGCATCGTCTATATAACGCCAATTACTGTTTTTCGAATGACCTTGTAAGGCTAAATCGACAAGACCACCCGCCAAGGAATTGCGCCATGCGCTACGTCCTATGTACTCGGCGGTGTTGCGAGGCATGCTCTCATCGACAAACTCGTTCACTGCCCTACTGCGCAAGGCCGGTTCAAGAACGGTGCGACGATACTCCGAGGGGTCGAGCCCGGCATAAGCCGCATATCGTTGGGCTATTTTATCAAGGCTGCCATCGTCGTTGCTGATGGTTCTGTCAAGGGCGGCTATCGGGTCGGATGTGCTTTTCATTTTTCCAAGCGCGGTGAAAGGGTCGGCTCCCGGCACTGTCGCGTATTTACTGTAATCGGCAAAGGCCTTGTCGTCGGCTTTCTTGCGTTCCTCGGCAAGCCTTGGCTTGAACGTTTGTTCGTAATAACCGTTTATAGCCTCATCGACCACACCGGGCGATGTCACAAAAAGGCGACGACGACGCTCCTCGGTATCCTGCGGAACAAGGAAGTTCTTTTGTCGGTCCAACAAGTTCTGTTTTACCTCGGAAAGGTCACGGCTATTCAGGTTTTTTATGTGGTTGTCCCACACCATAGCGTTGTGCCTCATGCCCATTTTGATGTCGTCTAAATTCTCATTTTCCTTGGCTTGCGAATAGGCATCGTGATTAAGGCCAAGCATATCCTTTTGTTTCTTTGTTTTAGATTGCTGATATCCGTAGATACCATTGTTTTCATTAAAAGTGCTCATAGTTATTTTTTATTATTGTATTTGTTTTTTTTATTATACCCCGAGAGGTCCAGCAGACGAGGTTTTCGGGGTTTCTGCAAACCTGCTTGCAATGTTATGGGCCTGCTGAGCAACGAGGAGCCGCCGGGGATTGCTCTTTTTGGCACCTTGATATAATTCCCGTTGCCGCCGGTGTTGGCGTTGCTCCTGCCAAGCATATCCTTGAATGTAAGCATGGCGCGACGCCCGTTGTAGTCGCGTTGTGCATTCAGTAACCGTTCTTGCGCCTCGGCCAGTCGTGCATTGGACGTATTGGCATAATTGGTTGCCACCGAGTAGCGTCCACCCTTGTTTCGCGATAACATTGTCAGTAGGTTTGTGGCAAAATCGACCATCAACGCAGCATTATGCTGACGCTGTTTTCTTTTTACATTTTCTTTCTCTAACCCGACAAGGGCCTCTAAATCGTTTGCAGCGATATTGTTCATGGCTTCGTGTTTTTATATTACTTTTCTTTGCCCCAAGTAGCCCCGAGCAAGGCGTTGTTTAGTAAGTTAAAGCCACCCGCAGCCGATTGTGCAGCCTGCTGCTCCTGCATGTTCAGTTGGGCAAGTTCGGCGTTGTTCAACGCATTTACGTTTTGTCGGTGGATGCTCTCTATTTGATTTTTGCGAGCATCGTCCTGTGCGGCCAGATTTGTCACTACATTTTCCATGCTGTTCAGCGCCTGTCTGTTTCGAGCAAGTGTCAGTTCGGGTGTGGCACCCGTAATTTTTTCATAGGCCCTGTTCTGTTTGTTGTGGTTGTGAAGAGTTTTTTCGACGCGTTTCATGGCAGCACGCGCAGCGGAGCTATCCATGTAGTTTCCGTAATAATTTCGGCGGAACCAAGCAGCCTCTTCGGCTTTTTTCTCGTTGAGCAGCCTTTTTTGTTCACGAGCCGCTTTTGCCGAGTCGAAGAGTCCTTTTACTCCCGAGAACAGCCCCATGGCACCGCTCATTCCTGTAATAAATTTTTGTGATAACATTTTTTTTGTTTTTTGATAGTTAATAATCCACTGCAAAAAAAATATCATTCAAAGGCTATATGGTTGTAAAATTGACAAAACGACTCGCTTGTATAATTTTTGTCAAATAAACAACCTGTCCGAGGGTACATGGTTATATATTTGTCAATTATGAAAACAATAAATTAAGAAAAATCCATGTCAAGAAAAAAAGAGAACAAAGTGACCATAGGCGATGTGCACAACGAGACATTAGCACTGTTTCATCGCCTCATTCAGCGTTTAGAGAAAGTGACACACGACTGCGACGACCCCGGCACAATTAATCAGGCACTGAAAACAACCGCCGATTTTTTGGTGAAATTAAACAAGGAAAAGGAGCACGACGAAGACAATTTGAACATACTGCTGCGTCAAACGCTGGGCGAAATACAATAAAACGGCATTTTTGTCGGCTCCGTAAAAAAAAAGACGTATCTTAGCAAAAATAAAAAACAGGTATGGCTATAATAAAAAAAGTAAGAGGATTTCGGCCTGTCATAGGTGCAAACTGTTTCATCGCCGAGACTGCCGCCATAATTGGCGATGTGACAATGGGCGACGACTGTTCTGTGTGGTACAGCGCGGTGTTACGTGGCGATGTGAATACCATTACAATAGGGAATAAAGTAAATATTCAGGATGGTGCTGTGATACACACACTATACAAGCGTTCAAAAACCACAATAGGCAACAATGTATCCATAGGGCACAATGCAACCATACACGGAGCCACCATACAAGACAATTGTCTTATAGGAATGGGAGCCACCGTGCTGGACAATGCCGTTGTCGAGAGCGGCGCAATTGTAGCAGCCAATGCACTTATACCCTCGGGCATGACAGTAGAGGCCGGATGTATATATGCCGGTGTCCCTGCCAAAAAAATTAAGGAAGTAAGCCCCGAGCAACAAAAAGAAATAGTGGAACGCATAGCCAACGACTATGTAATGTACGCATCGTGGTACAGCGAAGAGTAATTCCACCCCCCTATCGACGGTACAGCGAAGAGTAATTCCACCCCCCTATCGACAAAAGCGCGTCACAGGCGTTCTATTCTGTTCACCACATGGAATATGGCGCAAATGTCGCTTTTGTTAATAGTGAAAGCAGGGTAATTGGGCGATACGCACCACATAAGCTCGGGATCGTCCTTGTGAGGATAGCAACGTTTTATCATTCTGGACTCGTTAGTCACTATCATATATATTTTCTCGGAATCGAGTTCACGTAACGACTCCACCCTGTTGACACCTATTATATCGCCCGAATGTATTTCCGGCTCCATGGAAGTACCCAACACAGGAAAATAGAATTGAGCATACAGGTTGGGCATGGAAATATAACCCGATGGCGTTTCGCGAACAGGGTCATAAGTATCTTTATATCCGGCTGTGACAGGCAAATCACTATAAAACGGTGCACACTCCTTGGCAAGAAGGCCAAGCTCCTTAGGACACAACATAGGGCCGTCGCCCAGAATGAGCCACGCCGGCGATATGTCGGTGAACTTAGATAACAGAGAATACACAAACTCCATACCTATTTTACCATTCTCATTCACTTGGCGATTTATGGTCCTTTGAGGTATTCCCAAAATGCGACTTAAACTGTTAGCATTCAAATGTTTATATTCAAGAACTTTAAGAACTCGACTTTTTATTGTACTCTCCATTTTCTTTTTTTTACGTGTAAGTATTTATAAAAAAACAAAATAGAATTGTTTGCCACGCCCATCTTGTCAAGACAAATTCTAAATAGACAAATTTTGCTAATTTAACAACATCATTTTTGTATTTTAGATTTATATTTGTAGCCACAATCGGCTAACAAACTAAAAATACAAACAACACCAAACAACCTATTTCAGTCATAAACGGCTAAAAGCCGAATATTTTCGGCAAACATAATGTTTTTTCATTAAACACAGAAGAAAATTTTAAAAATATTATATTATGAAAAACAATCAACTTTACAAAACAAGATTTTTCTGCGAGTGTTTCTTTGAGAAGTGCATGGAATGGGTAGATTTTTTACGCTACGGATTTACGAAAAGAAATTCATGGGTAAGCAACCTTTCCGAACATTATTGTATATACAAAGACTACATAGAAAAGGAGTATGTAAAGAGTTTTCTCGACGAAAGAGAAAAGATACTTGCAAACAACAGGTACAAAATGATTATCAAAGTTCTGCCGGAAAAAGGCGAAAGAGGCGTCGTGGGAAAGGTCATCCTGTACAGCAAGAAGAAAAAAATTCACGAAGCCAAGCTAAAAATAAAAGAGGACAACGCCGGAGCAAACAACCTTATTTTTTGGTCATTCGAGAACGACAGGAAATAATTTGAATTTAAATAGCGTGACTCGGCCCCATAAAATCTTTTTTTTGAACATAAGCAACCACAAGCATAAGCATAAAAGAAGCAATCGAACACCGTTTTACAATAACTAAAACCATTTATAGAATATGAGAACAATGCACATAATGGGAGTACAAATCACAAGTTTATTAACGGCGATATTCTCGGCCGATGGAATTTTGAACGACACATTTGCCACCATGACATTTATAATATCGTTCATATCGTTTGCAGCGTGCAGCATATATATCAACAAGCACACCAATGAGCTATTGGAGGATATAGACAATTACTATAAGAAAAAAGAGTCTGTACAATAAATTGCATAAGCAAATAATTAAGCCCAAAGTTTTTTCAGACTTTGGGCTTAATTATTTTGCAGGGGCGTTTTTCTATGTGCGAACAGGAGGCTTTCTCAGTTCAAGCAGATGCGTTATG